>CALMOR010000208.1:18080-27614 GCA_937872165.1 uncultured Burkholderiales bacterium | reverse complement strand
CCCCCGCGACGCGCCCGCGCGCGGGCGGCCCGAACGCGCACCGCGCCGAGAGCTTCTCGCTGCGGACGAACTGCGTGGCCACCGAGAAGCCACCGAACGGGAGCAACACGACCGACGAACCGAACAGCGCGACCATGCTCCACTTGCCGACGACGAGAGCCGCGAGCGGCACCGGATTCATCAACAACGGTTCGAGGGACCCACGCTCGCGTTCGCCGGCGGTCGTGTCGAGTGCGACCCCGAGGCTGCCGACGACCGAACCGAGGAGGCCGAACATCGGGATCAGGAACAGCAGGAAGGCCGCCTGCTGCTTCGGCGTGGCCGCGTTGACGCGTTCGACGGCGAGCGGCCGCAGCAGCTGCGGCCCGATGCCGCGCGCGATCGCGCGGACGATGCCGGTCTCGCGCGACCATCCTGTCAGCACCGCGTCGGCGAGACGGATCGATGCCAGCGCGCCGTTCCGCGAGTCGTCGAAGACCAGCTGCACGTCGACGGTCTCGGCCCGCTCGACGCGCTCGGTGAAGTCCCGCGGGATCACGACGACCGCCTCCTGCAGCGAGCCGTCGCGGATCGCGGCCGCGTAGTCCACGGGCGGCGCGACCGCCGCGATGCCGTTCCGTGCGAAGTAGTTGGCGAGTTGCGGCGCGTGCTCGATCCCGTCGACCATGATCTTGCGGGCCGCGCTCTTCTGCTCGAGTCCGGACACGTAGTTGGCCATCAGCAGCAACGCGATCGGGCCCATCGCGATGCCGGTGAAGAGCATCGTGAAGAGCGTGCGCCGGTCGCGCAGCCCGTCGACGACCTCCTTCCGCAGGACCGCCCACCAGGCGGCCATCATCGCGAAGCCCCCCGTCTTGCGCCTCGCGCGCGGCCCGTTCGACCAGTCGGAAGAAGGCGTCCTCGAGACTGGTCGCGCCGGTTTCGGCCATCACGGTATCGGTGGTGCCGTTCGCGATGATGCGGCCCTCGGCGACGACCACGATGCGGTCCGCCAGCGCCGCCACCTCCTGCATCACGTGGCTCGACATCAGCACGCACTTGCCGGCGTCGCGCAGGCGGCGGATCAAGGTGCGCAGCGCGCGCGTCGCACCGACGTCGAGACCGTTGCTCGGCTCGTCGAGGACGAGGTTCTGCGGGTCGTGCACGAGCGCGCGCGCGATCGCGACCTTCATCCGCTCGCCCTGCGAGAAGCCGTCGGTGCGTCGATCGAGGAGCGGCGTCATCTCGAGCGTCGCGGCGAGGTCGACGATGGACGCGTCGATGCGGTCGTCGCTCATGCCGCGCAGCCGGCCGTAGTAGCGGATGTTCTCGCGGGCCGTGAGCCGCACGTAGAGGCCGCGTGCGTCGGACAGCACGCCGAGCCGGTCGCGGACGTCGATCGCATCGACGACGCTGTCGCGTCCGTCGACGAGCGCGCGACCGCCATCGGGCACGACGAGCGTCGAGATCATCCGCAGCGTCGTCGTCTTGCCCGCCCCGTTCGGGCCGAGGAGGCCGGTGGTCGCGCCGTCCTCGGCGACGAACGAGACGCCGCGGACCGCTTCGATGCGCCCGGTCTTCGCGCCGCTCGCCTCGCCCGCGGGGGCGAACGTCTTGCGCAACGCTTCGACTTCGATCATGTCGCGTGCCGCGTGCGGTTCATGGCAGCCCCGTCGCTTCCTTCGCAAATGCCGCGCTCGCGACCGGGACGACGAAGGGCGGGCGAGGGATCGTCGTCAGGCACGCGGCATCGAGCGTCGTCGCGTCCGCGCGTCGTACGAAGCGCTCGATCAGCTCCGGGGCACAGCCTTGGGCCGATACGCCGTGACCCACGTTCGGCGCGACCAGGTGGCGTGCATGGGTCAGGCCGCGGGCGACCTCCTCCGCATGGGTGGCCGTAGTCGCTGGATCGATGCCGCCCGACAACAGCAGCGTCGGCACGTCGCTGCCGGGTCGCCCGGCCAGCGACGCGAAATAGGCCGCGGGCGGGACGCGCGTCGGCCAGTGCGCGCACAGCCGACGGTACTGCTCGTCGTAGATCAGCGCGAACGGGTCGGGACGACCGTCGGGCCGAAGCGCCGCGACGCCCGCGGCCTCGATGTCCGCGACGGTGGTGGACGCGACGTCTTCCGAGCACACCACCGACAGATGCATGCCGAGCGCCAGCTGCTCCTCGAGGCCGCCGCCGACCGCGAAGGACAACGCGGCCAGCGCATCGAAGTCGTCGTGCGTCGCGTTCCCGATCGCCTCGGGGAGGACGCTCGCGGTGAGGCTGAGGTAGAGCGGGGTGCGCAGCAGCGATGCGAGACCGGGGCGCGTCAACCTCAGCCGTTCCTTCCGTCCCGTCAACGGATGCACGACGAGAACCTCGGTCGGCTTCTCACCGGTCCTCGCGAACAGCGCGTCGATCTCGGCGCCGAGCGACGCGTGACGCGTCGCGCACGGGACGTCGCGCTCGCAGGCGTGGACCAGGTCCGCGATGGCGGTCCGCGCGTCGGCGCCGAACGCGAGAGGCAGCTTCATCGAAGCGGGCGCCACCCCGTCGAGCGTCATCGTGCGGACCCGGTCGGGGAACTGGCGGAGGTACTCGAGCGCAGCGCGCGTGCCGTAGGAGGCGCCCCACAGGTCGACACGCGGGTAGCCGAGGCGCGCACGCACGTCGTCGACATCGCGCATCGCGGTCGGCGTCGTGTACTGCGTGAGGTCGGCTCCCTTCGCCAGACGAGCGGCGCAACGGACGACCCGGCCTTCGACCTCGTTCGGGTCGAACGCATCGGCGAGGCCTCCGTCCGGGTTCTCTTCCTTGCACGACAGGCGGTTGGAACCCCCGGTCCCGCGCTGGTCGACGAACACCAGGTCGCGGTCGCGATTGAGCTTGGAGAACACCGGCAGCAGCGAACCCGCGACCTCGGTGGCCGCCTGTCCGGGCCCGCCCGCGAAGACGAAGATCGCATCGGGCTCGGGCTTTCGCGCCAGCGCCGGGATCACCGCGACGCGGATCGCGATGGTGCGGCCGGTCGCATCCGGCGCCGCCTCGCGGTCCTCGGGGACCTGCAGGCGTGCGCATCGAACGACGATCTCGACACCCTTCAGGCGACCCGGGTCGAGGGCGAACGCCGACCGCCGATCCGCGTCGTCGCCCGAGCATCCGGCGAGCGACGCCGCGAGCAGCGCGGCGATGACGAGGGCGGCCGTGCCGCCGGCAGAACGCGCCTCGGTCGACGGCACGGGCCCGCTGCCGTCGAGACTTCGTCGTGGAATCGTCATCGCTCGAAGAGGGTCGGTAACGACGCGATGGTAGACGCGACCGGCCGATTCGACCGTGGAGGCGGCTTTGTTTCAGCGAGTAACATCGGTCAACTTCCGCGGGCTTCGCTCGTTCGTCCCTGATCCGCTGTCCTGTCGAGAATGTCGATGAATGCAACCACTCCTTCGTCGGCCGTGTCCGGGCCCCTGCATCGTCGCATCGCGTCGATCGCCATCACCGTCGTCGCGTCGCTGCTCGTGACCATCGCCTTCGGTGCGCGCGCCGACGTGCCGGGCAGGGTGGGGCGCATCGCGTTCATGGAGGGCGACGTCCAGGCCTACTCGGAGTCGGATCCCGAATGGAAGGCCGCGTACCTGAACCAGCCGGTCACGTCGCGCAATTCGGTCTTCGTCGGCGATGCCGGGCGCGTCGAGATCAGCGTCGGGTCCACCACGCTCGCGCTCGACGCCGGCTCGCAGGTCGACATCCAGCAACTCGACGACAACACCTTCAACGCGAACGTCGTACGCGGCCGCGTCTCGATGCGCGTGCGTCGCCTCGACCCGTCGGACGTCTACAACGTCGCGGTGCCGGGTGCCGACTTCGCTCTGCTGCGGCCCGGTCGCTACCGCATCGACGCACTGCAGTCGACGGCGGGCATCACGGTCTTCGAAGGCCAGGCGAGCGTCCAGGGCGACCGCGGCGGCCTGCTGGTCGATGCCGGCAACGCGGAGCGCGTCGTCGGCGATCCGGGCAATCCCGAGGCCCCGCCTCAACTGATCGCCGCCGGTCCGGTCGCGGTGCCGCTCGACGACTGGGTGCTCGCCCGCGAAGGGCGCTTTCGCGACGCGCTGGCCGAGCGTTATGTCTCGCCGAACATGACGGGCTACGAAGACCTCGACGCCAACGGCCGCTGGTCGAACGAGGAGGACGTCGGCCCGGTCTGGTACCCGACGACCTACGTGCGGGCCGACTGGGCGCCGTATCGCTACGGACGCTGGGCCTACGTCGCGCCGTGGGGATACACGTGGGTCGACGACGCCCCGTGGGGCTTCGCGCCGTTCCACTACGGGCGCTGGGTGCAGGTCGGCGGTCGTTGGGGATGGACTCCGGGAGCCTATGTCACGCGGCCGGTCTACGCACCGGCCCTGGTCGGCTTCTACGGAGGCGACGGCTTCCAGTTCTCGGCCGGCGTCGGCCCCGGGGTCGGCTGGTATCCGCTCGCGCCGTGGCAGCGCTATTCGCCGCACTACACGCAGAACACCGCGTACATCACGCGCGTCAACAACATCACCATCGTCGCTCCGCCGCGTCGCTTCGAAGGCGGGCGGGAGTGGAACCGCGAGCACGGGGGCACGCTGGTCCCGCGCGATGCGTTCGCGAGCCAGCGTTCGATCTCGACCGTCGCGATCGCGGCTCCGCGCAACATCGGCGAGCGCAGCGTGCAGGTCAACGTCGTGGATCTCCCGCGGCCGGCCAACGTACCGGGCGCGGGGCGTCGCGGCCCCGAAGGCGGCGATCGTCGCCCCGAGTTCGACGGGCCGCGCGGGCCGCGCGAGTTCGGCAATCGCGGCGCGCCCGAGCAGGCCCGCGGCGCCGACGCGCCCGCGCGTTTCCCCGGCGCGGGCCTGCCGCAGGACGCGCAGCGCGGCGCGGACCGTGGCCTGCCGTCGAACTATCAGAGGCTGCGCGACCAGAACCGACCGGGTTCGGTCGACGTGCCGGCCGACCGTGTCCAGCAGCGCGGCGACTTCCCCGGGGGATTCAACCGCGACCCTCGTCCGGTCGTGCAACCGGGCGCGCCGGTCAACGCGCAAGGCGTGCAGCAGGCGACCACGCAGCGCTTCACGCCGCGCGAGCAGCCGCAGATCCAGCCGGCGCAACCCGTCCAGCAGATCCCTCGGCAGCAGCCCCAGTTCCAGCGGCCGGCGCCGGTCCCGCAGGCGCAGCAGCCGGTCGTCGAGCAGCAGCAACGCACGTTCGACCGACCCGCGCGCGAATATCGGAACGTCCAGCAGCAACAGCCTCAGCAGCCGCCGGCCCAGCGTCCGCAGCAGAACTTCGAACGGCCGCAGCGCATCGAGCGACCCGCACCGGTGGCCCCCGTTGCCCCCGCTGCACCGGTGGCGGCTCCGCAACCGCGGCCGCAGGGACCCCCGCGCGTCGAGCCGAACAACGGCCCCGTCGAGCCGCAGCAGAGGGGCGGGCAGCGCGAGCGCTGAGACGCACGCGCCGCGGTCAGCGACCGCAGAACGCGAAGTCGACGTCCGGTTTCCGCCCAGCGACCAGGTCGGCGAGGGCGAGGCCCGAACCGGCGCCGTGCGTCCAGCCGAGCGTCCCGTGCCCGGTGTTGAGCCACAGGTTGCCGAGCTTGCTGCGGCCGATGTACGGGACGTTCGACGGCGTGGCGGGGCGCAGCCCGGTCCAGTACTCGACCTTCGCGACGTCGAGCACGCCGGGGAAGATTTCCTCGGCCCGGCGCGTCAGCGCCTCGCAGCGGAAGCGGTTGAGCTCGGTACCGTAGCCGGACAGCTCGGCCGTGCCCGCGATGCGGATGCGGTCACCCAGCCGCGAGAACACGATCTTCAGTTGATGGTCGGTGAGGCTCACGGTGTTGGCGATCGCGCCGGGCCTGATCGGCATCGTCGCCGAATAGCCCTTCGCGGGATAGATCAGCGTCGACACGCCGACGGTCCGCAGCAGTCGCGCGGACCACGAGCCCATGCAGACGACGTAGGCATCGGCCATCAGCGTCTCCTCGCGTCCCGGTCCGTTCGGCAGGCCCTCCTTGACCACGACGCCGGCGATGCGATCGCCGTTGGACTTGAGCGCGACGACCTGCGTGTCATAGCGGAACTCGACGTCTTGCGCGGCGGCCATCGCCGCGAGCCGCTGCGTGAACAGGAACGCGTCGCCCGACTCGTCGTCGGGCGCGTACGCACCGCCCGCGAGCCGCGACCGATAGGCGGCCAGCGACGGCTCAAGCGCGACGATCTGCGCCGGGTCGAGGAAGTCCATCCGGCAGCCGGACTCGCGCATCAGCTCGAGTCCCGGCCGGGCGACGTCGAAGTCGGCCTCGCTCTCGTACAGGTGCAGGATGCCGCGCTCCAGCTCGTCGTAGCGGATGCCGGTGGCCGCGCGCAACGCGATCAGCGTGTCGCGGCTGTAGATGCCGAGGTTCGTCAGCTGGATCGTGTTGAAGCGCGTCCTGCCGGGCGTGCAGTTGGCCAGGAAGGACAGGCCCCAGAGCCATTGATGCGGATCGGCATTGAGCCTGAAGAGCAGCGGCGAATCCTCCTTGCCGAGCCACTTGAGGATCTTCATCGGGGCACCCGGGTTGGCCCAGGGCTCCGCGTACGAGACCGAGATCTGCGAGCCGTTCGCGTAACTGGTCTCGCGTCCGGCTCCGGGTTGTCGATCGACGACGGTGACGTCGTGGCCGTCGCGACGCAGGAACCAGGCCGTGGTCGTGCCGAGGATCCCGGCACCGAGAACGATGATTTTCATGAAGGGCGTTGGAGGTGCGGGCTGGACGATGACGGACCGGAGCCGGCGGCCAGCCCGGCGATTATAGGCAACGTCCCCGGTCGTCGCGTCGGGCCGTCTGCACGGCCGTCCGAACGGATATAGTCCGGCGCAGATTCCGCGATTCGGCGTCGTCGCTTCCATCGTCGCTTCCGTCGTCGCTTCCGTCGTCGCTTCCGTCGTCGCTTCCGTCGCCACACCCGTCGTCGCCTGATGCCGCGCCTGCGCAGTGTCCCGCCTTCCCTGATGCCACGTCTCGCAACGACCTCGTCGAACGGCCTAGCCGCGATGCGGACGCATGCGCCGTCCCCGCAGTCCGTCGGATCCGGCGTCCTGCTCGCCGCCTTCGGTGCGGTCGCGTTCTCCGGCAAGGCCATCATCGTCAAGCTCGGTTATCGGCTCGGCGCCGACGCGATCACGCTGATCGCGTTGCGGATGGCCGTCGCGTTGCCGTTCTTCGCGGCGCTGGCGTGGTACGCAGCTCGTCGGCCCGGTCTGGTCGCGCTGTCCTCGCGCGACCGGGCGAAGGTCGCGGGGCTCGGTTTCCTCGGCTACTACCTCGCGAGCTATCTCGACTTCGTCGGCCTCGAATACGTCTCGGCCTCCCTCGAGCGGCTGATCCTCTATCTCAATCCCACGCTCGTCCTCTTCATCGGGATCGCGCTGTTCGGCCGTCGCGCCGACCGCAAACAGGTCTTCGCGCTGCTGCTCGGCTACGGCGGAGTGGTGATCGCGTTCGTGCACGACTTCCATGTCGGCGGCACCGACATCGTGCTCGGCAGCGCCCTCGTCTTCGGCAGCGCGCTCGCGTATGCGATCTATCTGGTCGGCAGCGGCGAACTGTTGAAGCGGGTCGGCACGATTCGTCTGACGGCCTATGCGAGCTGCGTCGCGGCGATCTGCTGCCTCGTCCACTTCGCGGCGACCCGCTCGTTCGCGTCGCTGTCTTCGCTGCCGCGCGAGGTCTACGCCCTGTCGCTCGTCAACGGCACCGTGTGCACGGTGCTGCCGGTGTTCGCGGTGATGGCGGCCGTGAGCCGCCTCGGCGCAGGCGTCGCGTCGCAGATCGGCATGATCGGCCCCGTATCGACGATCGTGCTGGCGGACCTCCTGCTCGGCGAACGCATGGGCCCGTTGCAGATCGTCGGCACCGTGTTCGTCCTGGTCGGCGTCTTCATCGTCTCGCAGAGTCGAGCCGCGCCGAACGGCGACGGAGTCCCAACCCCCATACCAAGACAAAGGAGAGACCGATGACCGGAAAGTCCAGGCCGAACACCGGGGCGCCGCAGGCGAGCGCCATCCGCATCCACGTCACCGGCGGACCCGAGGTGATGAAGCTCGAGGACGTCGACGTGTCCGCGCCGCGCTCCGGCGAGGTCACGATCCGCCACCATGCGATCGGCCTCAACTTCATCGACGTGTACTTCCGTACCGGTCTCTATCCGAACCCGTTGCCGTCCGGTCTCGGCTTCGAGGGTGCCGGCGTCGTCGAGGCGGTGGGCGAGGGCGTCACCCACGTCGCGGTCGGCGACCGCGTCGCCTACGGACAGGGTCCGCTCGGCGCCTACGCGACGGTGAGGACCATGCCGGCGCTGCAGGTCGTGCGGCTGCCCGCGAAGATCTCGTTCGAGGAAGGCGCCGCGATGATGCTCAAGGGGCTCACGGTGCAGTACCTGTTCCGTCAGACCTATCGACTGCAGGGCGACGAGACCATCCTCTTCCACGCGGCCGCCGGCGGCGTCGGCCTGATCGCCTGCCAGTGGGCGAGGGCGCTCGGCGTCAAGCTGATCGGCACCGTCGGCTCGCCCGAGAAGGCGGCGCTGGCGAAGGCCAACGGCGCGTGGGAGACCATCGACTACAGCAAGGAGGACATCGTCGAGCGGGTCACCGAGCTGACCGGCGGCGCGAAGGTCCCGGTGGTCTACGACGGCGTCGGCAAGGACACCTGGGAGCGTTCGCTCGACTGCCTCCAGCCGCGCGGCCTGATGGTCAGTTTCGGCAATTCGTCGGGGGCCGTCAGCGGCGTCAACCTCGGCATCCTCGCGAGCAAGGGATCGTTGTACGTCACCCGTCCGACGCTCGGGACCCACGTCGCGACGCGCCCCCGGCTCGAGGCCGCGGCGAAGGAGCTCTTCGGGATGGTGACGTCGGGCAAGGTGCGCTTCGACATCGCGCGAAGCTATCCGCTCGCCGAGGTCGGCAAGGCGCACGAGGACCTCGCCGGCCGCAGGACCACGGGATCGATGATCCTGCTGCCCTGATCGTCGGGCCGTCGTCGATGAGCACGTCGCCACCCGTCGTCGTCGCCGCGGCGCCGACCGCGCTCGTCCCCGGCGTCGGCTCGGTGATCGTGCTGCTGTCGCTGGTCGCCTTCGGCAGCGCGTCGTCGATGCGCGTGATGGACGCCGCGATCCCGCGGCTGGCCGTCGACTTCGACGTCGGCATCCGGCACGCCGCCAACGTCGTCACGTTCTTCGCGGTCGCCTACGGCTGCCTGCAGATCGTGTTCGGTCCTTCGGGCGACCACTTCGGGAAGCTCAAGGTCATCCTCTTCGCGTGCTGCTGCGCATCGGTCGCCTCGGCCCTCTGCGCCTGGGCGCCGACCTTCACGGTCCTGCTGGTCTCGCGGGCGCTGGCCGGCGCGTCGATGGCGTCGATGATGCCGCTGTCGATGGCGTGGATCGGCGACAACGTGCCGTACGACCAGAGGCAGCCGGTGCTCGCGCGATTCCTCGTCGGCCAGATCACCGATGATGCGCCGCAGAGGCTCGGGCGCGACGCGC
>CALMOR010000208.1:17418-18070 GCA_937872165.1 uncultured Burkholderiales bacterium | reverse complement strand
GAGCTGGCGCGCGCCCTTCGTGTTCCTCGCGGTGTGGTTCGTGCTGATGGCGGTGCTGCTCGTGCGGCTGGTCCGCACGTCCGAGCATCGCAACCCGACCGGCAATGCGTCGACTCTCGGGCTCGTCGCGCAATGCCGTTCGGTCCTGAGGAGACCGTGGGCGCGACGGGTCCTCGCCACCGTGTTCATCGAAGGCATCGCGTTGTACGGCCCGTTCGCGTTCTTCGCGACGCACCTCCACGTCGAGCACGGGCTGTCGCTCGGCGCCGCGGGGTCGATGCTGGTGGCGTTCGCAGCCGGCGGCATCTCGTTCGCGTTCGGTGCACGTCGCCTGGTCGGACGGCTCGGCGAGGCCGGACTGGCCCAGGGCGGCGGCATCCTGATGTGCGCGGGGATCGCGCTGGTCGCGCTCGGGCCGTCGTCGCTGCCCGCCGCGGTCTTCGCGATCCCCGGGCTGTTCGCGATGGGGCTCGGCTTCTACATGCTGCACAACACGCTGCAGATCAACGCGACGCAGATGGCTCCGGACTCGCGGGGCACGTCGGTCGCGCTGTTCGCGTCGTCGTTCTTCATCGGCCAGTCGACCGGCGTCGCGCTGGCGGGCCTCGCGGTCGAGCGGGTGCGGACGACGCCGGTGATGCTGGCCGGTGCC
>CALMOR010000208.1:1152-17408 GCA_937872165.1 uncultured Burkholderiales bacterium | reverse complement strand
GCGACGCTGCTGGTCGTGGGCACCGCCTTCTCGGCGATGCGCCGGCGCCGCGTCGCGTGACGGCCGCGCGACGATCGACGCGAAGCCCGGCACCGAACGAGGCCTCGACACGCGCTCGTCCTTGCACGACCGGCATCGAGCGCATAAGGTCACGTCGTCGAAACCACGGAGCAACCATGAACACGATGCGATGGATGGTCACGGCCGGTCTCTTCGTCGCCGGCAGCGTCTTCGCCGCCGACGCGACCCATGCGCCCGACGCCGCCAGGGCGCAATACGATGCCGAGCGCGCCCGCTGCGCGAGCGGCACGACCGGGCAGGACCAGGCCTCGTGCCTGCGCAGCGCGGCGGCCGCCTACGACTCGATCCGCCAGGGCCGGCTGCGCGACGACAACGACAGCTACCGAGCGAACGCGCTCGCCCGCTGCGGCAACCTGCCGGCGGCCGATCGTGCCGATTGCGAGGCCCGCATCGCCGGTAGCGGTACCACGAGCGGCAGCGTCAAGGGCGGCGGCACGATCACCGAGACGGTGACGACGACGCCGCCGGTGCCGGTCGCCCGCTGATCGCACGGCGCAGGAACGTGCCGGGAGAGCGGTAACCTTCTTCAGGCGTGATAACGGGTTACACGCTCGACCTCGTTCTTCGATCCCAGGAACACGGCGATGCGCTGATGCAGCTTCTCGGGCGCGACGTCGAGGATGCGGCCGCGTCCGTCGGTCGCCGCGCCGCCGGCCTGCTCGACGATGAAGCTCATCGGGTTCGCTTCGTAGAGCAGGCGCAGCTTGCCCGGCTTGTCCGGTTCGCGCGCGTCGCGCGGGTACATGAACACCCCGCCGCGCGACAGGATGCGATGGACGTCGGCGACCATCGACGCCACCCATCGCATGTTGTAGTCCTTCGCGAGCGGGCCTTCGTGGCCGGCCAGCAGTTCGTCGATGTAGCGCGACACCGGTGCTTCCCAGTGGCGCCGGTTGCTCATGTTAATCGCGAATTCCTTGGTGTCCTCGGGGATGCGGACGCCGTCGTCGGTGAGGATCCACGAGTGCGTCTCGCGATCGAGCGTGAACACCGCGACACCGTGGCCGACCGTCAGCACGAGCTGGGTCTGCGGGCCGTAGACCGCGTAGCCCGCCGCGACCTGATGGCTGCCGGCCTGCAGGAACGCGGACTCGCCCGGCGTCGTCCCTTCCGGGCAGCCGAGTACCGAGAAGATCGTCCCGATCGAGACGTTGACGTCGATGTTCGACGATCCGTCGAGCGGGTCGAATAGCAGCAGGTACTCGCCGCTAGGGTAGTGGTCGGGGATCGGGAAGACGGTGGCCATCTCCTCGGACGCCATCGCGGCGAGATGCCCGCCCCACTCGTTGGCCTCGAGCAGGATCTCGTTGGCGATGACGTCGAGCTTCTTCTGCGCCTCGCCCTGGATGTTGCCGGTACCGGCCTCCCCCAGCACGCCGCCCAGCGCGCCCTTGCCCACCTCGTGGGCGATCTGCTTGCAGGCGCGTGCGACGACCTCGATCAGCAGGCGCAGCGACGGCGGCAGCGGACCGCGTCCGTCGTCGTGCCGTTCGAGTTCGATCAGGTAACGCGTCAGCGAGACGCGGCCGCGGACAGCATTCGCTTCGGACATGGTCGTTCCGTTCGAGGTACCGCGGTGGAGGGAAGGAGAATCAGACCGACAGCGCCTTGTCGACGATCTCGAGCACGTCGTTCGACAGGCCCTTGGTCCCGTGCACGACCTCCAGCGCCCTGTGCGCCGAGGCCTGCAGCGCGGGTCCGAGCTTCTGCCAGCGTTCGAGCGCCCGCGCGAGCCGTCCGGCGACCGAAGGGTTGATGCGGTCGAGGACCAGGATCTGCTCGGCCCAGAACGCGTGGCCGCGGCCGTCGGCCCGATGGAAGGCAGCCGCATTGCCGTTGAAGTAGCCACCGAGCAGCGAGGCGACCTTGTTCGGATTGGACGGCGAGTACGCGCTGTGCCGGGTCAATGCGACGACCGTGTCGAGCACTCCGTCGTCGGCCTCGAACGCGGTCGACTGGACGCGCAGCCACTTGTCGACCACGAGCGGGTCGGTCCTGAAGCGCCGATGGAAGCCTTCGATCGCGCGCGCCTTGCGCGTCGTGTTGCGCTCCGAACGCTGCGGCGCGTTGACGATCGCCATGAAGGCGGCCAGCAGGTCGGTCATGTTGTCGGCCGTGGACCACTGGTGATCGAGGACCGCGTGCGCCTCGCGATCGTCGACGCGCGCGAGGTAGCCGAGCGCGGCGTTCTTCAGCGCCCGCGGGGCGGCCTGGCCCCAGGCCGGCGAATAGGGACCGGGCGTCCGATGCTCGCGATGGACGCGATGCCACTCGTCGGCGAGTTCGCGGGCGAGCGCGTCGGTGAGGAAGACGCGGGCCTTGCGGACGGCCGCCGGATCGTAGACCGGCAACTGCTCGCCGATCATGCCCTCCGACGGCAGCGTCACCGCGGCCTCCTTCAGGCCCGCATCGAGCGAGCGGTCGTTCAGCGTGGCCCGATAGACGTCGATCAACGGTCGCCCGACGACGAGCGCGTCGCCCGATTGCACGTCGTGGGTGAGACGGATCAGTTCGCGGGTCGCGAGGCGCTGGCCGGCTTCCCAGCGATTGAACGGATCGCCGTCGTGCGCCGCGAGCAACGCGAGATCGTCGTCCGCGTACGGATAATCGACGATGACGGGCGCCGAGAAGTCGCGCAGCAGCGAGGGGACCGGACGCTCGGCGACGTCGTCGAACACGAAGCGCTGCTCGTCGTCGGTCAGTTCGAGCACCTCGGTGGTGGTCTCGTCCCCGCCGCGGCCCGAGCCCTGCAGCAGCAACGGCATGGCGCGACCCGCCCGATCGACGAGGCCGACCGCGAACGGGATGTGGAACGGCTTCTTGTCGGCCGCGGTCCGCTTCTCGATGCCGACGCGCGGACAGAACTGCCGCAGCGTCAGCACGTAGCGTCGCGTCGCTTCGTCGTACGAATCGCTGGCCGACACGCGCGGCGTGCCCGCCTGGCTGTACCAGCGCCTGAAGCCCTCGAGGTTCGCTCCGGGCTTCTGCGCCGCATAGACCGACTCCATCGCCGACACGAAGTCCTCGCACGACACCGCGGCTCCGTCGTGCCGACGGAAGTATTCGTCGAGGCCCGCGCGCAATCCGTCTCGTCCGAGCAGCGTCTGCTGCATGCGGACGACTTCGGAGCCCTTCTGGTAGACGGTCGCGGTATAGAAGTTGCCGATCTCCTGATAGCTCTCGGGACGGATCGGATGCGCCATCGGGCCCGCGTCCTCGGGGAACTGCGAGGCGCGCAGGTTGCGGACGTTGTCGATGCGCAGGGTCGCGCGCACGCCGCGCGGATCGACCTGCGACCGCCCCTCGAGTTGTGCGACCGCCATGTCGGCCGAGAACTCCTGGTCGCGAAAGACCGTCAGGCCTTCCTTCAGCGTCAGCTGGAACCAGTCGCGGCAGGTCACGCGATTGCCGGTCCAGTTATGGAAGTACTCGTGGCCTACGACCGCCTCGACGTTCGAGAAGTCGGTATCGGTCTCGGTGCGCGGATCGGCGAGGACGTACTTGGTGTTGAAGATGTTGAGGCCCTTGTTCTCCATCGCCCCCATGTTGAAGTCGCCGACGGCGACGATCATGAAGCGATCGAGATCGAGCTCGAGCCCGAAGCGCGCCTCGTCCCAGCGCAGCGAGCGCTCGAGCGAATCGAGCGCGTAGCCGGCCTTCGCGAGATCGCGCTTCTCGGTGTAGACCTGCAGCAGGACCGGCCGGCCGCTGCCCGTCGTCACCTTGCGCTCGATCGACGACAGCTTGCCGGCCACCAGAGCGAAGAGATAGCTCGGCTTTGGGAACGGGTCTTCCCACTTCGCGTAGTGGCGTCCGTCGGGCAGTTCGCCCGCCTCGATCAGGTTGCCGTTCGACAGCAGCACCGGATAGCGCTTGCGGTCGGCACGCAGCATCACGGTGAAGCGCGCCATCACGTCGGGCCGATCGGGAAAGAAAGTGATGCGCCGGAAGCCTTCGGCCTCGCACTGCGTGAAGAAGTTGCCGCCGGACACGTAGAGGCCCATCAGCGTCGTGTTCGCGACCGGCGCGATGCGGACCGTGAGGTCGAGCACGCACGCGTCGGGCAAGTCGTCGATCGTCAGCGTCTGCCTCTGGCCCTGCGTCGTCAGCCGATAGCCGTGCGGCGACCGCGCCACGCCGTCGACCGTCAGCTCCAGCAGCGTGAGGCTTTCGCCGTCGAGCACCATCGGTCCCGGCGCTTGCCGCGCCAGATGCAGGCGCGACGCGATCACCGTCGTGTCGGGATCGAGGTCGAGGCCCATCTCGATCCGCTCGACCCGGAAGACGGGCGGTCGGTAGTCCTTGCGGTAGATCGTGGCTTGCGCTTCGGGCTTCATGCGTCGCTTCTCGGGATGGATGCAGGCGGCCGGGCGATAAAGTCGCGGCAGGAAGAGGACCTGTGTTTGAATTCGGACCTGATGCGACGGGCCGTCGGGCTACCGCCGCATTTTACGGTGCGCAGCGACCGGTCGGTTTCGGTCGGAACCCGGAAACCTCGTCGCGGGCGCGGCGGTCGAAATGTTCCCAAGGCGAGGATCGATCATGAACCGACGAATGAGTGGTGAGTTGCCCGGGGCGGGGGTCCTCCGCGCGGCCGGCCCGGTCGTCGCGGCGCTGCTGGTCGGCGGTTGCGCGCTGGGTCCGCGCGTCGTGGAGACACAGGTCACGACGTACAACCAGTGGTCGCAACTGCCGCCCGGCAAGACCTATACGTTCGCACGCACTCTCGAATATCAGAACAGCCTCGAACTCAAGGCCTACGAGGACATCGTCGGCGACGAACTGTCGGTGCAGGGCTTCACGCACGCGGCCGACGATGCCCAGGCCGATCTGGTCGTCACGTTGCGACCGTCGTCGAGCGACACGCGCGTCCGCGTTCGCGAGACCTGGTCGATCGACCCGTTCTATTCGTCGTTCGGCTTCTACGGACGGCGCGGCTACGGCGGATTCGGGTCCTACGGCGGCTTCGGTCCGTACGGCGGCTTCGGTCCCTACGGCGGCTTCGGCGGTTACGACCCGTACTGGTCCGGCTTCGGTCCGTGGGACAGCTATCCGATCGACATCGTGCAGCGCCGGCTCGAGATGGACATCGACTCGCGAACGGTCGTCGGCAAGCGCTACTACGAAGGGCGGGTGGAGACGAGCGCGCAAGCGGCGTCGTTCAGGTCCGTGGCGCCGTACCTGGTGCGGGCGCTCTTCACCGATTTTCCCGGCAACAACGGACAGACGCGGCGGGTCGACGTGCCGCTCGAGCCTCGATGACGAAATCCGAAAGGAACGAACATGCAAGGCACGTGGACATGGCGATCGACATAACGCGCGCGCGGGATCTCGATGCGCTCAGGCCGGCGCTGCTGCGGATCGCGCGCCTTCACCTGCGCAACGATGCGTGGGCCGCGGACGCGGTCTCCGAGACGCTGCTCGCCGCGCTCGAGAACAAGACGGTGTTCGAAGCCCGCTCGAAACTGAAGACCTGGGTCGTCGGCATCCTGAAGCACAAGATCATCGACAGTTTCCGTTCGCGCAAGCGCGAAGAGCCGCTCGCGGACTCGGAGGACGACGGCGGGCTCGAGGACGGAATCTTCAAGGAATGGGCGACGCCGGAGTCCCAGCTCAGCCGCAACCAGTTCTTCGAGATCCTCGAGATCTTCGTGCAGCAGCTGCCGGCCGCGCAGGGCCGCATCTTCCTCATGCGCGAATGGCTCGATCTGCCCACCGACGAGATATGTAATGAACTGTCAATCACGGCGACGAACGCGGGTGTCCTCCTACACCGTGCACGCCTCCGGTTGCGCGAGTGCCTTCAACTCAAGTGGTTCCAGAACCTGACGCCATGAGGTATTCGCCTTTCCTTTCCTGTCGCCAGGCTTCGCGGTTGATCACCGCGGAGCTCGATCGCGAACTCACGTCGATCGAGCGCATCGGTCTTCACCTCCATCTGAAGATCTGCAGCGTGTGCCCCACAGTCGTTCGTCAGCTCGCGGTATTGCGCCGCTCGATGCAGGAGTGGCGCGAGACCGCCGAGCAATGAGGTCGTCGTGGGTCCCGCGATCGTGGTCCCCACGGTCCGGGACGGCGTCCCTGCCCTGTAATGATCGAAAGAGACGGTCGACGAAGCCGTACCTTTCGAATCCTGGAGACGGCATGAAACTCGCACCCCGTGCAACCCGTAGGTGGATCGCCATGCTTGCGCTGGCGGTGCCGCTCGCCCAAGTCGCGCCGGCCATGGCCGCATGCGTCGCCGACTCGGGGACGACGCGCGCTTCGCTCGTCGAGCTCTACACCTCGGAAGGTTGTTCGAGCTGCCCGCCGGCGGACAAGCAGCTGAGCAAGCTGACGCAGGCGGGCCCGCGCATCGTGCCGCTCGCGCTGCACGTGGACTACTGGGACTACATCGGCTGGAAGGACCCGTTCGCGCAGGCGTCGTTCTCGGATCGTCAGCAATGGGAGGTGCATGCCAACCAGCATCGTACGTCGTTCACGCCGCACTTCTTCGTCAACGGCAAGGAAGTGCAGGACTGGCAGTCGGACCTGAGCGACAACCTTCGCGCGTCGACGACTCCGGCGCCGGCTCGCATCGCCGTCAACGCCGAGCCGCAGGGCACGTCGAGCCTCCATCTGAAGGTCGACGGAACGATCACGCCCGGCACCAAGGCGCGCGGCCCGCTTCAGATGTACGTCGTCGTGACCGAAGGCAAGCTCGGCTCGCAAGTCAACGCGGGCGAGAACCGCGGCGTGCATCTCGACCATGAAGCGGTGGCCCGCAACTGGATCGGACCGATCGCGATCCATGGCGACAGCGCATCGTTCGACCGCGTGGTCAACGTGCCGCAACTCGGGACCGGCCATGTCGGCGTGGTAGCGTTCATCCAGGACGCGACGACCGCCGAAGTGCTGCAGGCCGTCGAGACGGGGACCTGCAAGGCGACTTGAGCGCGGTGGCCATGAGCAGTCGATCGGATGCGATGGCGGGTGGCAGGATCCTCGGCGGGCGACCGGGCGCGGACGACGTCGTCTTCCCGCTGTGGCTGCGCCTCTCCCATTGGCTCAACGCGTTCGGGGTGATCCTCATGGCGATGAGCGGCTGGCGCATCTTCAACGCGTCGCCGTTGTTCGGCTTCCGCTTCCCGAACTCGATCACGATCGGCGGCTGGCTCGGCGGCGCGCTGCAGTGGCACTTCGCGGCGATGTGGATCATCGTCGTGAACGGCCTCTTCTATCTGCTCGCCAACTTCCTGACCCGACGGCTCTTCACGAAATTCTTCCCGCTGTCGCCGAAGGCGTTCGTCGGCGACCTCCTCGCGGCGTTCAGGGGCAGGCTCTCGCACGACGATCGGCTCGGGTACAACGCGGTCCAGCGTGCCGCCTATCTCTTCGTGATGGTCGACCTCGTGGTGCTCGTGCTGTCGGGTCTGGTGCTTTGGAAGAACGTGCAGTTCCCGCTGCTGCGCGAAGCGTTCGGCGGTTATGAATTCGCGCGGCGCATCCATTTCTTCGCGATGGCCGGCATCGTCGGCTTCTTCGTCGTGCACGTCGTGATGACGGCACTCGTGCCGCGGACGCTGCTCACGATGGTCCGCGGGCGTTGACGAGGCTCATCGTGTCCGATCGCTCCTTCAAGCGCGTCGATCCTTCGATCATCAAGGACGGTGACCTCGTCGTCCGCGACGCGTTGCGCCTGCTCGACGCGCCGACCCGTCGCCGCTTCCTCCAGCGCGGCGTCACGCTCGGCGGTCTGTCGCTGCTGACCGGATGCGTGCTCGACGACAGCGAGTCCGTCAACGACCTGCTGACGAAGATCTCGTTCTTCAACGACAAGGTGCAGGCCGCGATCTTCAGTGGCGGCGACCTGGCGCCGACCTATCCGGAGTCGATGATCACGCGGCCGTTCCCGTTCAACGCCTACTACGGCATCGACGAGGTGCGCCACGTGCCGCCCGAGGGCTTCGAACTCGAGATCACCGGGCTCGTCCGCGAGAAGAAGTCGTGGACGCTGGCCGACCTGCACGCGATGCCGCAGACCGACCAGATCACGCGCCACATCTGCGTGGAAGGATGGAGCGCGATCGGGCGCTGGGGCGGCGTCAGGTTCTCGGATTTCCTCGATCGCGTCGGCGCCGACAAGACCGCCCGCTACGTCGGCTTCAAGTGCGCCGACGACTACTACACCAGCATCGACATGCCGACCGCGCTGCATCCGCAGACGCTGCTGGCGCTGACCTACGACGGGCGGACGTTGCCCGCGGAGTACGGCTTCCCGATGAAGCTGCGGATGCCCACCAAGCTCGGCTACAAGAACCCGAAGAACATCCTCGCGATCTTCGTCACCAACGAATACCCCGGCGGCTACTGGGAGGACCAGGGATACAACTGGTTCGGCGGCAGCTGACGCTTATCATCGCGGGCTTCGATCGCGGGCCGACCGCGAAGTCGTCCCGACGAGAGCCCGATGTTCACGACCGAGAAGCAGATCCGTTTCCACCATTGCGATCCGGCCGGCATCGTGTTCTATCCGCAGTACTGCTATCTGCTGTCCGAGGCCATGGAGGACTTCATGGCCGCCGCGGGCAAGCCGCAGCACGAGCAGATCAACGTGCTCCGGCGCGGCTGGCCGATCATCCGCCTCGAGGTCGACTTCGTGAAGATGAGCCGCTACGGCGACGTCGTCTCGATCGACGTGAAGGTCAGGCGCATCGGCGGCGCGAGCCTCGCGCTCGACTACGTGATCCGCGGTCCCGACGGCGATCGACTGAGGGCGTCGACCACGGTCGTCCACGTGGACCTCGACACCGACCGTTCCATTCCCATTCCCGACGACGTGCGCGACGCGTTCCTGCCCTATCGCGACGTCGGATGAGGAAGCCGGTCGGCCTCGCGCCGAAGCGCTTGCGGCTAGAATGGCACGATCGTGCTAATTTCGCGCGGCCACGTCGTCGACGTGCCGCCGACCTGCTCCCCAACATGAAAGTATTCGATCTCGTCTGCGACGAGGGCCATCGTTTCGAAGGATGGTTCGCGTCCGCCGAACAGTACGCGGACCAGCGCGATGCGCTCGCCGTGCGCTGCCCGTCGTGCGACTCCGACGCGGTCCACCGCGAACCGTCGGCGCCGCGACTGAATCTCCACGACGCCGCTTCGCCAGCCGCGTCGGGCGGCATCGCCCCGCGCCTCGCGAATCCGGCGGGCGAGCTCATGACGCAACTGCGGCGCCTGATCGCGACGACCGAGGATGTCGGGTCGCGCTTCGCCGCCGCGGCGCGGCGCATCCATTACGAAGAGACGCCCGCGCGACCGATTCGCGGCACGGCGACCGATCGCGAGCGTCACGAACTGCGCGACGAAGGCATCGAGACGCTCAGCATTCCGATCCCGCGCGCACTGACCGAAACGCTGCAGTGACCACCCGGTCGCGCCGCGTCGCGGCCGACCGCACGGTCGACATGGAGACCACATGGACCTCGACTATTCCGCCGCCGACGACGCCTTCCGCATGGAGGTACGCGAGTGGATTCGGGCCAACCTCGACGACGACCTGCGCTTCAAGGTGCTCAACCACCGGCGCATGCAGAAGGACGACATCGTGCGCTGGCACCGCAAGCTCGCCGCCAGGGGATGGTCGACGGTCGCCTGGCCGGTGGAGTGGGGCGGCACCGGATGGAACGCGACGCAACGCCACATCTGGGACGAGGAGTGCGCGGCGGCCGGCACGCCGATGGTCCTGCCGTTCGGCGTCGCGATGGTCGCGCCCGTGATCATGAAGTTCGCGAACGACGCGCAGAAGCAGCGCTACCTGCCGCGCATCGCCGACGGCACCGACTGGTGGTGCCAGGGTTACTCGGAGCCCGGTTCGGGCTCGGACCTCGCGTCGCTCAAGACACGGGCCGAGCGCGTGGCCGATGCCGACGGCGACCACTACCTCGTCAACGGCCAGAAGACCTGGACCACGCTCGGCCAGTACGCGGACATGATGTTCTGCCTCGTGCGCACCGAGCAGACCGAGCGCCGCCAGGAAGGCATCTCGTTCCTGCTGATCGACATGAAGACGCCCGGCATCGCGGTGCGCCCGATCATCACGCTCGACGAGGATCACGAGGTCAACGAGGTCTTCTTCGACAACGTCAGGGTCCCGGTCGAGAACCTGGTCGGCGAAGAGGGCAAGGGGTGGACCTATGCCAAGTACCTGCTCGGCCACGAGCGCACCGGCATCGCGGCCGTGGGCCGGTCGAAGCGCGAGCTGGGCTTCCTCAAGCGCCTCGCGAACGAGCAGACCAAGAACGGCCGGCCGCTGCTCGAGGATCCCCTCTTCGCCGCCAAGGTCGCGAACCTCGAGATCGAACTGATGGCTCTCGAGATGACGGTCCTGCGCGTGGTCTCGCAGGAGGGCGCCAGGAAAGGTCCGGGTCCCGAGGCATCGATGCTGAAGATCAAGGGCACCGAGATCCAGCAGGGACTGAGCGAGCTGATGCTCGAGGCCGCGGGACCGCTCGCGATGCCGTACGACCGAGCGCTGCTCGAGAGCATCGGCCCGGCGGACGACGAGCAGCTCGTCGACGCCGATGCCGCACCGCTCGCGCCGCACTACTTCAACTTCCGCAAGACCTCGATCTACGGGGGGTCCAACGAGATCCAGAAGAACATCATCTCGCAGATGATCCTCGGGATCTGACGCGAAGGAGAATCCATGAACTTCGACTTCACCCCCGAACAGACCCAGCTCGCCGACACGGTGCGGCGATGGGTCGAGAAGGACTACGGCTTCGACACGCGCAACGCCATCGTCCGCTCGCCGGCCGGCACCAGCGAAGAGGTCTGGTCCAAGCTCGCCGGACTCGGGCTGACCGCGCTGCCGGTCCCGGAACGGCAAGGCGGCTTCGACGGCACCGCGGTGGACCTGCTGCTGGTCATGCAGGAGCTCGGCCGCGGGCTCGTCGCCGAACCCTACTTCGCGACCGTCCTCGGCGCTGAGTTCATCAAGCGCAGCGGCAACGAAGCGCAGCGGATGCTGCTCGAAGAGGTCGCGGGCGGGACGCTGAAGCTCGCCGCCGCACTCGGCGAGCACGCGTCGCGGCACGACGTGCACAGCGTCGCGATGAAGGCCGAGCCCTCGGCCGACGGCCACGCACTGTCGGGCCGCAAGAGCGTGGTCCTGTTCGGCGCCCAGGCCGATCGGCTCGTGGTGTCCGCCCGCATCGCCCCCGGCGACGAAGGCCTCGCGCTCTTCGTCGTCGACGCGAAGGCGGAGGGCGTCGCGCGGAAGGACCTGCGCACGCTCGACGGGCAGCGCGTCGCGGAGATCTTCTTCGATCGCGTCGTCGTCGGTAGCGACGCGTTGCTCGCGAAGGGACGCGAGGCCTGCGACCTGCTCGATGCCGTCGTCGACTACGGCGTGACGCTGCTGTGCGCGGAAGCCGTGGGCGTGATGGAAGCGATGAACGCGGCCACGCTCGAATACGCGAAGACCCGCAAGCAGTTCGGTCAGCCGATCGCGCGCTTCCAGGTCCTGCAGCACCGCATGGTCGAGATGTTCATGCACCTCGAGCAGGCTCGCTCGATGGCCTACCTCGCCGCGGTGAGGCTGGCTTCGCCCGACGCGCTCGAGCGTCGCCGCACCGCGTCGGCCGCGAAGGTCCGCATCGGGCAGGCGGCGCGCTTCATCGGCCAGCAGGCCGTGCAGATCCACGGCGGCATGGGCGTCACCAACGAGCTGCCGGCGGCACACCTGTTCAAGCGGTTGACGATGATCGAGATGACGCTCGGCGACACCGATCATCACCTGCAACGCTTCATCGCCGCGGCACCGCTCGTGGCGAGCCCGCAGGCCGTGTCGTCGCCGGTCGTCGAGCGACCGCTGCAGCGCGCGGCCTGAACGCGACGATGGCCGTGCTGCCGCGCTACGCGTTCGAGGACTTCGCGACGGGAGACGTCATCGCCTGCGGGCCGCGCCTCGTCACCGCCGACGAGATCGTCGCGTTCGCGCGGCAGTTCGATCCGCAGCCTTTCCACGTCGACGCAGCGGCCGGTGAGCGGTCGATCTACGGATCGCTGATCGCGAGCGGCTGGCACACCGTCGCGATGGTGATGCGCATGGGCTGCGACGCCTACCTGCTCGACTCGACCAGTGCCGGCTCTCCCGGCATCGACCGGCTCCGCTGGATCAAGCCGGTGCGCGCGGGCGACACCATCCGCGCCGATCTCGTCATCGGCGACGTGCGCCCGTCGAAGTCGAAGCCGGACCGCGGCATCGTCGTCAGCGAATGGCGCGTGTACAACCAGCACGAAGAGCTCGTCATGACGATGCAGGGCATGGGCCTGTTCCTGCGCCGCGCGTCGATCGAGCCGCGGCCCTGACGAACCGGGAGAGACCCGCATGCGCACATTCGGATCGGTGGCCGAGCTCGAGGCCATCGTCGGCGAGGACGTCATCGACGGCGAATGGATCACGATCGATCAGGCGCGCGTCGATGCCTTCGCCGAGGCCACCGACGACCGTCAATGGATCCATGTCGATCCGGAGCGCGCACGAAAGGGGCCCTTCGGGGGGCCGATCGCCCACGGCTTCCTGACGCTGTCGCTGCTGCCGCATCTGATGGCCGGGGCGGTCCGCATCGACAACACGGTGATGGGCGTCAACTACGGCCTGAACAAGGTGCGCTTCCCGGCGCCGGTCCCGGTCGGCAGCCGGCTGCGCCCGCACGTGCGCCTGCTTTCGCTCGAACACCTGCCGTCGCAGATGGGCCACGCGGGCGTGCAGCTGGTCTGGGAAGTGACGATCGAACGCGAGGGCGGCGACAAGCCGGTCTGCGTCGCGGAGACGGTGTCGCGACGCTACGGCTGAGGCCGGTCAGCGCTTCTGGTACTGCGAGGTGCCGAACAGCATCTCGCGAGCCTTGTCGTCGGTGAGCGCCTTGCGCGCCTTGTCGAGCACCTGCGTGCCGCGTTGCGCGGCCGCGCGAGCGGCGATCGTGTCGAACCAGCGCTTGACGTTGGGAAAGTCCTCGAGCTCGATGCCCTGGTTCTTGTGCGAGCGCGTCCAGGGCCAGGTCGCGATGTCGGCGATCGTGTACTCGTCGCCGGCGAGGAAGCGCGACTGGCCGAGGCGCTTGTCCATCACGCCGTAGAGGCGCCGCGCCTCGTTGGTGTAGCGGTTCACCGCGTACTCGATCTTCTCGGGCGCGTAGAGGCGGAAGTGATGGGCCTGGCCCAGCATCGGGCCCACCCCGCCCATCTGGAACATCAGCCACTCGAGCGTCTCGTACCTCGCGCGCACGCTGGTCGGCAGGAAGCGGCCGGTCTTGCCGGCGAGGTAGAGCAGGATCGCCCCCGACTCGAAGAGGGAGATCGGCCGGCCGTCGGGACCGTCGGAGTCGACGATGGCGGGGATCTTGTTGTTGGGGCTGATGGCGAGGAAGTCGGGCTTGAACTGGTCACCGGCGCCGATGTCGACCGCGTGCACCGTGTAGGGCAGCCCGCACTCCTCGAGCATGATGTGGACCTTGTGGCCGTTCGGAGTTGCCCAGCTGTAGACGTCGATCATGAGGTTCTCGATGGATGGGAAGGGAAGAGCGGAAAGCCGGCGCCGACGTCGCTAGGCGCCACGCAGCCGGAGCGCGTAGGACCACCCCAGCTCGGCCATGAAGCGCGCGCGTGCGCCGGCCACCGCGGCCTGGGCGCTCGCGGCCGTCCCGTCGACGACGCGCTTCATGATCCCCTGCAGGATCCCGGCGATGCGGAACATGTTGTACGCGAGATAGAAGTCGACGTCGCTGATGCCGCTGCGTCCGGTGGCCCTGCAGTACATCTCGACGTACTGGGCCTGCGAAGGGATGCCGAGCGAAGCGAGGTCGAGTCCGGCGATGCCGCGAAAGCCGTCGGGCCTGATATGCCAGCTCATCAGGTGATACGAGAAGTCGGCGAGCGGATGGCCGATGGTCGACAGCTCCCAGTCGAGGATCGCGAGGATGCGCGGCTCGGTCGGATGGAAGATCAGGTTGTCGAGCCGATAGTCGCCGTGGACCACGGCGGTCGCGCCGTCGTCGGGCGGGATGTGCTCGGGCAGCCATTCGATGAGGCGGTCCATCGCATCGATGCGCTCGGTCTCGGATGCCTTGTACTGCTTGCTCCAGCGCGCGATCTGACGGGCGAAGTAGTTGCCGGGCTTGCCGTAGTCGCCGAGCCCGATGGCCGTGTAGTCGACCGCGTGCAGCGTCGCGATGACGCGGTTCATCTCCGCATAGATGGCGCCGCGTCCGGCCGGCGTCATGCCCGGCAGGCTCTGGTCCCACAGCACGCGGCCGTCCACGAAGTCCATCACGTAGAAGGCACGACCGATCACGCCTTCGTCCTCGCACAGCGCGTGCATGCGCGCGACCGGTACGTCGGTGGCGGCGAGCGCACGCATGACGCGGTACTCGCGCTCGATCGCATGGGCCGACGGCAGCAGCTTCGCCGCGGGCCCCGGCTTAGCACGCATCACGTAAGCGCGCGACGGCGTGATCAGCTTGAAGGTCGGGTTCGACTGGCCGCCCTTGAACTGCTCGACGGTCAACGGTCCGTCGAAGCCGCCGACCTGGCTCGCCAGATAGGCCTCGAGCGCGGCCACGTCGAACTTCTGGCGATCGGCGACCGGCTGCGTGCCGATGAATTCCTCGTACATGTCTTCTCGCGTCTCAGGGTCGGCGGACGAATCAGTGCATCCGGCTCACGACATCGCCTTGCGGAACTTCAGGTACTGCGAGTACAGCGCCTCCATCGTCGTGTCGCGCTCGTCCGGCTGCAGCGGGTCGGACGGCGCGTAGTTGGTCGTGCGCACGACCCAGTCCTCGCGCTCGCTGCCGACGTCGAGCGCGTTGATGCAACCCGGTGCCTGCGACAGGTTGCCGAGGAAGTAGCGCCGACCGGTCAGCGCGTACGAGACGATGGCGCGGTTGACGCCGCCGTGCAGCACCAGCAGCGCGGTCTCCCAGTCGGCCTGTGCGCGAAGCTTCTCGATCGCCGGCAGCACGCGGGCGAGCAGCTCGCCGATCGACTCTCCGCCGAGGAAGCGACGATGCTCGGCGACCACTCCTTCGAAGGCACCGACGAAGGCGTCGCGCAGCATCTCGTCGGTGATCGCCGACAGGCGGCCGCCGCGAAGCTCCTCGAGCTCGGGCCAGACCTCGATATCGATCGGCTGCTTCGTCTCGGCGAGCACGCGCGTCGCCGTCTCGACGGTGCGTGGCAGGCCGCTCGTGACGACGCGGTCGAAGCGCAGCCCGAGCCGGGCGAACACGACGCCGGCCGCGCTCGCCTGCATGCGCCCCGTCTCGTTCAACGGCACCGACTCCGGCAGATGGGGCCGGCCGCCGTCGTCGAAGTAGGTGACGCTGCCGTGGCGCATCAGGAAGATGCGCCGGCGTCGCGCGGCGGCGGCCTTCGACTCGGGGTCGTTCATCGCGGGCGGGATCGAGGTCAGGCGAAGCGGGCGGGCCGCTTGTCGAGAAAGGCGGAGATCGCTTCGCCACCGTCTTCGTGGTGCAGGCAGGCCACGAAGGACTCGCGCTCCTCGATGAAGTGCTCGTCGAGCGAGTGGTCCGCGGCATTGGCCACGAGCGACTTGATGCGCGCCACCGCATGCGGCGACAGCGCCGCGATGCGGGTCGCGTGCTCGAGCGCGCCGGCCAGGGCCGCGCCGTCGTCGACCAGCGTGTTGACGACGCCGAGCGCATGCAGGCGCGCCGCGGACCATGCGTTGCCTTCGAGGAGCATCTCGGCCGCCGTCTGCTTCGCGAGCGCGCGCGTCGCGAACCACGCTCCACCGCCGTCGGGCGACAGGCCGACCTTGACGTAGGCCATGACGAACTTCGCACCCTGGCCTGCCACGATCAGGTCGCAGGCCAGCGCGATCGACATGCCGGCGCCGGCCGCGAAGCCTTCGACCGCGGCGACGACCGGCCGCGTGCAGGTCGTGACCGCGCGCGTCATCGCGTTCAGCGCGTCGATCGAGTCGGCCTGGACCCGCGGCGGCTTGTCGCGGTTCGCGAGCAGGCGGTTGAGGTCGCCGCCCGCACAGAACATCCCGTCGGCGCCGGTCAGCGCGATGACCTTCCCGCCCTCCTCGACCGGCTTCCAGCCATATTCCGTCAACGCCATCAGCAGGTCGCGGATGCCGCCCGGCTCGTCATAGGAGGGCGCGTGAT
>CALMOR010000208.1:0-1142 GCA_937872165.1 uncultured Burkholderiales bacterium | reverse complement strand
GGTCAGCGCGACGGCGCGGATCGACGGATCCTGCGCGACGTCGTCGAACGCCGCCATCGCCGGCTCGTAGATCTCCGGACCGAGCGCGTTGCGAAAGCCCGGATTGGAGAACGTCAGCACCAGCGTGCCGTCGTGTCGTTCGGTCAGGAGGCGTGCGGCCATCGTCGACGATCGGGAAAGGAGTCAGCTCGCTTGCAGGGTCAGCGACACGCCGAGCAGCGCACGTCGCGTGAGCCACGGTGACGGCCGATAGCGCGGGTCGCCGTAGAAGTCCTGCATGCCGCGCAGGATGGTCAGCAGCTTCAGCGGTCCGAGCGCGTCGCCCATCGCCAGCGGACCGTTCGGATAGTTGAGGCCGAGACGGACCGCGAGGTCGATGTCCTGCGGCGACGCGATCTCCTGCTGCGCGATGTCGCAGGCGATGTTGACGATCATCGCGAGGATGCGCTGCGCGATGAAGCCGGGCGAGTCGCCGATCACGGTCACCGCCACGCCGTCCGATGCGAAGAGGCCGTGCGCCTCGGCCTTCACTTCCGGCAGCGTCACCGGCGTCGTCATCAACGTGCGTCGCAGCGCGAGCGGCACGAGCGTGTCGATCGCGACCGTGCGCTCGGGATCCAGTCCTTCCTCGATCGCGCAGGTCGTCGCGTCGCGACCGATCGGCGTGACGACGATCAGCGCGTCGTCGGACGGCACCGGTCCCGCCTCGACCGTCGCACCCATCTTCTCGAGCAACCAGGTCAGTTCGCCCTGCGCGTCGGCATGCGCGCGACTGATCCAGACCGATGCCGGCAACGAGACCGGCGCGCGGGCCTCGACCGCCGGCGCGACATCGTCGCCGTACCGGTAGAAGCCGCCGCCGCTCTTGCGGCCGAGCCGGCCACCCGCGAGGCGCTGCGCGGTGATGACCGAGGGGCGAAAACGCGGCTCGTCGTAGTACTGGCGATAGATCGCCTCCATCACCGGATGCGACACGTCGAGCGCGGTGAGGTCCATCAGCTCGAAGGGACCGAGCCGGAAGCCCGCTGCCTCGCGCATCACGCGGTCGACGTCGGCGAAGTCGCAGATTACCTCGCCGAAGATGCGTTGTGCCTCGGTGTTGTAGCCGCGACCCGCGTGATTGACGATGAAGCCCGGCGTGT
>CALMOR010000207.1:28377-28769 GCA_937872165.1 uncultured Burkholderiales bacterium | reverse complement strand
GGCCCTGCGTCAGGTCGATGCGGCGCTCGCCGCCGAAGAGGCGCGCGGCGGTCCGCTGCTGCGGCTCGAGCACGAAGACCTCCTGTACGCGGTCAACGTGCCGTGGACGCGCGACGACATCGCGTTCATCGACGCGACGCTCGACACCGAGCTCGGGCGGCAGGCGCAACGCGCGATCGATGCGAAGGCGGCCTTGCAGGCCACCCAGACCCTCAGGCGTCGGGTCGCGAAGGGAGCCGGCGGGGCGGGCCTCGCCGAGGCCTTCGCCGATCTCGACGCGCGGGCCGCCGCGCAGTTCGGCGACGCGTCGTTGATGCTGCTGCCGATGCGCGCGACCGACCCCGAACGCACCGATCGACTGCTTCGTCTGCTGACCGCGGTCACCGCGGCGC
>CALMOR010000207.1:19172-28367 GCA_937872165.1 uncultured Burkholderiales bacterium | reverse complement strand
GCGCTCGGCGAACGCGTCGTCGAACGGCTGTCGAACCGTCTGTTGAACGCGGCGGCCGCGCAACTGCCGAATCTGCTGGCGACGGTCGCGAACTTCGTCGCCACGCCGCGCTGACCACGACGCGCGAGCGGCGAGCGATGGACGACACGACCTCGGGTCGCAGCCGACCGGGCGGACGCCGCGGACCTGAGCGGGCTCCGCCGTCGCGCACATCATCGGCCGCCGCTTTCGGCACGCACCGCGAAGCGGCCTTACCATCCCGGGTCTCGTCTCTCACGCCGTCATGATCGAAGCCGATACCCTGTCGTCGAACGCGCCGCACGCCGCGCGCGTCATCTCGCCGGCCGCCGCGTCTCCGAACGAGGAGGTGTTCGAGCGCGCGCTGCGGCCGAAGGCGCTCGACGAGTACATCGGCCAGGCCAAGATCCGCGAGCAGCTCGAGATCTTCATCGGCGCGGCGCGAAAGCGCGCCGAGTCGCTGGACCACGTGCTGCTGTTCGGTCCGCCCGGCCTCGGCAAGACCACGCTCGCGCACATCGTGGCGCGCGAGATGGGCGTCCATCTGCGGCAGACCTCGGGGCCCGTGCTCGAACGGCCCGGCGATCTCGCCGCGCTGCTCACCAATCTCGAGAAGAACGACGTGCTCTTCATCGACGAGATCCATCGTCTGTCGCCGGTCGTCGAGGAGATCCTCTACCCGGCGCTCGAGGACTTCCAGATCGACATCATGATCGGCGAGGGGCCCGCCGCGCGCAGCGTCAAGCTCGACCTGCAACCGTTCACGCTGGTCGGCGCGACGACGCGGGCGGGGATGCTGACCAATCCGCTGCGCGACCGCTTCGGCATCGTCGCGCGGCTCGAGTTCTACACGCCGGCCGAAGTCCAGCGCATCGTCCTTCGTTCGGCCGCGCTGCTCGCGACGCCGATCGACGACGAAGGCGCGATGGAACTCGCGAAGCGCTCGCGCGGCACGCCGCGCATCGCGAACCGGCTGCTGCGTCGCGTGCGCGACTTCGCCGACATGCGTGCGGACGGTCGCATCACGTCGGCCGTCGCCGACACCGCGTTGAAGATGCTCGACGTCGACGCGCTCGGCCTCGACGTGATGGATCGGAAGCTGCTCGAAGCGGTGCTGCACAAGTTCGACGGCGGGCCGGTCGGCCTCGACAATCTCGCATCCGCGATCGGCGAGGAACGAGACACCATCGAGGACGTGATCGAACCCTTCCTGATCCAGCAGGGCTTCCTGCATCGCACGCCGCGCGGACGGGTCGCGACGCTGACGGCGTATCGTCATTTCGGCCTCGCCGCGCCGAAGCGCGGCGACAACGCCGAGCTGTGGGACGCATCGTGACGAAGGAGGCCACCGAATGCTGAAGGTCGTCGATGCGAAGTCCGCCGCGATGCTCGCGTCGATGCGCGAGGCATCCGCCATCGCCGTCGGCGTGCTCGAGATGATCGGGGCGCACGTGCGCCCCGGGGTCACGACCGCGTACCTCGACCGCCTCTGCCACGACTACATCGTCGCCCACGGCGGCGTTCCGGCGTGCGTCGGGTATCTGGGCTATCGCCACGCGACCTGCATCTCGGTCAACCAGGTCGTGTGCCACGGCATCCCGGGCCCGTTGCGGCTCGACGACGGCGATCTGCTCAACATCGACGTGGTCGTCCGTCACGGCGGCATGCATGCCGACACCAGCGCGATGTTCGCCGCCGGCACGCCATCGACCGAAGCGGCCAGGCTGTCGCGGATCACGCAGGAGTGCCTCTACCTGGGCATCGCCGAAGTGCGGGCCGGCAAGCGGCTAGGCGATGTCGGCGCGGTCATCCACGAGCACGCGCACCGCAACGGCTACAGCGTCGTGCGCGACTTCTGCGGCCACGGCATCGGCGCGGCCATGCACGAGGCGCCGCAGGTGCGGCACTTCGGTCAGCGCCACAGCGGCGTCAGGTTGATGCCCGGCATGACGTTCACGATCGAGCCGATGCTGAACGCCGGCCGGCGCGAGGTCGGTCTGCTGGCCGACGGATGGACCGTCGTCACGCGCGACCGCTCGCTGTCCGCGCAGTGGGAGCACACGGTCCTCGCCACCACCGACGGCTTCGAAGTCCTGACGTTGCGACCGGGCGAGCTCGCCGGATGGGAAGCGTTCCGCGCGAAGCGCTGAGCGGCGGGGCCGCTGCGAGCGAGCTCGACCCCGCGGCTCCGCGCATGATCCTCGTCGGCCGCGCACGATGCGACCGGCGCCCGGGGCGCGGACGACCATCGGCTTCCACGTTGGCGACCACGTCGTCGACGAGCTCCCATCGGTCTTCGCAACCGACCGCAAGCATCGAGCGTTGCCGCATCCCGACGGAAGCGCTCAGAATGCGCCCGAACAGTCATCGGGAAAGACAGCCATGCGAGGAGACGGCGAAAGGACGACGCGGCAGGTCGTCAACGTCAGCGCGTACGAAGGCGGCCGGCGCATCGACGGCGAGATCAGCCTCGACGCGATCAGCGAAGTGCTGGCTCGGCCGGGCACCTTCGTATGGGTCGGCCTCTACGAGCCCGACGACGCGCTGCTCGCGAAGATGCAGGAGGAGTTCGGACTCCACGAGCTCGCGGTCGAGGACGCGCGGCTCGCGCATCAGCGGCCGAAGATCGAGACCTACGGACAATCGCTCTTCATCGTCCTCAAGACCGCGAACCTGAAGGACGGGAAGGTCGTCTACGGCGAGACCCACCTCTTCGTCGGCAGCAACTTCCTGGTCTCGGTGCGGCATGGCGAGACGGCCGGCTACTCGGTCGTGCGCGAGCGCTGCGAGGAGACCTCGAAGCTGCTCGCCAAGGGACCGGGCTTCGCGCTCTACGCGATCCTCGACTTCGTCGCCGACAACTACCAGCCGATCATCGAGCAGTACGAGGACGAGTTCGACCAGTTGGAGGAAGGCATCTTCAAGAGCGACTTCGACAAGCTCGTCATCGCGCGCATCTACGAGCTCCGCCGCGAACTGCTCAACCTGCGCAACGCCGCGCTGCCGGTCGCCGACATCAGCAACGAGCTGATGCGTTTCCACGACGACCTGATCCCGAAGGAACTGCGCGCCTATTTCCGCGACGTGAAGGACCACGTCGCGCGTCTGGTCGGCATGGCCGACAACATGCGGGAGATGCTGAACTCCGCGATGCAGGTGAACCTCGCGCTGGTCGGCGTGAGCCAGAACGAGGTCGTCAAGCGCCTCGCCGGCTGGGGCGCCATCCTGGCCGTGCCCACCGTGGTCTTCAGTCTCTACGGGATGAACTTCAAGTGGATGCCGGAGCTCGAGTGGCACTACGGTTACCCGAGCGCCGTCGGCTTCACGGTCGTCGCGTGCTTCGTGCTCTTCAAGCGCCTGCAGAAGACCGGCTGGATCTGACGACGTCGACCCCGGACCGAGCGGCCCGAGGTCGGGAAGCGGACGATCAGGCGGTCGCGCGTCGACGTCGTCCCACCATCACCGCGACGAGTCCGGCCGTGAACAGCGCCAGCGTCTCGGGCTCGGGCACGGCCGTGATCGCGCCGAAGAGACCGTCGCGCTCGTCGTTGATGCCCGCGTTGAAGTACAGGGTGTCGGCATTGCCGCTCACGCCGTTGCCGAAGGCGATGGCCCAGAGCCCGGCGTTGACGAGGTCGGTCCCGCTCCGGTCGGCCACCGTGCCGAGGTAGGCGCCGGTGATCGGATCGAACGCGTTGATCTCGGCGACCGCGTAGCTGAAGTTGCCGACCAGCAGATCGCCGCCGAAGCCGCCGAAGGCCGTCGGTGCGATCGTGATGCCCCATGGCGAAGCGAGATGGCTGCCGGTGATCAACGTCTGCTGCAACGTGCCGTCGAGTCCGAACACCGCCACCGCACCCGAGCCTTCCGCCGCCGACAGCTGCGCGGTGCGACCGGGCGCCGCATAGGTCACGTAGACGTTGTCGCCGATGGTCTGCACGTTGAACGGGACGAGCCCGGCCAGACGGGGGTCGGTGTTGGTGAAGCTCGTCGTGCTGACGAGGTCGAAGTTGCCGTCGAACACGTCGACCCGGTTCTGCGCGCCGTTGGCCGCATACAGACGCGGACCCTGGACGCCGTTCGAGATCGCGAGGCCGGTATAGACCGCCCCCGGTGTCGTCGCGACGATCTGCGCGACGTTGTTGACGGCCACCGTCGGGTTCCAGGCGGAGATGGTGCCGTTGAGGTTCGCGAAGATGAAGCTGGACGCCGCCGTTCCGACGCGGAAGCCGGTGGTGTTGTTGAAGACCTGGCCGGTGGGGCCCTGAGGTCCGCTCGCCGTCGTCGGCACGGTCACGGTCCGCGCGTTCTTGGTCACGACGCCTGCCGAGTTGACCGCATACAGCGTCGACACGCCGGTCCCCTGGTCCGAGGTCCAGAAGGGACTCGCCGCGCTGAACGAGAAGCCCCACGGGTTCTTCAGACTGGGATCGGTCAGTTGCGCGAGCCCGGCGACGCTCGAGACGAGGTTGGTCTGCTCGTACGGCGAAGCGATGGCGGAAGTGAACGTCGATGCGGACGAGATCAACGCCCCGGCCAGCAGTGCGACGTGATGGAACGACTTCATGTTTCTCTCCTTCAGGGTGGATGCCTTCCGTCGGGAAGGGCCCCGCACGAAGCAGGTTGCGTGCCTCTTCGAGAAGAGCGCGTCTTAACAGGCGCTTAGCGAAATACGACCCTGCAGGAGCGATTGGAAGTGTAAAAAACCTCGACGAATCAATATGTTACAAAGCGTTCGGTACGCGCGGCCACCCGTGTTTATTCCATCGTTCGCGAAATAGAACGAGCGTCCGGCCCGTCGCGCGAACCCGTTGCGCGACGAGCCCCTCCGGCTCGCCGATCGACGATCCTTCGACGACCGGCGTCGATCGACCTTCGCCGTCAGTTGCCCTGCTGGATCTCGCGACCGCGGCGGATGAACTCGACCGTCTTCTGCTGCATGCCGACCTGCAGCGCCTTCTCGTCGGCGAGGCCCTGCTTCTCGGCGTAGTCGCGCACGTCCTGCGTGATCTTCATCGAGCAGAAGTGCGGTCCGCACATCGAGCAGAAGTGCGCGGTCTTCATCGCCTCCTTCGGCAGGGTCTCGTCGTGGAACTCGCGCGCCTTGTCGGGATCGAGGCCGAGGTTGAACTGGTCGTCCCAGCGGAATTCGAAGCGCGCCTTGCTCAGCGCGTTGTCGCGGATCTGCGCGCCGGGATGACCCTTCGCGAGGTCGGCCGCGTGCGCCGCGAGCTTGTACGTGATGATGCCGTCCTTGACGTCGTCCTTGTTCGGCAGCCCGAGGTGTTCCTTCGGCGTCACGTAGCAGAGCATCGCGGTGCCGTACCAGCCGATCATCGCGGCGCCGATGCCCGACGTGATGTGGTCGTAGCCCGGCGCGATGTCGGTCGTCAGCGGCCCGAGCGTGTAGAACGGCGCCTCGCCGCACTGCTCGAGCTGCAGGTCCATGTTCTCCTTGATGAGGTGCATCGGGACGTGACCAGGGCCTTCGATCATCACCTGCACGTCGTGCTTCCACGCGATCTGCGTGAGCTCGCCGAGCGTCTTCAGTTCGGACAGCTGCGCCTCGTCGTTCGCGTCGTAGATCGAGCCCGGCCTGAGCCCGTCGCCGAGCGAGAAGCTGACGTCGTAGGCCTTCATGATCTGGCAGATGTCTTCGAAGTGCGTATACAGGAACGACTCGGTGTGATGCGACAGGCACCACTTGGCCATGATCGAGCCGCCGCGCGACACGATGCCGGTCATGCGCTTCGCGGTCATCGGGATGTAGCGCAGCAGGACGCCGGCATGGATCGTGAAGTAGTCGACGCCCTGCTCGGCCTGCTCGATCAGCGTGTCGCGGAAGATCTCCCAAGTCAGGTCCTCGGCCTTGCCGTCGACCTTCTCGAGCGCCTGATAGATCGGCACGGTACCGATCGGCACCGGCGAATTCCGGATGATCCACTCGCGCGTCTCGTGGATGTGCTTGCCGGTCGACAGGTCCATCACCGTGTCGCCGCCCCAGCGAATCGCCCACGTCATCTTGTCGACCTCTTCGCCGATCGACGACGTGGTGGCCGAGTTGCCGATGTTGGCGTTGATCTTCACGAGGAAGTTGCGGCCGATGATCATCGGCTCGATCTCGGGGTGATTGATGTTGGCCGGGATGATGGCGCGGCCGCGGGCGATCTCGTCGCGCACGAACTCCGGCGTGATCTTCGCGGGGATCGCCGCACCGAACGACTGGCCCGGATGCTGGCGCGTCAGCAGCTCGGCCATCTTCGAACCGGTAGGTCCGCAGTTCGTCAGGCTCGCGACGTAGCGCTCCCGCTCGAGGTTCTCGCGGATCGCGATGTATTCCATCTCGGGCGTGACGATGCCCTTCCGTGCGTAATGCATCTGCGAGACGTTCATGCCCGACTTCGCGCGCTTGGGCAGGCGATGCAGGTCGAAGCGCAGCTGCGCGAGCTTGGGGTCGGCCAGTCGCTCCCGACCGTACTGCGAGCTCGGGCCGTCGAGTTCCTCGGTGTCGCCGCGTTCGGCGATCCACGCGGCGCGCACGGCAGGGAGGCCTGAGCGGATGTCGATCGTCGCCCGCGGGTCCGTGTACGGTCCGCTGGTGTCGTAGACGTAGATCGGCGGGTTGGGCTCGATCGAGGCCGGCAGCGCGCCGTGCACGTGCGGGCCGCCGAAGACCGGCGTGTCCGACTGCTCGACCATCCGCATCGGCACGCGCAGGTCGGGCCGCGAGCCCTCGACGTACACCTTGCTCGAGCGCGGCAGCGGCGCGATCGCGGCCGAGTCGACTTCGGCGGTGGCAGCGGCGAACGGCGCTGCGGTCTTGTGATGGGACGAGTCGAGGACTGCAGCGTTCATGGTGGCTCCGGTGGAAGAGGAGCCGAGACGAGGTCTCCACGGCTCCCTACGGCGGCGACCGGCGAGGTCTCCTGCCCAGGTTCGAAGGGTATTTCTCGCGATGCCGACGACCGGGTGGACCCGGTCGGACAAAGACCCCTGCGTGACCGGCGAACGGTATGCGTTCGCAGCGCAAATAGCAAGCGAGGCCGCGGTCTCGCAAGCCGCGCCGACCGTTGTCCGGGTGCCGCAACCGTTTGGCGCTCGCGGAGCTTCCGCCTATCCTTCGGGGCCCGTCGCGGCGGTCGGCAGAAGCCGGGTCGCTGTCGGGTCGCGCCTTCCGTCGGCCCATCGGACGTGCGGACCCCGCGGAGCGGCGTTTCATCGGTCCGACCTGCGCTTCGTCGCGAGAGCCTTGCGAGCCGATCGCGCACGAGGCGACAATCCGGCGCTGTCCGAAACGGCGCCATTCGAACAACCCGCAGGCGCGTCCGGCCTCACCGCTCCCTTCGAGAAACGCATGAACCCACACCCGATCCGCGACACCCCAGTAGAACGTGCACGCGCGAACATGATCGCGCAGCAGATCCGCACCTGGGATGTCCTGTCCGAGGACGTGCTCGAACTGCTGCGGCTCGTCCATCGCGAGAAGTTCGTCCCGGAGCCCTATCGCTCGCTGGCCTTCGTCGACAAGGAGATCCCTCTCGTCGTCGACGGCGAGGAGACCGGCGAGTCGATGCTGCAACCGAAGTTCGAGGCGCGCACGCTGCAGGAGGTCGCGGTGGGCCGGCACGAGACCGTGCTCGAGATCGGCACCGGGTCCGGCTACATGGCCGCGCTGCTCGGCTGTCGCGCGGAGCGCGTGGTATCGGTCGAGATCGACCCGCGGCTGAAGGCCTTCGCCGAGGCCAACCTCGCCCGCGCCGGCGTGCGCAACGCGCGGGTGGATCTCGGCAACGGCGCGAACGGCTGGCCGCTGGCGGGCGAGGTCGACGTCGTCGTCGTGTCGGGCTCGCTGCCTTTCCTGCCGCAGACGCTGATGCAGCAGGTCCGCGTCGGGGGCCGTATCGCGGCCGTCGTCGGCGACGCGCCGGCGATGAACCTCGTGGTCTGCCATCGCACCGGCGACGCGACCTGGAAGACGGTCAGGATCGTCGAGACGGTCGTCCGGCGGCTGCGCGAAGCGCCGCACGTCTCGCACTTCGAGTTCTGATGGACGTGCGGCCCCTGAGCGCGCCGGCGCTCGCGTCCTGGCTCGCCGACGAAGCGCGTCCCGCGCCGCTGCTGCTCGACGTGCGGGAGCCGTGGGAGTTCACGACCTGCCGCCTCGAAGGCGCGCGCTCGATGCCGATGAACGAGGTCCCGACCCGCCTCGACGAGATCGACCTCGAAGCGCCGATCGTCTGCATCTGTCATCACGGCGCCCGCAGCCTGCAGGTCGCCGCGTTCCTTTCCGCTCGCGGCGCGCGCGAGGTGCACAACCTCACCGGCGGCGTCGCCGCATGGGCGCATCAGGTCGATGCGAGCTTCCCGACCTATTGATCGCGGCGCTCGTCCGCTTCCTCTTCCGTCCGCGTGATGCGCAAAGACCTTCGCCCGCCCACGTTCGCCCGACGTCCGTCGCGCGTCGCCCTCGCCCTCGCCGTCGCACTGGTGACGGCCTGCTTCACGACCGGCGCGGCCTCGGCCGCGGACCTGATCCAGACCTATCGCGACGCGGCCGCCAACGACGCGCAGTTCGCATCGGCCCGCAACCTGCTGCTCGCCGGCCGCGAGGCGTTGCCGCAAGGCCTCTCGCTGCTGCTGCCGCAGATCAACGGCTCGGCCAACGGCACGCGCACCAAGTCGTCGTTCACCGAGATCCCGCCGTTCGGCGCCTTCCAGGCCACCTACAACCAGCGCAGCTACACGCTGCAGCTGACGCAGCCGCTGTTCCGCTGGGCCAACTGGCAGCAGTACCAGCAGGGCAAGCTCAGCGTGATCCAGTCCGAGGCCGCGTTCGCGCAGTCGCAGCAGGACCTCATCGTGCGCGTCACGCAGGCCTACTTCGACGTGCTGTACGCGGAGGACAGCATCAACTACATCGTGGCCCAGAAGGCAGCGATCTCCGAGCAGCTCGCATCGGCGAAGCGCAACTTCGAAGTGGGCACGACGACCATCACCGACACCAACGAAGCACAGGCCAAGTACGACCTCGTGATCGCGCAGGAGATCCTGTCGCGCAGCAACCTCGACATCGCGCAGTCCGCGCTCCAGCAGATCATCGGCAGGACGCCGGGCAACCTCGCGCCGCTGGTCCGCGACGTCGACCTGACGCAGCCCGAGCCGCGCGAGATCGAGCCG
>CALMOR010000207.1:15182-19162 GCA_937872165.1 uncultured Burkholderiales bacterium | reverse complement strand
GTCTCGCGCACCTACAGCTTCACGCCGCCGGCGATCTCGTCGGTCACGTCGACGACCAACACCGGAGCCGGCCTCCAGGTCAGCGTCCCGATCTTCAGCGGCGGCTACACGTCGTCGAAGGTGCGCGAAGCGATCGCCCGAAGCGACAAGGCCGAGAACGACCTCGACTATGCGCGACGAAGCGCGGCGCAGACCGCGCGCCAGTCGTACTTCAACGTCACCAGCGGCCTCGCGCAGGTGCGCGCGCTGCGCGCGGCCGAGGTGTCGAGCCAGAGCGCGCTCGAATCGAACAAGCTCGGCTACCAGGTCGGCGTCCGCATCAACATCGACGTGCTGAACGCGCAGCAGCAGCTCTATTCCACACAGCGCGATCTCGCCCGGGCGCGCTACGACACGCTCCTCAACGGGCTGCGCCTGAAGCAGGCCGCCGGCACGCTGGTCGAGGAAGACCTCGCGCGCATCAACGCGCTGCTGCAGCACTGAGGATCGGCCGCGACGACGGAATAAGAAGCGCCGGGCCGCGTTCGCTCGCAGCGTCCCGTGTCCGGGACACCCACCGGGAGAATTAGATGAAGATTCATGCAATCGCCGATGCCTCGCGCGGATCCGTCGCGGCCCTCGTGCTGCTGTCGCTGCTCGCGGCCTGCGCGTCGCTCGGACCGGCCAAGGTCGCCGACGGCGTGCTCACCGACGCGTCCGGCAGGACGCTCTACACCTTCGACAGGGACACGGCGGGCAGCGGCAGGAGCGTCTGCAACGGCCCCTGCATCGGGCTGTGGCCCGCGTTCGTCGCGGCCGGCACCGCGTCGAACTTCGGCGACTACACGATCGTGACGCGCGACGACGGCACCAAGCAGTGGGCCTTCAGGGGCAAGCCGCTCTACACGTTCTCGAAGGACGCGAAGCCCGGCGACCGGACCGGCGACGGCTTCAACAACGACGTCTGGCACGTCGCGCGGCCCTGACCGCTCCGGCGACGAAGCCCGAGCAGCCGTGAGCTTCGACGGCGACGAACTCGAGGCGCTGATCCCGCGCCTGCGCCGCTACGCGCATGCGCTGGCGCGTCACCCGGTCCGTCCCGACGACCTGTTGCAGGACACGCTCGAACGTGCCTGGGCGCGTCGCCGACAGTGGCGGCGCGGCACCGACCTCCGGGCGTGGCTCTTCACGATCCTGCACAACACGTTCATCAGCGAGCTGCGTCGCTTCTCCGTACGCGGCCACGACGCGGAGTCCATCGACGGGACCGACCAGTCGTTCGCGCAGGCCGGCGGCCTCAACGTCGTGCCGAGCCAGGCCGGTGTGATGCTCGACGTCGAACGGGCGCTCGCGGCGCTACCGGTCGACCAGCGCGCGGTCGTGCTGCTGGTCGGACTCGAGGAGCTGTCGTATCGAGAGGCATCCGACGTCCTCGGCATCCCGGTCGGCACCGTGATGTCGAGGCTCTCGCGCGGCCGTGCGCGCCTGCGCGACCTGATGGACGGAATCCAGCCGGCGTCGCGCGACGTAACGCCTGTCGTCGCGGGCGACAACGCGGCTCCCTTCAAAGTCGTCCGGTGACCTTCCGATGAACCTCGCTCACGATCGCATTCGGCTGCACGCGTACGTCGACGGCGAGCTCACGCCCGACGAGGTCGCCGACTTCGAACGCCTGCTGGCAGGCGATCCGGACGCGATGGCCGAGGTGGCGGCGCTGCGCGCGCAGAACAACGCGCTGCACGCGCGCTACGACGGTCTGTTGTCCGCGCCGCCCGACCGCTTCGTCGCGCGTCGTCGTCGCTCGTTGATCGGCGACGCGTCGTCGCGCGGCGCGATCGGCCTCGCGCTGGCGGCGACCGTGGTGCTCGCGGCCGGCGCCGGCTGGATGGTCCGCGGCCGCGTCGATCAGCGCGCCGCCGCGATCGTTTCGGCCTCGACTTCGGCCTCGACTTCGGCCTCGGCGGGTCGCGAGGCCGAAGGTCGTCTGCAGTCCTTCGTGCAGGTCGCGGCCACGTCGCATGCCGTGTTCGTGCCCGAGGTCCGTCATCCGGTCGAGGTGGCGGCCTCCGACGAGACGCACCTCGTGACCTGGCTCTCGAAGCGGCTCGACGCCCGGCTCGTGGTCCCGCATCTCGGCGACGCGGGATGGGACCTGCTCGGAGGCCGCCTGCTGCCCGCCGAGGCCGGACCGATCGCGCAGTTCATGTACCAGGACGCGCACGGTCGACGCCTGACGCTGGCCGTCTCGAAGAGCGTCGCCGTCGAGGCTTCCGCGAAGGCCCCGACGGCGTTCCGCATCGCCGAGGAGCACGGCGACACGGTCTTCTACTGGATCGATGCCGACTACGCCTACGCGCTGACCGGCAAGCTGACGCGCGCCGAGATGACGGCGCTCGCGACCAACGTCCACCGGCAGCTCGACCGCTGAGCGCCGATGCGGGCCGAAGAGCGGTGACGAAACAGCTGCGGACAGGACGAACCCGATCGCGGCCAGCCGGCGCCGCGCCTGCCGGATGCCTGCCACGGAAGTCTCAGGCTCAGCTACGCGAACGCGTTCCCGAACCGCGCCCCTGCGACGAGATAGGGTCGATCCGGTGACGCGCCGCGCCCGGGTTCGCGGCGCGATCTCCCGTTCTCCGTTCGTGGCACAGTGACGGGCCGCTCGCCTCCGTCCCGCATGAACATCGCCGAACTCCGCACCGTCTATCGACGCGCCACGCTGGCCGAGTCGGACGTCCATGCCGATCCCCTGGTCCAGTTCGAGGGCTGGCTGGACCAGGCCATCGCGGCCGACGCGATGGAACCGACCGCGATGACGCTCGCTACCGTCGACGCCGACGGGCGGCCGTCGGCGCGGGTCGTGCTGTTGAAGGGCGTCGATGTCGAAGGCGCGCCGCCGGGCGCGTCGGGCCGCGGCTTCGTCTGGTTCACCAACTACGACAGCCGCAAGGGCCGCGACCTCGCGACCCGCGGCGACGCCGCGCTGTGCTTCTTCTGGCCCGAGCTCGAACGACAGCTGCGCATCGAAGGCCGCGTCGAGCGGGTCCCCGCCGACGAGTCCGATCGCTACTTCGCGTCGCGTCCGGTCGCGTCGCGCATCGGCGCATGGGCCTCGCCGCAGAGCGAGCGCATCGCGTCGCGCGACGTGATCGAGACGAACGAGCGCGACCTGCGCGAGCGCTTCGAGGTCGCCGACGACGCGAACGAAGCCGACATCCCGCGTCCGCCGCACTGGGGCGGCTATCGCCTCGTGCCGACGACGATCGAGTTCTGGCAGGGCCGGCCGTCGCGCCTGCACGACCGCATCGCGTTCAGCGGCGGCGACGGACGTTGGGTGGTCTCGCGGCTCGCGCCGTGACGGCCGTCACCTCGTGAACGCGCTCCAGGTCCTGCGGAACTTCGCGACCTGCGGACCGACGATCGCCGCACAGTGACCCTGGCCGGGACTGTTCGGAAAGTATTCCTGGTGATAGGCCTCGGCGCGGTAGTACGCGGGTGCGGCCTCGAGCCGGGTGACGACCACGCTCGACGTCAGGGCAACGACAGCGGGGCTCGGTACCGGTCGGTGGTCTACCGGCACTCGCCCGGGCAGCAGGAGACCGCGAAGCAGGTCATCGCCGCGCGACGTCGTCGGAAAGCTCGTCGCGCAGCGTCCGCACGCTCACCTTGCCCATCGCGTTGCGCGGCAGCCCCTCGACGAAGACGATGCGCTTCGGATGCTTGAAGCGCGCGATGCGATCGACGAACGCGGCCGCGATGGCGGCCGCGTCGACGGCTCGTCCCGCGGCATCGGCGGCGCGCACGACGAAGGCGACCGGCACCTCGCCCCAGCGTTCGTCGGCGACCCCGATCACCGCGGCCTCCGCGACGCCGGCGATCGCCAGCAGCACGGCCTCGACCTCGCCCGGGTAGACGTTCTCGCCGCCGCTGATGATCAGGTCGCGGCTGCGTCCCACCACCTCGAGACAACCGCTGTCGTCCGCGCGCGCGAGGTCGCCGGT
>CALMOR010000207.1:4171-15172 GCA_937872165.1 uncultured Burkholderiales bacterium | reverse complement strand
CGCCGATCTGCGCGCCGGTGACCAGCGGCGGACCGTCGCGGAAGCCCGTCGTCGGCTCTTCGCGCCAGTAGCGCTGCATGACGTTCGGCGCCCGCACGACGATCTCGCCGACGACGCCGCCGGCCACGGCGCGACCGGCCGCGTCGACGAGCCGTACCGATCCCGGCACGCACGGCCAGCCCGCGAGGCCCGCCTTTTGCATCGCGTCGTCGGCCTTCAGCGCGACCGTGACCGGCCCGGTCTCGGTGCTGCCGTAGATCTGGCCGACCGGCACGCCGCGCGCGTGGACCGCGTCGATCAGCGTCCGCGGGATCACCGACGATCCGGTCATCAGCACGCGCAGGCACGACAGGCGGGCGCGTGCCCAGTCCTCGTGGGCGATCACGGCCGCGAGCGTCGCGGGGACCATCAGCGCGAGCGTCGGCCGCATCGTCGCGATCGCGTCGAGCCAGGCGCCGGCCTCGAAGCGCGGATGGAGCACGACCGCGGCGCCGGCCAGCAAGGCGGGCACGGTCTGGATGCAGAGGCCGCCGACGTGGAAGAGCGGCAGCACGGTCAGCACGCGATCGTCGTCGCGGAGATCGTGCGCGTCGATCGATGCCTGTGCGTTGGCGAGCAGGCCGCCGTGCGCATGCAACGCACCCTTCGCTGCGCCGGTCGTGCCGGACGTGTACGCGAGCAGCACCGGTGTCGTCTCGTCGGCGACCTCGATCGGGGACGCATCCTCGACACCGGCGCGGCAATCGTCGGCCGCGTGGTAGAGCCGCGCGAGCCGGTCGATCGCCCGATGCGCGACCGGCCCCGGCGCGAGCGCCGCCGCGCCGCCGAGGACCGCGGTCCCGACGAGTTCGTGCTCCGCATCGGTGACGAGGGCCCGCAGGCCCGCATGCACGACGAGGCCGGCGAGCTCGCCGATCGCGAGGCGCGTGTTGAACGGCACGAAGATCGCGCCGATGCGGGCGAGCGCGAACAGCAGCACCAGTTCCTCGGAGCGGTTGAAGCCGAGGTAGCCGACGCGGTCGCCCGGTCGGACGCCCCAGTCCTCGCGCAGCGTGCGGGTCGCCGCGACGATCAGCGAGCGCAGTTCGCCCCGCGTGATCGAACGACCCTCGGCATGGAGCGCGACGCGTCCGGGCTCCGCCGCGACGGTCGCATCGAACGCGGCGGCGAGGTTCAGGCTAGTCCTTCTCGCCCGGCTCGTAGAGCGCCTCGCGGCCGAGGCGGTCGAGGCACAGTTCGGCGGTCCACGGCAGCATCAGCGAGCCGCAGCGGCTGTCGCGATAGAGACGCTCGAGCGGCAGGTGCTTCATCATCGACTGCCCGCCGCAGGTCCTCAGCGCCAGGCGCGCGATGTCGTTGGCGCCTTCCATCACCGTGTAGTGCGCCGCGTAGAGCCGGAGCCTCTCGTCCTTCGACGGGTCGGGCTTCGCTTCGGCGATGGTCCGCCAGAACAGCGACCGCATCGCCTCGAGCTGGACGCGCATCTGCGCGACGGCGATCTGCTTGGTCGGGTACTGACGGCGCCGCACCGGCGGTTCGCCGTCGACCTCGCCGCGCAGGTAGCTCACCGTGAAGTCGTAGGCCGCGACGGCGATGCCCAGATAGGTCGGCGACAGCGTGAAGAACATGTGCGGCCACGCCTGCGCCGCCCGGTAGTAGAGCCCGCGCGGCAGCAGCTGTTCGTCGTCGGGCACGAACACGTCGGTGAACCTGATGTTGCGCGACACGGTGCCGCGCATGCCCATCGGGTTCCATTCGCCCGAGACGGTCAGCCCTTCGCTGGCCGAAGGCACCGCGATATAGAGCGTGTCGCGCATGTCGAGCGGCGCATCGTCGTCGCGGGCCTCGGTGCACAGGATGCCGTAGAAGTCGGCCGCGCCCGAGAGGCTCGCCCAGATCTTCCGCCCGTCGATCGCCCAGCCCGCGACACCGCCGCGGGTCTGCCTGCGCGCGGTGGTGCCGAACGGCGCCCGGCCCGCGGCCGCCGCGCTGCCTTCGGAGAACGGTTGCGCGTACAGCGCGCCGCGCTCGACCACGCGCGCGAAATGCGCATCGCGCCGGCGCCCGTGCTCGGCGCGTTCCTCGCCGGTCATCGGCAACGCGTCGGCGAGCAGCCCGATCCACAGCGTCGAGCAGCTGTGCATGTTGAACGTCAGCGCGGTCGCACCGCAGAAGCGGCCGAGTTCCGCGGCGACCATGCAGTAGGTCGCGTAGTCGGCGCCCCGCCCGCCTCGCGACTCGGGCACGCACAACGCGAGGAGGCCGGCTTCGCGGAGGTCGTCGTAGTTCTCGAACGGGAAGCTCGCGCTGTCGTCCCAGCGATGCGCGCGCGGCGCGAAGCGCGTGCGGCCGAGTTCGTGGGCGAGCGTCAACAACGTCTCCTGGCGCGCGCTCAGCGGCGTCGTGCCGATCGACGGAACGAAGGGAAGCGTCACGGCGCCGTCGTCGACGAGCGGAGGAACGCGATCAGCGCGTCGTTGAACGCGTCGGGGCGTTCGAACGGCATCAGGTGTCCACAGCGCTCGAGGCACACGTAGCGGGCCATCGGGATGCGCTCGGCCATGCCCTTCATCATCGAAGGCGGTGCGTTGCGATCGTCGACGCCGGCGATCAGCAGGACCGGCATCGGCAGCGATGCGAGCGCGGCACGCCGATCGAAGCCCATCAATGCCTGCAGCGCGAGTCGATAGCTCTGCGGCGGCACGCGCGACATCACGTCGACCGCTTCGGCCCGCGCCGCGTCCGACGCGTCGGGCGAGACCATGTCGGCCACCAGCCGCGCGGCCATCTCGCCCATCGAGGCTCCGGCATCGAGCGGCGCGGTGCGCTCGGCGACGAAGCGTCGCTGCCAGTCGCCGTCGGCCTTGCCGAAGGCGGGGCTGGTACCCGCGAGGACCATCGCGGCGATGCGCTCGGGCGTCCGGGCCGCGAGCTCCTGCGCGATCATGCCGCCCAGGCTGTGGCCCACCACGACGAGGCGTCGCGGGTCGAGCACGTCGATCAGTTCGAGGCACTGCTCGGCGAGCGTCTCGAACGTGTACGGATCGATCACGGCCGAGTGACCGTAGCCCGGCATGTCCCACGCGACCGCGTGGAAGCCCGCGTCGACCAGCGGCTTCATCTGGCGCGCGAAGGCCTGACGACCGCCGCCGATGCCGTGCAGCATCAGCACCGTGGTCTCGCCGTCGCCGCCCTCGTCGAAATAGGGCACGGCGGTCACCGGGGTCAGCATCATGCGGGCACCTCGTCGGTCGTCAGGGTTCCGCGATCGACGACCGCGACGCCGTCGAGCGTGATCGTGCAGCCGCGCATCGGCAGGTCGAAGTGTCCGAGCGTGCGGCGTCCCGCCACCTCGTTGGCGCCGGTCGAGAAGAGGAAGTTGCCGGCGAACGCGCGCATCTCGGTGCCGTTGCAGTCGCGCTTGTCGTAGAACGCGAGCGCGTCCCAGCGCGCTTCGCGGTTGAGACCCCAGCCGACGTTCGACACGGCGTACGCGTCGCGGTGGCCTTCGATCTCGGCCCACGAGCGCCAGTAGCCGCGCATCAGGTCGGCGTCGACGCCGTCGCCTTCGATCGCGACGATGCCGTCGTCCTCGATCGTCAGCGCGATGCGCTCGCGCAGATACGACTTGAACGCGAGGTTGATGTCGCCCGGTGCCAGCACCAGCGTTCCGCAGACGCTGCCGCGCGCGGGGAATGCGAGGCAGAGACCGCCCGGCCAGTGCGCGACCTGCCCGGGCTTCGCGCAATAGCCCCACACGCCGCCGACCTTCGCACCTTGCAGATCGATCGCGAGATCGCTGCCGGCCGCCGAGGTGACGCGCATCGTCGACGCGCCGCGCAGGCGCTTCGTGGCCGCCCGCACCGCGGCCTCGATGCGGTCGTCGGGCAGGCAGCGCTCGAGGATCTCCGGATGTTCGTTCGACACCATCAACAGGCGCGCGCCGCCCGCGAGGATGTCCGGCAGCTCGGGGGCGTGCAGCAGTCCTTCGACCGTGCAGTCGATCACCAGCGTCGACGCCGCCAGTGCCGCGACCACGGGCGCGAGACCATCGAGCGCGTCCGACGCGCCGGTCGAGCGGATCGGGATCGGCACGGTGGTCGACGGCGTCGGCACGACGACGTGGAACACCCGCGCGCCGAGCTGGGCGGCCGCGAGCCCGGCGAGATCGAGCAGGACGCGGCGCGACTGCGACTCGCCGAGGATCGCCACGAGGTCGTCCTGCCCGATCGCCGAACGCCGCAACACCGCGACGAAGGCGGCGATCCAGCGGGCTTCGATGCGTTCGACGAGCACGAGCTTCCTTCCTCGACGTGGGACGCGGCGCACGAGGGGGCGGGCGCCTGCCGCGATCGGATGCGGGACGACACCGGAGCGCGTCGCGAGCGGATACGATTCGTGTCCGCGGCGAATACCCTTCGACACCCTTGCCGATGGCCGACTAGCGAGCGCGGCACCCGCGTCCGGCGTCGAACGATATTAGATGAATCTTCATATAAATCCAACGCGGCGGGCGAGGCCTTCGCGGCGACGCGCACCGGAGTCGCGATGAGCGAACCCGTCGTCAACGGCGGCGGCGTCGAGGCCGCGCGGCGGCCCGACTTCGACACCGGGCACTTCCGCAGCGCGCTCGGACAATTCGCGACCGGCGTCACGATCATCACGACCCGCGCGACCGACGCGGACGGCGAGCCGCACCTGCTCGGCTTCACGGCCAACTCGTTCAACTCGGTCTCGCTGGAACCGCCGCTGGTGCTGTGGAGCCTGGCGCGCGCGGCCGGCAGCCTCGCCGTCTTCCTCGACAATTCGCACTACGCCGTCAACGTGCTGGCGTCGGACCAGATCGAACTGTCGCGGCTGTTCGGGTCGAGCAGCCGCAAGCCGAAGGCCGACCCGGCGCTGATCGGCGATCGCTTCGACCGCATCGCGTGGCGCGAGGGCTTTCGCGGCGCGCCCATCCTCGAAGGCTGCTGCGCGTGGTTCGAATGCTTCAACCGCAGCCGCTACGAGGAGGGCGACCACGTCATCTTCGTCGGCGAGGTCGAGCGCTGCGGCTTCAGCGCGCGCGAGCCGCTGGTCTTCCAGGGCGGCAACTACCACATGACCCAGCCGCATCCCGATCGATAGACCCTCTCGAGACACGAAGCCGATGCCGCGCATTCCGTACGTCACCGACGCCGAGGCCGGCGACACGCCGCTCGTGGCCGCGATCCGGAAGCGGCGCGGCGGCGGCCTCCTCAATCTCGACCGACAGCTGCTCCACAGTCCCGCCTTCGCCGAAGGATGGAACGCGCTGCTCGGCGCGGTCCGCAGCGGCCTCTCGGTCGACGCGCGCTGGCGCGAGCTGGCGATGTGCGTGGTCGCGGTACTGAACACGGCGGACTACGAGTTGATCCATCACGCGCCCGAGTTCGTGAAGGCCGGCGGCACCGACGCGCAGATCGCAGCGGTCCGTCGCATGGCGTCGACCCCGATCGACCCTGCGCTCTTCGACGAGCTCGGAAACGCGACGATCGCGCTGGCGACGCAGATGACGCGGGCTATCGAAGTCGACGAGGCCACCTTCGCGACGCTGAGGAAGCACCTCGGCGAAGCGAAGCTGGTCGAGCTGATCGGCGTCGTCGCGGCCTACAACATGGTGTCGCGCTTCCTCGTCGCGCTCGGCGTCGAGCCCGAGTGATCCGCGCGTCGTCGCATGCGTGCCCCTGCGAGGAAGGCGGCGAAGTCGGTGAACAAGGTCGCGCACGGGTCCGCGACGACGTCCGCTGCGAAGTCCCGGCGCCCGTCGCGCGCGCCGCGCTGGAACGTCGACGACTACCTCTCGTACCTGCTCGCGCGAGCGAGCCACACGGTCGCGTCGCAGTTCCATCTCGAGGTCCGGGCGGCCGGGCTCACGGTGCTCGAGTGGCGCGTGCTGGCGACGCTGTCGGACGGGCGGCCGCGCACCGTCGGCTCGCTGGCCACGACGGCGCTCGCCGAGCAGTCGACCGTCACGAAGCTGATCGGTCGTCTGGAAGCCGAGGGTCGCGTCGCGCGCAGCGACGGCGACGTCGATCGCAGGCAGTCGATGGTCGCGATCACGCCGGCCGGGCGCGCGGCGCTCGGCTCGCTGCTCGCGCGTTCCAAGGCGCATGAACGCCGGACGGTCGGACGACTCGACGAGCGCGAGGCCGCCTCGTTGAAGAGCGCGCTGAGGAAGCTGATCGCCGGCGGCGACTGAAGCAGCGCCGGAGCGACGATCGAAGCGGCGATGGACGGCGATCGGCCGCGATCGAAGGGGTGATCGGCGTTAAGGTCGCGCGAAGATCGAAGCCGCGGTCGAAGCCACGGTCGAGGCCGCGGTCGACTGCCTATTGCCGCGCTTGCGCGCGTGGATCGTCCGCGTAGAACTCCTTCAACAGGAAGACCTCGAGCTCCTTCTGGTCGGCCGGCCGCGCCGACATCGTGACCGCCTTGCCCAGCCGATGCGAGTACCACTCGAACTCGCCGGGGCGCTGCTCGCGGATGACCGCGATCATCTGGCGGATCACCGCGATGCGGATGTCCGGGTTGTTGCCGGTCCGCACCTCGAAGGTCTGGCCGACGCTGCGACGGAAGGTGCGGTTCCAGCCGTTGAAGACGAACTCGGCCTCGTTCACGCCGGTGTGCTTGAGGTCGAAGATGCCGCCGGCCTGATCGGGGTCCTGGCCGGGGCTGGCCGAGCGTTGCTGCGCGGCGATGTTGGCCTTCGCGATGCGGTTCGCGCGCTCGTTCTCGCTCTCGACGACCTCGTCGGGCGCGCCGCCGTTCTCCGCGCGACGCTGCGCCTGGCGCGCGGCGAGGCGCTCGGAGAAGTCGTCGGTCGTGGGAACGACCGGCTGCGGCGTCGGCGGAGCCTGCGGCGTCGGCGGCTGCGCGACGGTCGGCGGCGGCACCACGAAGGGCGGCGTCGAGCCGCGGTTGACCGCGATCTGCGGTCGTTGCCGCTGAGGCGTCGGCTTCGGACGCGCCTGCTGCTTCGGTTGCAGCGTCGGCTGCACCGGCGGTTGCGGGACGGCCGCGTCGGGCTTCGGCACCGGCGCCGGCGGCTGAGGCTTCGCCGACGCGATCGTCACCGACAGCGGACCGGTCTCGTCGGCCGGCGCCTTTTTCTGCTGATCGTCGGGCTTCAGGAACGGCACGAACAGGACCGCGAGGTGGACGAGCAGCGACAGCACGATCGCGATCGTGATGACGCGGACCGTGATGCGGTCGTAGTGGGTCGGTCCCCCGCCGTCGAGCTCGGCCCGCGGCGCGGCCGGCGCGACCTCCTCCACCCACGCGGGCGACGGGTCGTGCTTGGGGCCGGGAAAGGCGAGGACCTTCAACGACGGGTTCCGGTAGCGATGGTCACGGCGGCGCGGGACGGTCTCGGCGCGCCGACTTCAGTGCGGCCGCGACGATGGGACGCGCCCACTCGGGCGTGGTCGACAGATCGTCGGGCGCGACGATGCGGCCATGGTCGAGATGCAGCAGCAGTTTCGGCAGCGGCGCGACGCCCTTCGCCGGATCAGCCTCGGCGCTGTTGTCGTAGAGGCGCAAGGCCGCCAGGCCGGGCAGGAGTTCGATCAGGTTCAGCCGGCTGTGCTGATAGCGGCGCCGGATCGCGTCTTCGGGGATGTCGCGACCGCCGTCGCGCACGCGCGCCCGCACGCGGTGCAGATGCAGTTCCGGCGACGCCAACCCGACGTACCACACGTGCACCGCGATACCCGAGGCCGCGGCTGCCGCGACCAGCCGCGGCAGCGTGCGGGCACCGAGCGTCGTCTCGAACGCGTGGTCGAGCCGCTCGCCGATCGCCCGTTCGAGCAGGCGCCGGCCCTGCTGCCGGGCCAGCGCGTCGGCTTCGGTCTGGCCGAGCTTCGGGTTGGCCCCCATCAGCCGGCACGCGGCCTGGTCCGGATCGAAGCAATCGCCGCCCTGCGCCCGGAAAGCCGCGCCCGCGATGCTGCTCTTGCCGGCGCCGTCGACGCCGGCCAACACGTAGAGCTTCGCGGCGACCGCCTTCGTCGTCGCCGCGTCGGGCCGTGGCGACGCGGCGGAGCGGCGGCCGATCGCGGAATCGAGCTTCGCGACGGTGGTGCGGGACGAGGGGGGTTGAAGGGAACGCAAGGACGTCACATCCGGTTCGGTACGGGCCAGGTGCCGCGGGGTCGGGCTGGACGCGGGGCCGTGCGTCCTCGATGCGAACGGCGATGCGTCGTCGGGTCGCGACGATTCAACGCGAGCGGCGCGCCGCTCGCACGGCCGGCTGGCCGCCGTTCGCGGCGGGCCTGGCCGCGGCCGCCTTGACCGCGGCGCGTCCGAGCGCCGCGGGGCTCGCGTCGAACGCGGCCGCCATGCCTTTTCGCGCCTTCTGCGTCTGCATGCGGTCGAGCAGTCCGTCGAACTCGGCGTCCAGCGAATCGAGCGTGGTCATGCGGGCACGCGCCAGCGACTGGAATTCCTCGAACGAGACCAGCACCGCGCGCGGCGCGTCGTGGCGCGTGATCGCGACCGGGCCGCTTCCGGCTACGCGGTCGAGCATCGTCCCGAACGCGTTCTTCACGTCGGTGGAGGCGATGCTGGGGATATCGACCAGTTCGCCGAGGTTGTTGCGGAAGGTCAAGGGGCCATGGGCAGATGCTCCGGTTCGTGGTGCGGCCATTCTAGCCGAATCGGACCAACCGGCCGAATCGTTCATTTCGGCCGAAACGGCCGGGCATCGTGATCGGCTTGCGAGACAGCTTAACGGCGGCCGAACGCGCAGCGCGCGCGTGATCGAGGTCCGGCCCCGCAAAGCTGTCACAAAGTCTGCGCCCCGCGGCGCGCGACGTCAGCGGCCGCGTCGATCGCCGGCGGCGTCCCCCGCCTTGCGGGCAGCCTCCTCGTTCGCCCGCTTCGCCAGCGTCAGCGCCTGCTGCGCGCCGGGGACGTACTGCGCCGGCCAGGTCGTTCCGGCGAAACCCGCGGCGCTCGCGGCGTGCAGCGTGAAGTACGGATCGGCCAGATGCGGCCGCGCCAGCGCGACGAGGTCGGCGCGTCCCGACGCGAGCAGCGTGCTGACCTGGTCGGCCGTGGTCACGGCGCCCACCGCCATCGTCGCGATGCCGGCCTCGAGGCGCACCTGCTCGGCGAAGCTCGCCTGGTACATGCGGCCGTAGACCGGCTTCGAAGCGGGATCGGTCTGTCCGGTCGAGACGTCGATCAGATCGCAGCCGTGGTCCTTGAAGGCCTTCGCGATCGCGACCGTGTCGGCGCCGGTGGTACCGCCCGCGATCCAGTCGGTGGCCGAGACGCGTACGCTCATCGGCTTCTCCGCAGGCCAGGCGGCCCGCACCGCGTCCCACACCTCGAGCGGCCAGCGCAGCCGGCTCGCGAGGCTGCCACCGTACGCGTCGTCGCGCTGGTTCGTGATCGGCGACAGGAAGCTCGCCAGCAGGTAGCCGTGCGCCATGTGCAGTTCGAGCATGTCGAAGCCGGCCTCGTCGGCGAGGCGCGTCGACGCGACGAACTGCTCGCGGACGCGGTCCATGTCGGCGACCGTCATCGCGCGCGGCATCGCGTTGACACCGGCGCGGTAGGGCAGCGGCGACGGCGCGAACAGTCCCCAGTTGGGACCGTGCAGGACCTCGTCGAGCGGATCGTCCATGCGTTCCCATCCGACCTGCGTCGAACCCTTGCGACCTGCGTGCCCGAGCTGCATGCAGAGCTTCGCGTCGCTGTGCCGATGGGCGAAGTCGACGATGCGCTTCCATGCCGCGGCCTGCGCCCGCGTCCACAAGCCGGTGCAGCCTGGCGTGATGCGGGCGTCCGCCGACGGACAGGTCATCTCGACGAAGACCAGGCCCGCACCGCCGAGCGCACGCGTCGCGTAGTGGACGAAGTGCCAGTCGTTCGGCATGCCGTCCACGGCCGAGTACTGCGCCATCGGCGAGACCACGACGCGATTCGCGAGCGTCATGTCGCGCAGCGCGAACGGAGAGAACAGCGGCGGCGCCTCGAACGCGTCGGGCAGCCGGACGCCGAGTTCGCCGGCGACGCGGTCGTTCCACCAGTGCTCGACGTCGGCCACCAGCGCCGGGTCGCGCATGCGCAGGTTCTCGTGCGTGATCTGCTTCGAGCGCGACAGCAGCGAGTAGTTGAACTGGATCGGCTCCATGTCCCAGAAGCGACGCACGTTCTCGAACCACACGAGGCTGACGTCGGCCGAGTGCTGGATGCGGCCGACCTCGTCGCGCCGCCCCGCCTCGTAGTGCGCGAGCGCCCGCGGCAGATCGTCGGGCTGCGCGACGACCGCGGCATGCAACGCGATCGCGTCCTCGAGCGCGAGCTTGGTACCCGACCCGATCGAGAAGTGCGCGGTGTGCGCCGCGTCGCCGAGCAGCACCACGTGCGTCGAGCGTCCATCGGGTCGCGTCACCGCGTGGTGCCAGGTCTTGCAGGTCACCGTCGGGAAGCGACGCCAGTGCGAACGATTGGTCAGCACCGCGTTGCCTCCGAGCTCCTCGGCGAACAGGCGTTCGACGAAGCGCGCGGTCGCCGCCTCGTCGGCCTCGTCGAGGCCCGACGCGAGGAAGCCCTCGTCGGTGGTCTCGACGACGAGCGTGCATTCGCCGGGCGGCCCCTCGACGCCCGGCGCGCGCGTCGGCGTGAACTGATAGGCGTGGAGATTCCAGATGCCGCGCCGGTGGGGACCGTCGGCCGGACTGATCGTGTCCTCGCGGAAGCTGTACGTGAAGCCCGGCAGGTCCATCCGCGCGCCGAGCCACGTGAAGCGGTTGCTGCGCAAGTCCACCCGCGGGGCGAACGACGCGTCGAGCGATGCGCGGATCGCGCTGTTGATGCCGTCCGCCGCCACCAGCAGGTCGGCGTCGCGGTGCGCGTCGATGCCGCGATCGTCGATGCCGTGACGGATCGCGACGCCGAGCTCCTCGGCGCGCTGCTGCAGGATCTGCAGCAGCGCGAGCCGGCGGATGCCGGAGAAGCCGTGACCCGTGGACC
>CALMOR010000207.1:0-4161 GCA_937872165.1 uncultured Burkholderiales bacterium | reverse complement strand
CCTTGCGACCGTGCCCTTGAAGTGCGTGTAGATGTCGTCCCAGTACGCGAAGCCGTCGGCGATCTGGCGATAGGTCGGCTGGTCGGCGCGCTCGAGGTTGCCGAGCGTCTCGTCGGACAGCACGATGCCGAAGCCGAACGTGTCGTCGGGGCCGTTCCGCTCGGTGACCTCGATGGCCGCGTCGGGGAAGGTCTTCTTCGCGAGGATCGCGAAGTAGAGGCCGGCCGGACCGGCACCGACGATGTCGATGTTCATGGGCAGCGATAGACGAGGCGGACGCGGCGCGTGGGCTTTCGCGCCGAGATACCCGGCGCGTCGGCTTTCGCGCCAAAGTACTTTAAGTCTAAAATAAATCGATGACCCCGCAAACCGCGTCGAGCGTCCCTGCCACGCCGCCGATCACGCGCGCCTCGTGCGAGCGGCTCGACGCGGACGATCCGCTCGCGGCGATGCGCGCGCGCTTCGAGCTCCCCGACCGAACGATCTACCTCGACGGCAACTCGCTCGGCGCGTTGCCGCGTGCGACCGCGGCCCGCATCGCGGACGTCGTCTCGCGCGAGTGGGGACGCGACCTCGTCGCGAGCTGGAACACGGCCGGATGGATCGACTCGCCGCGGCGGGTCGGCGACGCGCTGGCTCCGCTGATCGGCGCACGCGCCGGCGAGGTCGTCGTCGCAGATTCGACCTCGGTCGACCTGTTCAAGGTCCTGACGGTCGCGTTGCGCATCGCGCGGCTCGACGACGCGAGGCGCGGCGTCGTCGTCAGCGAGGCGGACAACTTCCCGACCGATCTGTACATCGCCGAGGGCGTCGTCGCGCAATGCGGGGCGGACGCGTCGCTGCGCCTCGTCGACGCGACGGCGAGCGACGCGCGCGAGGCGGCCATCGTCGATGCGCTCGACGCGTCGACCGCGGTGCTGATGCTGACCCACGTCAACTACCGCAGCGGCGCGATGCACGACCTGCACGCGCTCACGCGCGCGGCGCACGCGGCCGGCGCGCTGGTCGTGTGGGACCTCGCGCATTCGGCCGGCGCGGTGCCGGTCGACCTGCATGCGGCCGACACAGACTTCGCGATCGGCTGCGGCTACAAGTACCTGAACGGCGGCCCCGGCGCACCGGCCTTCGTGTGGGTCCACCCGCGCCATGTCGAGCGCATGCGCGTCGACGGCGTCGGCCAGCCGCTGTCCGGATGGATGGGACATGCGGCCCCGTTCGCGTTCGGGTCGGGCTACGCGCCCGCCGTCGGCGTCGGGCGCTTCCTCTGCGGCACGCCGCCGATCCTGTCGATGGCCGCGCTCGAGTGCGGCATCGCGTCGCTCGCGAGCGTCGACGGCGCGGCCGACCCGATGCCGGCGCTGCGCGCCAAGTCGATCGCGCTGACCGGACTGTTCGTGTCGCTCGTCGAGTCGCGCTGCGGCGATGCGCTGTCGCTCGCGACGCCGCGCGCGCCGGAGCGACGCGGCAGCCAGATCTCGTTCCACGCGATCGGGCCGATCGCAGGTCACGGCTACGCGGTGATGCAGGCGCTGAGCGCGCGCCGGGTGGTCGGCGACTTCCGTAAGGGCGCGACCGACGACGCGGACATCCTGCGCTTCGGCTTCACGCCGGCCTACCTGCGCTTCGTCGACGTGTTCGACGCGGTCGAGGTCATCGCGTCCGTGCTCGCGACGCGGAGCTTCCACGACGAGCGCTATCGGGTGCGCTCCGCGGTGACCTGAGCCGCATCGATGAGCAAGCTCACCTACAGCGACTACCTCGGCCTCGACACGCTGCTGACGTCGCAGCATCCGCGCTCGCCAGACCACAACGAGATGCTGTTCATCATCCAGCACCAGACCAGCGAATTGTGGATGAAGCTGATGCTGCACGAGCTGCGAGCGGCGATGGCCAACCTGCGCGACGACGCGCTGCCGGCGGCCTTCAAGATGCTGGCACGCGTGTCGCGCATCATGGAGCAGCTGGTCTCCGCATGGACCGTGCTGTCGACGATGACGCCGACCGAGTACAGCGTCGTCAGGCCCTATCTCGGCAGCTCGTCGGGCTTCCAGTCGCCGCAGTACCGCGAGATCGAGTTCCTGCTCGGCAACAAGAACGCGGACCGCGTCGGCAACCATGCCGACGAGACGAAGGCGCATCTCGAAGGCGTGCTGCGCGCGCCGAGCCTCTACGACGAGGCGATCGGTCTGCTCGCGCGAAGCGGCTTCGCCGTCGACCCGGTCGCGGCGGACGCGACGAAGCCGCGTCCCTTCGACGAAGCCGTCGAGGCCGCGTGGCTCGCGGTCTATCGCGCACCGGAGCGCCACTGGCGGCTCTACGAACTCGCCGAGGAACTGATCGACCTCGAGGACGCGTTCCGGCAGTGGCGCTTCCGTCACGTGACGACGGTCGAACGCATCATCGGCTTCAAGCCGGGCACCGGCGGCACCGGCGGCGTGAGCTACCTGCGCAAGATGCTCGACGTGGTGCTCTTCCCCGAATTGTGGAAAGTCAGGACCGACCTGTGAAGCTGCTGCAGCCCGAAGGCTGGGCCAAGCCGCGCGGCTATGCGAACGGCGTCGCCGCGCGCGGCACCGTCGTCGCGATCGCGGGGCAGATCGGATGGAACGGGCAGTGCGTCTTCGAGACCGACGACTTCGCCGGGCAGGCGCGACAGGCGCTCGCCAACATCGTCGCGGTGCTGGCCGAGGCCGGCGGCCGGCCCGAGCACATCGTGCGGATGACCTGGTACGTGGTCGACAAGCGCGAGTACGTCGCGGCCTATCCGGCCATCGGCGCCGCGTACCGCGAGCTCGTCGGCCGGCACTACCCGGCCATGACGGCCGTGCAGGTGGTCGCGCTGATCGAGGACCGCGCACGCGTCGAGATCGAAGCGACCGCGGTCGTCCCCGACCCGTGAACCGCACGCTCACGGACGCGATCCGCGAGCGGCGGCGGCTCTGCTTCGACTACGACGGCAAGGCGCGTCTCGTCGAGCCGCAATGCCACGGCATCGGCACGAAGGGCACCGAGCTGCTGCGCGGCCATCAACTGCGCGGCGGCTCGCAGCGCGAACCGCTGTTCGACGTCGCGAAGATCGCGAACCTGGTCGTGCTCGACGAGACGTTCGCCCGGCCCGGACCGAACTACCGGCGCGACGACTCGGCGATGACGACGATCTTCGCGCAGCTGTAGCCGACCCGCCCTAATCCGGCACGTCGCTCCACAGCACGCCGCCGGTGGCCCAGTGGCGCTTCTCCACTTCGAAGAACAGCACGTCGACGCTCGACGGCGACGAGCCGATGGCGCGGACGCAGGCTTCGGTCAGTTCGTGCGCGAGGGCGCGCTTCTGCTCGGGCGTGCGTCCTTCGAACAGTTCGACGCGGATGGTGGGCATGGCGGTTCCTTCGGATGAAAGGTGATCGGTCGTTCGCGTCAGTCGCGATAGCCCGGGTCGACGCGGTCGAGACCGCGCCGCAGCGCCGGCCATTCGAGGTCGCCGTCGCGCTCGCTGCCGTCGCCGATCCATTGCCGATGCGTGAGCGCTGCGCGTTCGTCGTCGACGACGACGACGCGGCTGCCGGTCGCCGCGGCGGCCGCCATCGCGACGAGCTGCGCACGCGCGGCGCGGTCGAGCAGGTACATCAGCATCCAGGCCTCGGCGACCGTGCGGCCCACGGTCAGCGGGCCGTGGTTCTCGAGGATCAGTCCGTCGAGCGACCCGAGGTTCGCGACCAGGCGCGCCTGCTCGTCGCCGCCGAGCGCGAGTCCTTCGTACGCGTGCCGGCCGAGCCGCCCGAAGAGCCGCATCGCCCACTGCGACGAGGGCAGCAGACCGCAGGGCAGCATCGCGAGCGCGATGCCGGCATCGCTGTGCACGTGGACCACGCACTCGAGCTCGGGCCGCGCCGCGTGGATCGCGCCGTGGATCGCGAAGCCGCTCGGGTTGACGCGTCGGCCCGACCCGTCGACGACGCGCCCCGCGGTGTCGACCTTGACGAGCCCGCTCGCGGTGATCTCGTCGAAGCGCGCGCCGAACTCGTTGATGAGATACGCGCCGGGCTCGCCCGGCACCGTGGCCGACAGGTGCGTGTAGACGGTGTCGTCCCAGCCTCGCTGCGCAGCGAGGCGATAGGCCGCTGCGAGGTCGACGCGGACGTCGCGTTCGGTGCGAGGCAGGGT
>CALMOR010000206.1 GCA_937872165.1 uncultured Burkholderiales bacterium | reverse complement strand
TGGTCGTGCTGGTCAACGGCGGGTCGGCCTCGGCGTCCGAGATCGTCGCCGGCGCGCTGCAGGACTACAAGCGCGCGAAGATCGTCGGCACGACCACCTTCGGCAAGGGCTCGGTCCAGACCATCCTGCCGCTGCCGCCCGAGCGCAAGACCGGCATCAAGCTGACGATCTCGCGCTACTACACGCCGAGCGGCCGCTCGATCCAGGCGACCGGCATCGTTCCCGACTACACCGTCGACGACACCGCGGAAGGCAACATCTTCGCGTTCCCGCGCGAAGCCGACCTCGAGCATCACCTCAACAACACCGAAGCCATCGCGGCCGCGGCCGCCGCCGACGATGCCAAGGGCATCACCCAGTCGCCCGAGGACAGGAAGGCCGAGGACGAACGCCGTGCCGCCGCGCTCAAGAAGCCCATCGAATTCGGATCGAAGGACGACTTCCAGTTGCAGCAGGCGCTGCATCTGCTGAAGGGCGAACCGGTCGAGACGAAGAAGCTGACGGCGTCCGTCTCGCGCCCGCAGCTCGAGGCGAAGGCTCCCGCCGTCAAGCCTTGAACGACCGTCTCGTCGCGGAAGGGGCCGCTCGACGCGGCCCTTTTTCATGGCACGGTCCGATCGTCGCTTCGCTCGCTCCCGATCCATGAACGATCAGCAACTGCTTCGCTATTCGCGACACATCTTCCTCGACGACATCGGCGTCGAAGGGCAGGAACGCCTGCGCGACGGGCAGGCGCTGGTGGTCGGCGCCGGCGGGCTCGGGTCGCCCGCGGCGATCTACCTGGCGGCGAGCGGTGTCGGCCGCATCACGCTGGTCGACGACGACGTCGTCGACCTCACGAACCTGCAGCGTCAGATCCTGCACGGGACGCCCGACATCGGGATGCCCAAGGTGGCGTCCGGTACGAACGCGTTGCGACGGCTCAATCCCGAGGTCGAGGTCGTCGCCGTCCACGCACGCCTCTCGCCCGAAGGACTCGTCGAGCGCGTCGCCGGGGTCGACGTGGTGCTCGACTGCAGCGACAACTTCGCGACCCGCCACGCGGTCAACCGCGCGTCCGTCGCGGCGCGCGTGCCGCTGGTCTCGGGCGCGGCGCTGCGCTTCGACGGACAGATCGCCACCTTCGATCCGCGGCGACGCGACGACGCGACGACGCGGGGTCCCTGCTATGCCTGCCTCTTCCCCGAGAGCGACGAAGTCGAGGAGACGGCGTGCTCGACGATGGGCGTGTTCGCCCCGCTGACCGGCATCGTCGGCGCGATCCAGGCCGCCGAGGCGGCGAAGATCCTGATCGGGCTGCCGTCGTTGTCGGGACGCCTGCTGCTGCTCGACGCCCGCACGATGCAATGGCAGACCATCGTGCTCGCCCGCGACCCGGCCTGTCCGGTCTGCGGCACCGAGGGATCGCCTTCCGCCTGACCGGTGTCGTCGTGGCACCACTGACCGGGCCGCCGTTCTTGCCGCGATCGACGCGCTCGCGTAAAAGCGTTGCGACCCCGACGATACCGCTGCCGCGCCGACGTCCCGGGCCTCGCGCCGCACGCCTCCATGCTCGAACGAACCAAGACCTTCGTGAAGTCGGTGCTCGCCGCGCGCCATCGAAAGAAGCGTGCCGACGAACTGCGCGCGAGTCGCCGGCTGGTCTCGAAGTCCGAACTGCGCAGCGGCCTCGAAGGCCTCGGCATCGAGGCCGGCGACGCCGTGATGCTGCACTCGTCGCTGAAGAGCATCGGCTTCGTGGACGGAGGGCCGCGCACGGTGCTCGAGGCACTGATCGAAGCGGTCGGTCCCTCGGGCACGTTGATCGTCCCGACCTACTGGCTGCCCGGCGGCACCATCCTCGCGACCTGTCGGCTCGACGGCTACGTCTTCGACCCGCGTCGCCACGGCACGCATCTCGGGCGGCTGCCGTCGGAGTTCCTCGCCTTCGACGGCATCGAACGCAGCATCCATCCGACCCACTCGGTCTCGGCCATCGGCCGCGCCGCGCGGCACGTCGTCGAGCATCATCACCTCGCGCCTTCGATCTTCGGCAGCGGCTCGCCGTGGGATCGCTGTCACGAACTCGACGCGAAGGTGATCGGCCTCGGCATCTCGATGGGGCCGGTCACCTTCTATCACCTGCTCGAGGACCGCTTCCTCGACCGCTTCCCGCTGCCCGTCCGCATGGACGAGACCTACGCGATGTCGTGCCTCGACGGCCGAGGGCACGAGGTGAAGGTGCCGGTCGTGCCGCTCGACCCGCGCTTCATGCCCCGGCGCATCGACGCGCCCGGCCGCGACGATCTGCGCGAATACTTCCGCGCCGAGTTCGACCGTCACGGACTGCTCGGCTGGGGCGAGGTCGGCGAGGCGAAGTCGTGGGTCGTCCCGGCCCGGCGCTTCTATGCGCATCTCGAGACGCTCGTCGCCGAGGGCATCACCATCTACGCGACGGCCGATCAGCTCGCCGCGCGGCCGCTGTGAAACCCCGCATCACGGAAACCGGATGAAACACTGGATCGCCCATGCGAAGGACCGCCTCGGTCTTTCGTTCCACGAACCGCAATCGATCGAGATCCACCTCGCGGCAGCCGCCGCATGGATCCTCGAGTCGCAGCGGGCGACGCCGGACGACGGCATGGCCCACTCCTACGACATCCGCACCGGGGCCTGGATGGCCTCCTATCCGGAGACCACCGGCTACGCGATCCCGACGCTCTACGACTATGCGCATCACTTCGACAAGCCGCTCTATCGCGACGCCGCGTTGCGGATGGCGCGATGGGAGGTCGCGGAGCAACTACCGGACGGCGGCATCCGCGCCGGAACGATGGCCGCCGAAGTCGTCGCACCGACCATCTTCAACACCGGGCAGGTCCTGTTCGGACTCGCGCGCGCCTCGCGCGAGAGCGGCGACGCGTCGATCCACGAGAGCCTGGTGCGCGCGTCCGACTGGCTGGTCGGTGCCCAGGACGCCGACGGCTGCTGGCGTCGCCACGTATCGCCGTTCGCGCATTCGAAGAACGGCACCTACAACACGCGCAGCGCCTTCGGCCTCGTGCGCGCGTTCGAGGTCGTCGGCGACCCGCGCTATCTCGAGGCCGCCGATCGCAACGTCGCGTGGGCCCTGTCGACCGGCCTCGCCAACGGCTGGCTGCCCGGCAACTGCCTGACCACCAACGCCGACGATCGCGCGCTGACGCACACCATCGCGTATTCCATCCGCGGCATCCTCGAGGTCGGCGTCGCGACCGAGAACCCGACCTACATCAGGGCCGCCCTGACGATGGCGCGCCGCGTGGCCGAGCGGCAGAATGCCGACGGCTCGCTGTCGGGCTACCTGTCGCCGCAATGGGAACCGCTGAACGACTGGAGCTGCATCACCGGCAACTCGCAGATGGCGCTCAACTGGTATCGCATCGCGAAGATCACCGGCGAGCACGACCTGACGGAGAACGCGAAGGCGGCCAACCGCTTCAACATGCGACTGCAGAAGCTCGACGGCCCGACGACGACGCGCGGCGCGATGAAGGGCTCGCACCCGATCGGCGAGGACTACATGCAGTGGCGCTTCCCCAACTGGGCTGCGAAGTTCTTCATGGACGGCCTGATGTTCGAGCGGCTGTTCGACCGCATCGACAACATCGGCTGAAGCGCCCGACCGCTCAGCGCATCGCCTGCGGTGCGGGACGGCCTTCGACCACCGCGAGGCTCGACAGGAAACGATCGGCGTCCTGGAAGCCGATCACGCCGGCGTCCGCGAGCTGCCTGCCCTCGCGGTCGAAGAAGACGATGCCGGGGGGCCCGAACAGCCTGAAGCGCCTGAGCAGCGCGCGGTCGGCATCGTCGTTGGCCGTGACGTCGGCCTTGAGCAGCACGAAGTCCTGCATGCGTGCGACGACGCGCGCATCGGTGTACGTGAAGCGCTCCATCTCCTTGCACGACACGCACCAGTCCGCGTAGAAGTCGAGCAGCACCGGCTTGTCCGCGAGAGCGACGCGCCGGTCGAGGTCCGCGACGCTCTTGACGATCTCGAAAGGCAGTCCCGGCAGCGCGGACGCAGCGGCCGGTCTTCCATCCGACGATCCCTTCAGCGCGAGCTGGCCGAGCGGCTGCAGCACGTCGCGTCCGCCGGTGGCGAGTCCGACGAACTCGACCGCACCCGCGATCAACAGCAGCACGCCGAAGCCCTTGCCGAGTCGCGCGACGCCGCGCGCGTCTGGACCGAGCGGATCGAACACGCGCAGGTAGACCGCCGCGACGATCGCGAACACGGCCCAGGCGAGCATCACGATCCAGGTCGGCAGGACCGGCGCGACCATCCACAGCGCGACGGCGATCAGCAACGCGCCGAAGAAATGCTTGACGGTCTCCATCCACGCGCCCACGCGCGGCAGCAGCGAGCCCGCCGACAGACCGACCGCGAGCAGCGGCACGCTCATCCCGACCGCGAGCGAGAACAACGCGATGCCGCCGACGACGACGTCGCGCGTCTGGCTGATGTAGAGCAGCGCACCGGCGAGCGGCGCGGCGACGCAGGGTCCGACGATCAGCGCGGAGATCGAGCCCATCGCGAAGACCCCGGCGAAGCGCCCGACGGTCGAAGGGTTGCCCGCGTCGCCGACCCGCCCCGACCAGCGCGACAGCCGGGCCTGGAGACCGGCCGGCACCTGCAGCTCGTAGAAGCCGAACATCGACAGCGACAGCACGACCAGCAGCACGGCGAAGGTCCCGAGCACGAGCGGCGTCTGCAGCGTCGCCGCGAGCCCTTCGCCGGCGAGGCCCGCGGCGACGCCGAGCACCGTGTACACGAGGGCCATGCCGAACGCATAGGTCGCCGCCAGCGCGAGGCCGGTGGAGCGCGTGACGACACGACCCTCGCCGGCCTGACCGATGATGATCGACGACAGGATGGGCACCATCGGCAGCACGCACGGCGTGAACGCGAGCAGGAGGCCGAGCCCGACGAACAGCAGCGCGATCCATCCGACGTTGCCGGCCTTCAACGTGCGTTCGATGCGGGACGCATCGTCGACGTTCGGCCGGGCGGTCCCTTCCTTCGCGGGCGAGCCTGCGGCCGGCGTCGACGCACCGGGCAGCGTCAGCGACGCCCGCGCGACCTGCGGCGGATAGCAGAGGCCCGCGTCCGCGCAGCCTTGCGACGTCGCCAGCAGCGTGAACGGTCCGGTCGCCCCGTCGACCGGGATGCTCACCGTCACTTCCTTGCGATAGTGCTCGACGTTCCTGCCGAAGGTCTCGTCGAACTTGATCTCGCCTTTCGGGAACACCGGCTCGCCGAGCGTCGCACCGCCGGAAGCGGCGGGATCGAGCGCGAACTTGAAGCGCTCGCGATACAGGTAGTAGCCGTCCTCGATGCGGTACCTCACTTCGACGGCATGCGCATCCACGGCCGTCGCGCTGAATGCGAAGGCGACCTCGGGTTCGACGAAGGCGGCACGTGCGCTCGCCGCGAGCGCGAACAGCGCGAGGAGACCCACGAAGAGCCGAAGCCAGCACGGCATCGTGTCGCCGGATCGTCGCGAACCGCTCACGCCCCCTCCCATGGAC
>CALMOR010000205.1 GCA_937872165.1 uncultured Burkholderiales bacterium | reverse complement strand
CACCCAGCATCTGCAGCCCGCCGCACACCCCGAGCACGCGCCCGCCCGCGACCGCGTGACGCTCGATCGCGGGGGCGAGCCCCGTCTCGCGCAACCAGCGCAGATCGCCGCTGACCTGCTTCGAGCCGGGCAGCACGATCCAGTCGACCCCGGCCAGGCCCGCCGGCTCGCGCACCCACGACAGCCGCACGCCGGCGGCCTGGCGCAGCGGCTGGAACTCGTCGAGGTTGCTGGCGCGCGGGTACGCGACGATCGCGACGCGCGGGCCCTGCCCTCCCCGATCCGCGGTATCGAACACGCCGTCCTCGTCGGGGAGGCCGTGCTCGCGCCACATCGGCAGCACCGCGACGACCGGGACGCCGGTCATCGTCTCCAGTCGCGCGGGGCCCGGGGCGAGCAGCGCGGCGTCGCCGCGGAACTTGTTGAGCACGAAGCCGGCGAGCGTCGCCTTCATCGCATCGGGCAGCAGGGCCCAGGTGCCGTAGAGATGCGCGAAGGCGCCGCCCCGATCGATGTCGGTGACGAGAAGGCTCGTCACCGAACCGGTCTCGGCCGCCCAGCGGGCGGTGTCGAGGTTCACGTAGTCGTGCGCGGCGAGGTTGATCTCGGCGGGCGAACCGGCGCCTTCGACGACGACCAGATCGTGGCGCGCGCGCAGTCGCAGGAAGCTCTCGCGCGCGAACACGGCGAGCCGCTCGCTGCGTTCGCGCCACGGCAGCGACGACAACGACCGCGACACGCGTCCCTGCACGACGACCTGACTCGCGGTGTCGCGCTCGGGCTTCAGCAGCACCGGGTTCATGTCGACCGAAGGCGTGACGCCCGCGGCCCGCGCCTGGAAGTACTGGGCCGCGCCGATCTCGCCGAAGGCGCCGTCGAGGCCCGGCACCACGCGGGCGTTGTTGCTCATGTTCTGCGCCTTGAACGGCGCGACGTCGATGCCCTGCCGGGCGGCCCAGCGGCAGAGGGCCGTGACGAGCAGGCTCTTGCCGGCGTTGCTGCTCGTGCCCCAGACCACGAGGGCGCGCCTCATCGCGCGGCCTCGAAGCGCCAGCACGTCGCATGGCGCGGCGCTTCGAGCCATCGGTCCGGGCTCGCGGGACGCGGCTCTCCGAGTTCCAGCCATCGACGCGTCGTCATCCAGCCGCCGTGCGAGACCACGAGGACGCAGCCGGCGGGCGCCCGCCACGCGGCCACGCGATCGAAGAGTTCGTCGAGGCTCTCGCCGTCGACCGGTCGATAGCGGAGGAAGTCGGCGCACCACGCGTCGATCTCGTCGCGGGCGATGTCGCTCCATGCGCGACCGTCCCATCGGCCGAAGTCCATCTCGCTCAACGCCTCGTGCCGTTCGTGCCGCCAGCCCCAGCGACGCAGCCATCGACCGACATCGGCGGCGCGACGCGACGGCGAGGTCGCCACGCAGCGCGGCAGCCCGTGGCGTCGAGCGGTCTGCCGGATGCGCGACGCGAGCCGCTTCGCCTTGCGCGGGTCGACCGCGACGTCGGTGCGGCCGACGCAGAGACCTTCGACGTCGCGGGGACGCGGATGGCGCCAGACCCACAGCCGGTCGCGTGGATCAGGCATGGCCGAGATCGAAGGCCGCGAGCCACGCCAGCAGCACGACGCCTTCGACGATCTGCTGGGCGGCGCCGAGCGCGTCGCCGGTGAAACCGCCGAGTCGGCGGCGCAGCCACGCGCCGATCAGCAGCGTCGCGACCGCGGCCGCGGCCAGCGACGCGAGCAGGCCGGCCGCGGCATCGGGCAACGCGGACAGCGTCGACACCGCGATCAACGCGACCCACGCCGACGCGATCGACGGGCCGGTGCCGGCGACCCGGGTCGCGAGCGGCCTGGCCTTCGCGTGCTCGGCATCGCCCGCGTACGGCAGAGCGCGGATCAGGAACACCGGCGCGGCGCGCGACACCGCATGCGCCACGACCAGCGCGGCGACGGCGACCTCGACGTCGAGCGTCAGCGACGCGACGACCAAGATCTTCAGCACGAGCGCGAGGACCAGTGCCACCGCGCCGTAGCTGCCGATGCGGGAGTCCTTCATGATCGCCAGGGCCCGCTCGCGATCGACCGCGCCGCCGAGCGCGTCGCAGGTGTCCGCGAGTCCATCCTCGTGGAAGGCGCCGGTCAGCCACACGGTCGCGATCAGGCTCAGGGTCGACGCCACCAGCGGCGGCCACAGCTGCAGCGCGGCCCACAGCACGAGCGCGGCCCAGCCGCCGACCAGCGCGCCGACGAGCGGGAAGTGGCGAACGCAGGCCTGCAGCCACGCCGGGTCGAAGCCGACGCGGCGCGGCACCGGCACGCGCGTGAGGAACTGCACGGCCACGAGGAAGAGGCGCAGCTCGTGCTTCACGCGTTCCGGCCACTGACGCCGGCGGTGTCGAAGCTCGCCATCTCGTCGAGCAGACGACACGCCGACACGAGCAGCGGCCACGCGAGCGCGGCGCCCGATCCCTCGCCGAGCCGGAGGCCGAGGTCGAGCAGCGGCTCGGCCTCGAGGCCGTCCAGCAACGCCGCGTGGCCCGCTTCGTCGGAGCGATGCGCGAAGACGCAGCGCGACAGCACCGCCGGTCGCAGCCGCGACGCGACCAGCACCGCGCTGCTCGCGATGAAGCCGTCGACGACGATCACGCGCCGCTCGAGCGCGGCCTGCAGCACGGCCCCGCACATCATCGCGATCTCAAAGCCGCCGAAGGCCGCGAGCGCCGCGAGCGGGTCCGTCGCCTCGACGTGCCGCTCGAGCACGTCGCGAAGCACGGCCCGCTTGCGGGCGAAGCCCTCGTCGTCGAGGCCGGTCCCGCGTCCCGAGCAGCGCTCGATCGGCAAGCCCAGCAGGCGGGCGGTGAGCAACGCGGCGGCGGACGTGTTGCCGATCCCCATCTCGCCCGTCAGCAGCGCGTTGCCGGGCAACGACGCGACGACGTCGCGGCCCGCCTCGATCGCGGCCGCGCACTGCGCGTCGCTCATCGCCGGGCCGATCGACGAGTCCGCGGTGCCGTGCGCGATCTTCCGCACGACGAGGCCGGGCCGCTCGACGAAGTCGTGGGCCACGCCCGCATCGACGATCGTCAGCGCGAGGCCGTGCTGTCGCGCCAGCACGCTGACCGCGGCGCCGCCGACGAGGAAGTTCTCGACCATCTGCCAGGTCACGTCGCTCGGATAGGCGGACACGCCGCGCGCGGCGAGCCCGTGGTCGGCGACGAACACGACCAGCTGCGGATCGACGAGGCGCGGCGTCTCGGTGTCGAGGATGCGGCCGAGCCGCGACGCCAGCGCCTCGATGCGGCCGAGCGATCCGACCGGCTTGGTCTTGCCGTCGAGCCGTCGTCGCAGTGCGGCCGCGAGCGCGGCGTCTTCGGGTTCGAGGATGTCGGGAAGGGTCATCGCAGCTTGTCCATCGTGGTGAGCAGTGCGTCGATCGCAGCGGGACACTGGGCCGAGACGCGCATCCGGCCGGGCAGGCCGAACGAGGTCGCGTCGCGAACCGCGAGCCCGCGCGCCCGCAGCGTGCCGGCATCGGCGCGCGCGGGACGACGGGCGCAGAGGAACGGCGTGACGC
>CALMOR010000204.1 GCA_937872165.1 uncultured Burkholderiales bacterium | reverse complement strand
AAGGGCGCACCGGCGGCAACCCGGGCGGGACGCGCGTCGCCAGCGACGCGCGTCCCGCGGCATGACAGGGAAATCGTTGTCGCTCCGCCCGGCGCGGCGATCGGCCCTCGCAGCATCATCGGATCGCAACGGCGGTCGAGCGGAGACGCATCATGGCTAATTCCGGAATCACAGCAGCGACGAGTCCGCCGCCGCATCCGCAGTCCGCGTCCGCGGCGCAGACCCGGCCGACACAGGTCGCGAGCCCTGTCGGTACGGCGAAACCCGTGGAGACGAAGAGCGAAATCCCGACCGAGAGCCTGAAGCCGCAACGCGACCCGAGATCGCTGCAGTTCCAGATCCAGGGGACGCGCATCGTGACCACCATCGTCGATGCGAAGGATCACACCGTCGTCGAGCAGATCCCCGACGCCGAAGTCCTGCGGCTGGCCGAAGCCATCGATCGGGTCAAGGGCTTCTTCTTCGACGAGAAGGCGTGAACGCCCGCGACCCGTGAAGGCCCGTCGCCGCACCACCTCCCCGCAACAGCCATGACGACCACCATCGCCACCTCGTCGTCCGCCGCGCCGGTCACCACCCAGGGCATCGGCTCCGGACTCGACATCGCGTCCATCGTCGACAAGCTGGTCGCGGTCGAGTCCGCGCCGCTCAATCAACTGAAGGCCCGCGAGGCGGCCTACCAGACCAAGGTCTCGGCGTATGGCGCCGCACGCGGCGTGCTGTCGTCGTTCCAGAACGCCGTCGCGGCTCTGTCGAAACCCACCGCGTTCGCGAGCTTCGCGGCCACCATCAACGACAGCAGCGTGGCGTCGGTGACCGTCGATCCGGCGAAGTCCGCCAGTCTTTCGGCCGGCACGCACACGCTGCGCGTGGACAGCCTCGCGACCTCGCAGAAGACCGCGGCCGCAGGCGTCGCGAGCACCGGAACGGTGGTCGGCACCGGCACGATCACGATCGACATCGGCAGCTGGAACAGCGACTACTCGACCTTCACGTCGAACGCGAGCGTCGGCAGCAAGACCATCACGATCGACGCGAGCAACGATTCGCTGCTCGGCATCCGCGACGCGATCAACCAGGCGGACGCCGGCGTCACGGCATCGATCGTCAACGACGGCAGCGGCAACCGGCTCGTGCTGTCGATCACGGCCACCGGCGCGGCCAACGGCTTTCGCGTCAGCACGACCGACGGCGACGGCACGAACCTCGACGCGAGCGGCCTCTCGCGTCTCGCGTTCGATCCGGCGGCGGCGGGCGGCACGCCGCAGACCCGGCACGTGGCCGACGCGGCGAACGCCAGCTTCTTCCTCGACGGCCTCGCGATCTCGAAGCCCGACAATCACGTGACCGACGCGATCGAAGGCCTGAGCATCGATCTCGGGTCCGAGAGCACGACCGCCACGGCCTTCACCGTCGCTCGCGACACGACGACCGCGAAGTCGAACGTCAAGAGCTTCGTCGCGGCCTACAACAGCCTCGTGTCGACGCTCGGCCAGCTCACCAGCTACGACTCGACGGCGAAGACTTCGGGGCCGCTCAACGGCGACTCGTCGGTGCGTCTCATCACGACGCAGTTGCAGAAGCTGGTCGCGAGCGTCGTTCCCACCGGCGGCAGCCTGACGACGCTGAACGACATCGGCATCAAGTTCAACGGCGACGGCACGCTGACCGCGGACGACAGCAAGCTTTCGGCCGCGCTGAAGAGCGATCCCGATTCGGTGGGCCGCCTGTTCGCGACCACGGCCGTGGCGAGCGACTCGCTGATCGGCTACACCGGTTCGAGCGCGAAGACGCAGGAAGGCGAACACGCGTTGACCGTGAGCCAGCTCGCGACCCACGGCGGCCTCGCGGGCTCGGCCGCGGCGGGCCTGACCATCACCGCCGGTTCCAACGACACCTTCTCGCTCACGGTCGACAACGTCGCGACGACGATCACCGTGCCGCCCGGCACCTACTCGGACGCGACGGCGCTGGCCACCGCGGTGCAGGGGCAGATCAACGGAACGAAGGCGCTGTCGTCGGCCGGCTCGAACGTCGCGGTGTCGGCCAGCGGCGGGGTGCTGTCGATCACGTCGCAGCGCTTCGGCTCGGCCTCGTCGGTGGTGCTCGGCGACGGCAACGGCGCCGCGGGTCTCTTCGGCACGACGACGACGGCGACGACAGGACTCGATGTCGCGGGGACGCTCGACGGCGTGGCCTTCACCGGCCAGGGGCAGCTCGCGACCGGTGCCGCGACGACCGCGGCCGAAGGCCTCCAGCTGACCATCACCGGCGGTCTCACCGGCGCACGCGGCAATGTCCGCTTCGATCGCGGAGTGGCCGGCAACATCGACGCCACGCTCACGCGCTACCTCGACACGACCGACGGCCTCGTCAGCGTCGCGACCAGCGGGCTCGACAAGAGCATCGCCGACCTGCAGGACCAGGAGAACGCCTGGAGCAACCGGCTCGTCGCGATCCGGGCGCGCCTGACCGCGCAGTACAACGCGGCCGACGCGCTGGTCGCGAGCCTCAACAGCACCAGCAGCTATCTCACGCAGCAGCTCGAAGCCCTGAAGAGTTCGACCAAGAGCAGTTGACCGGCACCCCTAGCAACAAGGACGCATCATGCTTCAGCAGACCCCGTACGGCGCCAGTGCCTATCGCGCCGTCGGTATCGAGACCGGTGTCGCCGCGGCGGACCCGCTCGGCCTCGTCATCATGCTGTACGACGGCGCCATCCAGGCGATCGCCCGCGCCGAGGGTCTCCTCGCGCAGGGCGACATCGAGCGCCGCGGCTTCTACACGTCGAAGGCCATCGACATCGTCAAGCTCGGACTCGCCGCGAGCCTCGACCCGCAGGTCGGCGGAGCGCTCGCCACCAGCCTCGCCGCGCTCTACGACTACATGGCCCGGCGTCTGTTCACGGCAAACCTCGACGGCGACCCCGCGATCTTCGACGAAGTCCGCGTGCTGCTGGTCGACCTGCGCGGTTCGTGGGTCGCGTTGCGACAGAACGGAGGAGCGTCGCCCGACGACCGCGCAGCGCTCGCCACCTTCGGACGGAGCCTCGCCGCATGAGCGCTCGCATCGACGCTGAACGACGGATCGTCGATCGTTATCGCTGCATGGCCGACGCGAGTCGCCGCATGCTCGATGCCGCCCGCACCGACGACTGGGACCGTGTCTGCGAGGTCGAGAAGGAATGCGTGCGCTTGATCGACGAACTGTCGACCATGGGCGACCTCGCGCCGACCGATCCTTCGCTGCGCCGGGAGAAGATCGAACTGATGAAGCGCGTGCTGGCCGACGATGCGGAGATCCGTCTGCTGACGCAGCCCTGGCTGAAGAAGCTCGACGCGATGCTGCGCAGCCCCGATACGGCTGCACGCCTCGGCCGCGCCTACGGCTCGTTGTCGTCGCAGGGCTGAGACCCGCCGGCCGCGCGTGATCGTCTCCGAATCCGACATCCTGCTGGCGGCGCTCGATCGCCGGCTCGCGGTCGACGGCGTGTCGCCGGTCGACCGCCCGCAGGCGGTCGCGGGTGCGGCAGCGGGTCCCGGTGCGGCAGCGTCGCGATCGGATGCATCGCAGGGGACGGTCGCTGCCGACGGCGATCTCGATCTGGCGACGCGTCTGCCGCTCGGCCGCGTGGTCCAGGCGCGCGTGCTCGAGATCCCTCGCGAAGGCCATGTCGTCGCGGAGGCGGAGAGCCTGCGCATCGACCTCGCCTGGCCGGCCCGCAACGGTGTGACGCCCCGGGTCGGCCGCGCTCGCTCGCTGCGCGTCCTCGCCCATCGACCGATGCTGCTCTTCGAGAGCGTGGCCGA
>CALMOR010000203.1:47883-48743 GCA_937872165.1 uncultured Burkholderiales bacterium | reverse complement strand
GGACCGGCCGGCCCTCGCAGCAGGCCCGGCCGGTCCTTACAGCGCCGGTCGACGCGAGCGATCGACGTTCGCGGCTTCGATCAGGGCGCCGACGCGCAGGAGACTGTCCTCGTCGTACCAGCTCCCCACCACCTGGACGCCGAGCGGCAGGTCGGCGGTGCCGAATCCGAACGGCACGGCCAGCGCGGGCAGGCCGGTGAGGTTGAACGGGATGGTGGCGCGCATCATCTGCGCGGTGTCGACCAGCCGACCGTCGACTTCGTATTTCTCCTGTCCATGCGGCGGGGCCGTGAACGGGATGACCGGACAGAGCAGCACGTCGTGGGTGCCGAAGAAGGCGGCGAAGGCCGATCGCAGTCGCTCGATCGTCCGGCCGGCGGCGACGTGGCCGGCGAGCGAAGGCTGCGTCCGGTTGACGGTGCGTTGCCCGCGAGGCGAGAGTTCGTCCTCGCGTCCCGCGGCGAGGGCCTGCAGATCCGGCACGGTCTCGGCGAACAGCGCCGCGCCGGGCTCGGTGCAGTCGGTCTCCTCGAGCATCGGCAGACGCACCTCGTCGACCGCGCAGCCGAGCCGCTCGAGCGACGCGGCGGCGGCCCGCACGGCGCCCGCGACCTGCGGGTCGATCGGGCCGAAGACGTCGGTGTTCCAGGCCACGCGGAGCGGACGCCCCGGCATCGGACGATGCATGGGTCCCGCGTCGTACGCCGCGATGGCGAAGCCGTCGATACCGTCCGGCCCTTTCAACAGTCGATAGCCGAGCGCGACGTCGCGCACGCTTCGCGCCATCGGTCCCACGTGCCACAACGCGTTGGGTGCGTGCGGCTAGTTGCCGGTCAGCGGGACGCGCCCGTGCGTCGGGT
>CALMOR010000203.1:36450-47873 GCA_937872165.1 uncultured Burkholderiales bacterium | reverse complement strand
ACGATGCCGGTCAACGCGGCCGGTCCCCGGACCGAGATGCCGACGTCGGTGCCGATGCCGATCGGCGACATGCCGGCGGCGATGGCCGCCGCTTCACCGCCGCTGGACCCGCCGGGCGTGCGATTGAGGTCCCACGGATTGTTGGTTCGACCGGTGAGCGCGTTGTCCGTCTCGAACCACAGCGCGAACTCCGGAAGGTTGGTCTTCGCGAGCAGGATCGCGCCCGCGTCGAGGAAGCGGCGCACGGCCGTCGCGTCTACGTCCGGGACCCGCCCGGCGAAGAGTCGGGAGCCCCGCTGCGTCGCGACGCCGGCGGTGTCGAGGCAATCCTTGACGGTGAACGGCACGCCGCCAAGCGGACCCAGCGCGTCGCCGCGCATCAATGCCTGTTCCACGCGGCGCGCGGCGGCGAGCGCCGTCTCGTCCACGAGCGTGACGACGGCGTTCAACCGCGGATTCACGGCCGCGATGCGGTCGAGGTGGGCCTGCATCACCTCGACCGGCGATACCTCTTTGCTGGCGATCAGTTCGGCGATGCGGGTCGCATCGAGGTAGTGGATCAAGTCGCTTGCCACGGGGCATCTCCTATCGATATGGGTTGTAGTCGCTGATGCAATGCCCGACCCGGGTGCGCGGTCCTGGGGTCTGGGATCGACCGGCGGCACGTTGCTGCTCCGCATATTGAATCGAAGCGGACGTGTCACGTGGCTCGCTTTCGCTCATCGGCCCGGCTCATGATACGAATGATGTGTCCCTCACGATCGACGAATCGATGACACGCTGACAACCTCGCGAGGATGCGTCGCCGGCGACCGCCGTAACGGAGCAGACCTGCCGAACCCATCGACACCGCAACCGGCCATCAGGGCGTCTTAATGGCAATCTGCGCCCGTGGTGCGACGAACGGTGCGAGCTTGAACCCGATCACGTTCCACCGTAAGGAGCCTTCTTATCCTAGGACTTCCGGTCACAGAATCGCTCGCTCTAGGCCGACTCGAGCGATGGCACGGTTCGCGATGGACACGATTTCGTTCATGGGTAGCGCATGCACCGGGCGATGTATGAGATTGGAGTTGGAGTTGAAAAGTTGACCCGTCTTCGTGGAGCCCCGATGCTTAGCAGCGGGAGCCCATGATGCCAAGAAGCAGACCGCCGTACCCGAAGGAATTTCGAGAGCAGATCGTCGAACTGGCCAAGGCCGGCTGGACTGTCCCTAGAACGCTAGACAAAGGCCAGCCTCACGCCGCGGCGCGTTCGAACGCCTTGTGACTGCTTGCGTCCAGATGGCTGTGGCGGCGGGTCCGGTTGTAGAACACTTCGATGTAATCGAAGACGTCGGCACGCGCCAACTCGCGGGTCTTGTAGATGCGCTTGCGGATGCGTTCCTTCTTCAAGCTGCTGAAGAAGGACTCGGCGACGGCATTTGTCCCAACAGTTGTCGCGGCGGCTCATGCTAGGTTCGAGGTTGTGGGCCACGCAGAAGCGCTTGAAGTCGTCACTACCGTATTGACTGCCCTGGTCCGAATGCACGATCACGCGGTCATTCGGCTGGCGGCGCCACACCGCCATGAGAAGGTCATCGAGGGCGAGCTCCTGCTCAGGGTCGGCTTCATCGACCTTGCCCACGACGTTGCGCGCGTAGAGATCAACGACGACAGCCAGGTAAAGCCATCCCTGCCAAGTCCGGATGTAGGTAATGTCGGTTACCCAGACCTCGTTGGCCGCATCGACCGTGACTCGCGCTGCAGATGGTTGGGAGCGATCAGCGATGGGCGTCCTGCGATCCGACGTGGCGACTTGTAGCCACGGATCGCCCTGATTGTGTCGCGACACGAGGCGCTCGACACGGTGCAAGCCGCAGCGCTCGCCGGCTTCCCGCAGGTCGCCAAACACCCGCCGCACGCCATAGACCCCGTGACTGCCAACATAGGAATGACAAATCCAGCAGCCGCTCGTCTTCCTTGGCATGGTCCGACATCGGCCAATGCAGCCACTCGTAGAAGCCAGCGCGAGCAACCTGAAGGACACGGCACATCAAGCTGATCGTGTGTTCGTGGCGATGCTCGTTCATGAAGCGGTACTTCACTCGGGCTCCCTGGCAAAGTACCGCGCGGCTTTTTTTAGCAGGTCTCGCTCTTCCTGGACGCGCCGCATCTGCGACCGCAAACGCAGGATCTCGCTCTTGGCCTCGAGCAACTCTTTGGGTTGCTGCTCGGCATTGGTAGGCGAAACGGCTTTGACCCACTTGTAGAGGCTATGGGCCGACACGCCCAGCCTGGCTGCCACCTCCGGTACGCCATACCCGCGCTCGGCGACCTGCTTGACCGCCTCTTCCTTGAGTTCCGGTGTGAACCTCTGTCTGCCCCCTGGCTGCCTCCTATGCTCTAAGGATAGGCGGGCCGTGTCTACCGTACCAGGGGCAGTCCAAGGATAAGCGGGCCGTACCTACCATACCCCGGGCAGTCCATGACGCCGTAGCCCCGGCGCCCGCTGACGCTCTGGATCCGGGCGCCGCACATCAGTCGCCACCCGCTTCCTGCTGATCGCCGTGCCCTGGTCAATCAGCTCGCCCGTATCCCGCGGCACGCCGTAGGTCGCGTGTGACTGCGCATGGATGGTCCGGATGCGTTCGAGCCGAAGCGGCCGGCTGGAATGAAATGGTTAGGTCTAGATAACCCGCGCTGAGCCTCAAGGGTTTACCACGACCCTCTCGGCAGCTACTTCGGGCGGTTGACCGGCATGATGGAAACTTGCTTTCTTAGCGCGTTGGTGGCCGCCGCAACTTATCTTCTCGTTAGGTGAACCGCTGCGGGCGGACAACCAAGTGGAGGAACGTGACCTTCGATCAGTCGGTGACCTGCTCACGCCAGCCATACTAACGTAACAGAAGTAAAATCCGTCACGAATGAAATAATCGCCAAGCAAATGAGCAGGTTTAACGAAAAAGCCATCGCTTTCTAGCCGGACCGCGGGAAAAGCTTAAACCAACGGCAGGTACGCAACTAGTCCGTCAATTTAACGATCGAGATGCGCCCGAGCGTTGCAGTGACATGCTCCCCATGGATCGAGCAGACAAAGGCGCCAACCTTTGGCTGCCCCATGCAAATTCCAGCGTGCGCGGCCTCAACGACTGATCGATGTCATCAAAGGCCTGATAGCGCCTCCGACACCATCACGAAAGCACTCCGTGACCCAATGGTGCAGACCAGTATCGTCTATTTGCAGTTGTCAATCGCAATTTCAGCACATAAGTCACGAGAGCATTAGATGCAAAAAAAGTCGTTATTTAATCTTCATTCAAGCTCGATGTCATACCCAGGGTTACGACCTCCTCCCCCTGCTAATGGCACCACTGTCCACTGTTCCGGAGGAGGAGCCGTTACCGTACCTTGCGGTATAAAGCCGTTAAGATAAATAACGGGAACATTAATGGTAATCGGCGTCCGGTTTACTACAGTGATTTGACCTGGCACTACGTTTCCATTCACAACTACGCTGACATTACGCTGATCATCGACTTTATTCTTGTACTTGTGCTTATCGGCTTTGATTTTAGGTTTTTTTGGATTTGTACTAGGCCACCACCCATCAGTAACCCCCTGCGTGCCATTCCAATATAATGCATGTCGTGCCGTCGCAGATCGCGATAGTGTCGCCCGGCCGCCATGCGCCCTGATTAGTGCCGCTTCCGCCTAGGGCGGGAAAAAGGATGGGATTAGCAACACCGTAGATGAAAGGGCCCCATTGTGACGCATTCTCTATACCGCCACCTACAGAGCAATCCGTGCAAATGAAGTCACCCATATCGCGACCGCCACCAAATAGTCCGTTAGTCAGACCATCAAAAATGCCCGCAACTCCATAATCCACTATCCAATCCCCGATTGGTATGGGATTGCCGCTCGGATCTCTTCCAGAGGCTGGTACCGTAGCTTGAATTCCAAGATTGTCAAATACGGTGGATGTATCGGCGTCTGCCGGTATTGCGTTTGCCTTTATCACTTGTATCCGGTGATATTCCGCATAACTAGGGCAAGACGTGCGCGTTGGGGGGTCGCACGGGTCGTCCTGCGAGGTTTTTGCGATGTTGCAGATTAGCAAAATCGCGGCTAAAACTGATATTTTGATAATTTTCATAATTATCTTTGGGCATTAGCGACGAGTGCACGGCCATCTGCAATTGCTTTCTTTGCCACCTCCAAGGGCAAATTGGGGGTGTAGCGGCTTGGGTCTACGACCGGTACCGGCTTGCCTTGATCAATGGCGCGCGCCTCCTCCGAAGCAACCCACAAAGTGAGGCTCTCCGCCTGTGCAGCTTGTGTGGGCACCTTACATTTCGTCGTGTCTCGCTCGGTGCAGGGAGAGACAGCCATTGCTTTTCCCAATAGCGTGTCTGGATCAGCGGTCTTCACTCCTGCAGTTAGCGCTTCATTGGCGACGTTTTTCCACTCGTCATCGTCCTTGAACGAACGAAGCATCCCTTGTGGACCCTCGAGCATCATCAGATTGCCATAAGCGCCGTGAACGCCGGCTATGCTGGCCTTGACAATGTACGTCTTGCGGCTCACAAGCTGAGCAGGCGACAAATCACCACAAACTTCGTCAATTTTCGGAAGCGAAGCGCTATACTCCCTATACTGCTGAGGGCTCATGTCATTAGGACTTTCCTTAATCAAAGCCTGCCACGCCTTCGCATACTCGCAGTTGGCGGCGATACGATAAGCCTGAAGTGCATCGCTAGGTGCGCCCGTTCTGACAAGGCGATCAAACTCTTGCGATCGCGAGAGAATTGTAGAATCTGTGCTAATCGCCGCTGACTTTAGCTTTTCTGACGATTCCCGTAAAACCACAGGCGTCAGAATAGTTTTTCCTTGGCTGGGTTCGAGGGCGGCGGGGCCGCCACGAAGGCCCAGCACAAGACCACCGCCAAGTATGGCGAGCGCCACGACTAAAACTCCGATGCGGGCGCGATAAGACCTTATTTGAAAAAGTCGTTTCATTTATTTCTCTCGTGAACTGGAACGGTCGCGGCACGCTGGTCAACGAAAAAGTTCTGCTCCGTAGCCACCAAAGGTATGGGTTTGCTATGTTTATCGTAGCTCGCGCTACTGTGCGCGGAACAGCCTCGCTTTACCATACCAGAACAAAAATTATCTTCCATTCGATTGGCTGCTATAGACCAGATGTGCGTAAAGTGGGCAACACACTTGCGGTTCGGCGCGTCAGCTTCTAACAGGCGCTGCAAGCGGTTTGGAGCGATGTAGTATTTAACACGTGCGGCCCCATCGACCGGCAGACGTCGACGCTTCTTACGAGCTTGCAGCCTGGCGCTCTGCATCAGACTCGCTACGCGCTTCACGCCGCATCGTAGCCTTCCATCGGTTCTGGGGACACGTTCACTAGCATGATGTGGTCAGGAGGAAGCGATGGTCAAAGCACGGAAGTTCACGGACGAGTTCAAGCGTGAAGCAGTGAAGCTGTGCCAGCAGCCTGGTGCGGTGGTCGCGCAGATCGCACGCGATCTCGGGCTCGACCAGACAGTGCTCGGCGTTGAGTGCAACTCGAGCGCGGTGGTGTAATGGAGATGAATCCGTTGAAGCCGCTGCGGGCCGAAGCGGGCACCGAGCTGCAACGGATGCAACGCGAGCTCAAGCGCGTGACGATGGAGCGCGACATCCTAAAGCGTTGGTGTACTTCGCGAAGGAACCGCACTGAAGTACGCCTACATCGCATGGCAGCGCGGTGTGTGGCCCACCCGATCGATGTCCCGCATGCTCAACGTGTCGACCAGCGGCTTCTACGCATGGCTCGGTCGTGGTCCCAGTGCTCGACCGGACCTATGGCAGCCCTCGTGTGTGGCACGACTTGCTGGCCGACGGTGAGCCTGCGGCATGAACCGCGTGGCGGGGCTGATGCAGCAGGCCAAGCTGCACGCCTATCGTCGACGTCGGAGGCTTCCCGTCGACGGAGCTGCACGAGTGGAGCACTACATCACACCGAACCATCTGCATCGTGCGTTCGAGGCCGATGCGCCAAATCGCGATGGGTCGCCGACTTCACTTACGTCTGGACCGTTGAAGGCTGGCTGTTCGTTGCTGCCGTGATGGCTTTTACTCGCGCCGCATCGTTGCTGGTCGATGAGCGACACGATGCAGGCCAGGTCGTGGAAGTCTATCTGTCCACATGATGCATGCGCCTTACTCCTCGCCTGCCTGTTGCATGACTCCGCATTGCACATAACAGAGGACGGGTTCTTCTTTCCCATTGAAGGCAAGTACCCAAGTTGGCAGTCAAAATACGTTCCTTTAGAACAAACTTGGCCTGAGGCTTGGAACGCATTCTTGAGCGAAGCAAAACGATTCGATCAAATAAAACTCTTTCAACTATTCGGATCGAGCGAGCCGGTTAGCGGTTTCCCATCTCACAAGATTGACCTAACCAATCGACGTAAACTCCTTGCTGGAGAATTTCTTAGGCGACATCACGCAAGACTAGCGTACGAAATTGCATTGGTAGGTATACCTGGCGACAACCAAACTGTCCTCAAACAATACTTTCTCAATATTGGCGCATCGTTCAGGACAAGCGACTTATGGCAAAAAGACTATGAGGTCAATGGTCACTCGGTTGTTCATCGAACGGGCCGATTCGGCGTCGGCGTCCTGGCCGCGTTTCTGCTCGGCAGTCGCCTCCGCGTCACAACCCGGCACGCGTCGCTCACGGAAAAGGACGGGCTAGTCTTCGAGTGCTCGCAAGGTGACGAACTGGTCACTATGCAACCATGTGAGTTTCACGCAGGGACAAGAATAAAAATCGCGGTGGACAAGAAAGTACTAAAAGCCTTAAGAGAAGGGTCCTCGTACGGGCGAAATAATTGGGATTCGTATTGCTTGAAGTATCCTCGTGTCAAGCGTCTTTGGCGCATCGGGACGCAAACGACACCACTTTTGCAAGGAATTACGGTGCCCTCCTGCGACGAGGACCTAGGAGGCACTTCGTGGAAGCGAATAAACGTCGATGGGTATGACGATGTTATGTGGACCTACAAACCCGTCAGCTATCGTGATAACATGCTGATCAACAATGGAATTCTAGTAAGCCGATGGTTTCAAAATCGCGGCCATGATATTTCTTCAAAACTGGGTGCCGTAAGCGCGTCGAGTCCAAGTCTGAACATATTCGACCCGGACGGCCGTCTGCCGCTTTCCCTACAGCGGGATCGACTTTCGGGAGATATTCCTGACATAACATTTGCGCTTTTAAGAAGCGTTTCCGAATACTTCACAGAGCAGCTTGTCGAATGGTTTATCAAGCTAGCACCAGGCTTGTCGGATGAGCAGGTTCTCTTAAGCGCAGACCCGGAGATCTCGGGTTTGAATCGTTCGGACGGCCCCTCTACAAGCCTTTCGCCGATTTCCATTTGGTCTACTGGAATCGTTCCAGTTGATTACGATTTGCTCAGTGAGCTTGCCCCAGAAAGCATCATTCTAGATCCCACTAATCTGTCCGCTAAACGCGGCGCCTTCTGCTCTGACTTAGTTCGACAATCTAAGCTTCCTTATATCGCCGTGAATGCTGTCACGGCTACGAAGGTCAGTAGATCGGCGTTTATGCAGGGATGCGTTTCTACGAAAAACTTGGGCTATCGCTCGATTGATTCGATCGTAAGGCTTCCTGTGGTCGGCCGAAAACTTCTCATTCGCCAGGAGGACATAATATCGCTAGTCTCGCCTGGCAACGTTTCCCGGCAGGATTGGTCGATACTAAGTGTTGAGGATACATTCGGAGCGTGGGTACTACTGACGCAGGGGAGAGTTCCTAGCGTGCAGCTAGATTATCGTGGCATTGCGCGTGATTTGGAAAAAGCCGATGGCTTCGGTTTGTGTGTGATTCAGTTGGATTGGCGGGGCGCCGCTACGAAAAGTGATCCGCCATCTGCTTTTTCCTCTGCTTGGAAGTCGACGATAGGTTCGGCGCTATTGTCCCAGGCAATTCGTTAGAAGCATCTTGCTTGGCGTCAGCCGCGTAAACCGACTTGAATATCTACCGTCCAGGTCTCAGATTGATGCTTTCGGGAAGCCAAGGACAACGCGAACTTTCTTACGTTGACAGCGAAGGATGCGAACGTATCGTGCCGTTGGGGAGTGACGCCAGACACATCCTGCCAGCCGAGTGGTCAGCCTAACGAGGGCGCCCCGGACTGAACCGATTGGCATCTGCAAGTCGTCTCGACGGCTTACGATGCGCTCGGTTTTCTATTTTCTGAGCTCCGTAGGCCGGTTGGCCAACCCACACGGAGCTCTGATGACACACACGACCAACGAGATTGCAGACGCTGTGCGCGGGGCCTGCCCCGCGCATGGCGACTCCCGTCTAGTAATACGGGAGGAAAGAGTACCGACAGGGATACCCCTGGTCGCCCCCGAAAGTCTGGTCGCGGATCCCTTCCCCGATTTCGAGGCAGAAATCTATCGTCTCGAAGCACGCGGTGAGCGGGCGGAGTTGATCGCTCATCCGGTTCCCCTGAACGGCGCGAACCCAAGCGCAGCATACATCGACTGGTGCGCCTTTACCGTGCCAGCCTCGCAGGACTTCGCGTTCGGTTGGATCGCGCACGAGTTGCAAGAGACTTTCGGCTTCGGGTTGATTGCGAAACGCAAGACGGGCCTCTACGGCTACAAGGAAAGCGCGCTCATTGAAGACGGCGGGCTCGTCGCGTGGGGCGGTAAGAATCAGCGGGGTACCGTGTACGTCAGCCTGAATGCCTTGGGCTGCAGCCGCATCCGCAGCTGGTCGACGATCCACGACTGGTGCTCTAAGCACAACGCACGACTGACCCGCGTTGATCCTGCTCACGACGACCTGCAAGGAACGGCCATGTCGATCGACAGGGCACACGCCTTGTGGGTCTCCGGCGGCTTCAACGGTGGCGGCAGACGCCCCTCTGCGCATCCGGCGGGCGACTGGTGGGGCCTGACCAAAGGGCGCACGGTCTATGTCGGCGAGCGAGGCAACGGGAAGCTGCTGCGCATCTATGAAAAGGGCAAGCAGCTCGGCGATCCGACAAGCGCTTGGGTACGGATCGAGCTGGCGCTGCACAGCAAGAGCCGCGTAATTCCGCTCGATATCCTGCTCAAGCCTGGCGCCTACCTGGCCGGCGCCTACCCTTGCCTCGCGTATCTGTCCGCCGAGCAGTGCAAGATCAAGATCATCCGAAAAGCGGCCACGATCTCGTTCGAGCGGCGATCGAAGTGTTGAAGCTGCAGTACGGCAAGCTCATCTACTTCATGGTCGAAGTCTACGGCGGCGACCTCGGTGCCGTCGTGGCCGCCGTGAAACGCGAAGGCCTGCCCGCTCGTCTGGAGCCCTATGCCTACCAGCTCAGGAACGACCCAGGCCTGATGGAAGCGTTGGCGATGACGGCGAGCCATGAACCTGCTGACCCTTCCTGAGACGGCGCGCAGACTCGGCGATGTTTCCGTCCGGACAGTGCGTCGGCTCCTGGCACGCGGCGAGCTCGACTGGTGTTGCATCGGTCTGCGATCGGTGCGGGTGTCGGAGCCCAGCGTCGAGGCCTACATCGCGGCGCGCCTTCACTCCGGGCATACTTCCGCGCGTGCGGAACCGGTAGCGTGGAAAGGAACATCACCATGCCTTATAAACGCGCGGATTCACCCATCTGGTACGCGTCCTATTCAGACCCCAGCGGCCAGAGAGTTAGACGCTCTACTGAAACGACGGATCGACGCGAAGCCCAAGCACTGGAAGCCAAATGGCGACTAGAGGCACGAGAGCAGCGACTGTGGGGAACTCAACCGTCCAGGACGTTTGACGATCTCATGCTCGCCTATTTCAAGACCACCCAGGACCAGCGCAGCAACTGGTCACGGGACCTCTACTACCGGAAGCGGCTGACGGCGCAGTTCACCGGTCAAGAGATGGGCACCCTGAAGCGGGCCGACGTTCGGCGGTACATCGAACAGCGGCGCTCGGACGGACTCTCGAACGCGACGGTCAATCGCGAAGTCGGACTGCTGTCGTCGGCGATCAACTACGCCCGCAAGGAATGGGATTGGGAGATTCCCAACCCTGCTGAGCGGATGCGGTTGAGCGAAGGCGACGGCCGGAAGCGCTTTGCGACGGTCGCCGAGATTGCGGCGTTGATCCAGGCAGCCGAAAAGCGCAAGCGGGCGCCTTACCTCGCCAACCTGATTCGTGTAGCGGTTAACACGGCATGTCGTCGTGGCGAGCTGCTCGGGCTGCGCTGGACCCAGGTGGACCTGGATGCCTGCACCCTGAAACTAGAGGGGAAAGATACCAAGAACGGAAAGCCGCGCATCGTGCCGCTGAATGTCCAGGCCCCGACGCGCTGCTGAACCGGGCTTGATATCGTGCGCAGCACTGTCCGGGCTCACCGTGGGCGTTCTCCAGCAAAGCTGGAGGACGCAACCTGACCATTCAGTCGAGCTGGAAAGCGGTGCTACGGGAGTGCGGTCTCGCCGACTTTCGCTTTCACGATCTGCGACACACCTGCGGCTCGTGGTTGGTCCAGAGCGGAGTCGCGTTGGCCGACGTGAAGGAAGTCCTGGGACACAGCACGATCAGGATGACCGAGCGTTATGCGCACAACGCACCGGAGAACAGCAGGGCCGCGGTCGACAAGCTGAACGCCCTGACTCAAACCGGTCTCACCAGCACCGTCGAGCACTAGAGGTCGTATGGAAGTACTTGATTCAGATGGTGGGCGGTACTGGGATCGAACCAGTGGCTTCCACCGTGTGAAGGTGGCACTCTACCGCTGAGTTAACCGCCCGTCGTCCGCGAGGAACCGCTGCGAGACGGGAGCGAATTATCGCATGGCCCTCGAAGGCTCTTCAAGCGCACTGCTTCGCTGAGCGACGAGCGCGATCTCGTCGGCCTGCAGCGCGGCCCACACCGGCACGAGCCGGCTTTCCTTCGCGATCGATTCGAGCGTCGCCCGGTGCGCGGCCGCCTCGCCGTCGTCGGCGCGCAGCACGATCAACGCGCTGCGGTCGACCGCGATCCAGCCTTCCTGCACGATCGCCCGCGGCGCGATGTCGATGACGAGGCTCTCCTGCCCGCGCGTCATCGCGAGGTAGACCTCGGCGAGCAGCTCCGCGTCGAGCAACGCGCCGTGCAGCGTGCGATGCGCGTTCGACACGCCGTAGCGCTCGCACAAGGAGTCGAGGCTGTTGCGCTTGCCGGGGTGGAGCTCGCGCGCCATCCCGAGCGTGTCGGTCACGCTCGCGCAGTGCCGGGACCACGCGGGTCGATCGAGCCGTGCGAGCTCCTCGTCGAGGAAGGCCACGTCGAACGCCGCGTTGTGGATCAGCACCTCGGCCCCGCCGACGAAGTCGCACAGCGCGTCGACGATGTCGGCGCACTTCGGCTTGTCGGCGAGG
>CALMOR010000203.1:34070-36440 GCA_937872165.1 uncultured Burkholderiales bacterium | reverse complement strand
GTGGTCAGCCCGTGCACCGCGAGCGCGCCGGGGTCGCTCTCGCGCCCGGGGTTCACGTAATGATGGAAGGTGTTGCCGGTGGGCCGGCGGTTCATCAGCTCGATGCAGCCGACTTCGATGATGCGGTCACCGGCGCGCGGGTTGAGCCCGGTGGTCTCGGTGTCGAGGATGATCTGGCGCATGCGATGACGACTTGTTCGGCGAGGCGCGGAAAGTAGCACGCACCGGCGGCCTTTCTTCAGGGCGACGAGGCGCGGGCGCCGGGAACGCCGAGATTCGCGAGCGCGTCGGCGCGCTCGTTGTCGACGTCGCCCGAATGACCGCGGACCCAGCGCCACTCGATCTCGTGGGGCTCCCGCGCGGCATCGAGCGCCTTCCACAGGTCGACGTTCTTGACGGGCTGCTTCGTCGAGCTGACCCAGCCCTTCTTCTTCCAGCCTGCGATCCACTTCGTGATGCCGTCCAGCACGTAGCGCGAGTCGGTGTTGAGGACCACCCTGCACGGTCGCTTCAGCGCTTCGAGGGCGCGGATCGCCGCAGTCAGTTCCATGCGGTTGTTGGTGGTCACGCTCTCGCCCCCGTACAACTCCTTCTCGTGCAAGAGGCCGGTCGCCTGCGCCTCGAAGCGGAGAACGGCTCCCCATCCGCCGGGACCCGGATTGCCCTTGCAGGCCCCGTCCGAGAAGATCACGACGTCAGGCTTCTGCATCGAGATCCGCGCCGATGCGCTCGTCGCGGGGGAAGGAGGCCGCGAAGACGTCGGTCCCGCCGCGTGGCGCGAGAACCGCGGCCACGTCGGTCGACCGGTTGACGGTCGGCTGCAGGGCCACAGGTGCCCGCTTCCTCTCCTTCCACACGGGACCGATCAGACGCATGCCCTGCACGCGCTTGATGGCGTGGACCATGTAGATGGCGCCGCAATAGGACCACCAGCGGTCTCCCGCGCTCTCCATGAAGCCGAAGCGCGCCTGCCAGCGCTCCGCGTTGAACGGCGGTCGATAGCAGCCGAAGTGTCCGCGATGGACTTCGAATCCGAGCAGCTTCAACCAGTCCTTCAGTCGGGGCAGGGCGAGGAACTGTCCTTCGCGCGGCAGGAAGGGCGCATCGAACGAGCGACCCACGACCTGTCGCAGTCCCCACAGGCTGATCGGATTGAAGCCGCTGATGACGACGTGGCCTTCGGGCATCAGCACGCGCTCGACCTCGCGCAACACGTGGTGCGGATCGTCGGCGAATTCGAGCGCATGCGGCAGCACGAGGAGGTCGATGCTCTGCGAGGCGAACGGCAGTTCCTCGAGCCGGACCTGCACCTGCGCTTCGATGCGGACGGACTTCGCGTCGGAGTCCACGGCCTGCGCGGTGTCGAGCGGCGGCTCGCCGGCCGCGAAGACGAAGGGCATGCGATTGCTGCGCAAGGCCGGCAGCTCGAGCAGACCGATCTGCACCGCGTTGAAACCGAAGATGTCGGCCACGAGCGCATCGAACTGCAACTGCTCCCAGGCGAGCACGTAGCGCCCGGGCGCGGTCTCGAGCCATTGCGACAAAGCTATAATCGAATCGCTGTGACTCGACGAGGACCGAAGCGACGTGACCGGTCCGACCTCGTCAACCATTCACGAACCTCGTCTCGAACTCCGCATCGATCGCAGGAACCTCGCCCGCCGGGCCGCTCGTCGAACGGCTCGCCTCGCGGCCCGTCGCGTCCCTCTCGAAGTGCCGTTCCATCGGTGCCCCGACGACAGGGACCGCGTAGATCGGGAGGATCGTCGTCATCATGGTTTGCAGTCGTTCCCTACGCTGATCGGATTCGATGGATCGCTCGCCCCGTCCGCTGATGGACATGCCGCTCGAAGTGTTGCCGGTCGGCGCGTTCAAGGACAACTATCTGTGGTTGCTGCGTCGCGGCCGCGACGCGGTGGTGGTGGACCCCGGCGATGCGGCGCCCGTCGAGCGCGAGCTGGCAGAGCTGGGCCTCGAACTGCGCGCCATTCTACTCACGCACCATCATGCCGATCACTCGGGCGGCGTGACGGCGCTGGTCGATGCGCGGCCCGGCCTGCCCGTGTACGGCCCTGCGGGCGAGACGATCGAAGGGGTCACCGAGCCGCTGAAGGAAGGCGACCTCGTGGCGATCGACGCACTCGGCCTGCGATTCGACGTCCTCGATGTTCCGGGTCATACCCGTGGGCACATCGCGTACGTCGGCGTCGACGACACGATGCCTCCGATGCTCTTCTGCGGCGACACGTTGTTCGCCGCCGGTTGCGGTCGCCTGTTCGAGGGCACCGCCGCGCAGATGCATGCGTCGCTGTCGAAGCTCGCCGCATTGCCGCCGCCGCTCGCCCTGGTCGAGGTAGGTGCGTCCGCCGG
>CALMOR010000203.1:23972-34060 GCA_937872165.1 uncultured Burkholderiales bacterium | reverse complement strand
CGATGTCGATTTTTTCGGTTGGCGAATACGTGATGCCGCCGCCCACGCGCGTCTATTGCGCGCACGAGTACACGTTGTCCAACCTGCGCTTCGCCCGAGCGGTCGAACCCGGCAACGCGGAGCTCGCCCGGCGCACCGCCGCGGCGATTGCGACCCGCGAACGTGGGGAACCGACGCTGCCGTCGACCATCGCACTCGAGCGTGCGACCAACCCCTTCCTGCGCGCGGACGTCGCGGCCGTGCGGGACGCGGTCGACCGCGAGGCGCGGGGCGCCGGCGCGTCGTCGCTCGCGACCTTCACGGCGTTGCGCCGCTGGAAGGACCGTTTCTGAGCGTCGAGGCGATCGTAGCGACCGACGTCGCTCGCCTCGTCGCGAACCCATCGAACGCACGGCGCTGGATCGGCCGGGCCGAAAGGATTTCCGTGGCGTCGTTCCGATCCATGTCGCCCCCGCGTCGCTTGCTGATGTCGCTGGCCGGTCTCCTCGTTCTCGGGGGCTGTGCGACCAGCGGCTCGCTGGACAACCCTTCGGACGTCGACGCACGCGATGCCGCCACGGCGGTCGCTTCCCGGCCGTCGGCATCGAACGACGCTGGCGGAGGGGTGCGAGGCAATCCCGGCGCGACCCGTTTCGTGCTGCCGGGGACGGCCGGGGTCAACCCGTCGTCGAGCATCGTCGTCACCAATCCTCTCGCGCCGCGGACCGTGGACCTGACGCAACATCCCGACGACATCTGGGATCGCGTCCGGACCGGCTTCGGCATCCCCAACATCGACACGCCGCTCGTGGCCGAGCAACAGGCCTGGTACCTGTCGCATCCCGACTTCCTGCGCCGGGCGGTGGACCGCTCCAGCCTCTATCTCTTCCACGTCGTCGAGGAGCTCAACAAGCGCGGCATGCCCACCGAGCTCGCATTGCTGCCGTTCGTCGAGAGTGCCTACAATCCGATGGCCTACTCGCGGGCGCACGCGTCGGGCATGTGGCAGTTCATCCCCGGCACCGGTCGCGACTACAACCTCAAGCAGGACTGGTGGCGCGACGAGCGTCGCGACGTCATCGCGTCCACCGATGCGGCGTTGAGCTACCTCAACACCATCTACGAGCTGCACGGCGACTGGCACCTCGCGCTCGCGTCGTACAACTGGGGCGAAGGCTCGGTCAAGCGAGCGATCGAGCGCAACCAGGCGGCCGGCCTGCCGACCGACTATCTCAGTCTCTCGATGCCCGACGAGACCCGCAACTACGTGCCGAAGCTGCAGGCGTTGAAGAACATCATCGCCAATCCGGACGCGTTCGGCGTCACGTTGCCGCGCATCGACAACGAGCCCTACTTCGTCGCGGTCGAGCGCAGTCGCGACATCGACATGAAGACCGCCGCACGACTTGCCAACATGACGATCGAGGACTTCAAGGCCTTGAATCCTTCGTTCAATCGTCCGGTCATCCGCGGCTCGACCGGCACGCCGCTGCTGGTCCCGGCCGATCGGGCCAGCGACTTCAAGGCAGGGCTGGCGACCCAGGCGCCGCTCGCGACCTGGCAGGCCCATACCGTCAAGCGCAAGGAGACGGTCGAACGTATCGCCGCTCAATACGGGATGACCGCCGCGGCGTTGCGCGACGTCAACGGCCTCGGCATCGATGGCAAGGTCCGTTCCGGACAGAACCTGCTGGTGCTCAAGAAGGGCGAAGGCGACGTCAATCTCCGCTTCGCATCGTTCAACCCTCCGGACGTGTCGGCGTTCGTTCCGATCGGCGGAGTCTTCGCGCCCACCTATCAGGTTCGACGCGGCGACACGCTCGCGTCGATCGCCCGGAAGACCGGAGCATCGGTCGGCGACCTTCGGTCGGCCAACCGCCTCAAGGGCAACGAGGTCGCCGTGGGCCAGCAGCTGCGGATGCCGCACCGGGAGGTCAAGGCCGTGAAGGTCGGGGCGGCGGCGCGCACGTCCGTCGCGTCGGGACGTAAGGCGCCCGGTGCGAAACCTCCGCTACAGGTGAAGGGCGGCGCCCGCGTCGGAAAGAGGCTCTCGAAACCTTGAAGCATCGCCGCGACGTCGGATGCTTCGGATGTCGAGCCTGTACTGCCGCGGTCGATTCGGGACGACGAATGTCTTGGAGGACCTTCGCTTTCGCGTGCGCTTCGGCTTGCTTGCCTGCTGCAGCGGCCGAGCGGCAACGCGATTCCGACCTCGGAGCGACTCCGGACCGATGCCGTGCTCGCCGTCTTCCGGGCATCGACGACGCGCGGGTTCCGACATCGAGGTCGGCTGCACGAACGTGGACACGCTTCGGCTTCCAGACCCTCGCGATCAGCAACTGCGACTCCGGCCTCCCTTCGATCCCGGATGCCTTCGTGCTCGACGACACGACCGACAAGACCTGGAACACGTTGACGCAGGACGGCAGGCAGCACCTCGCGTGGACTCGTTCGGTCGGGTCCGTCCGTACGCGCCGACCCGTTCGTCAGCGGCCCGTCGTCTCGCACTACGCCATGAGTGCTTTCCTCACTGTCGATGGAGCCGCCCCCCCGCCCGGGCCCGACGCAAGTCGTCTTACCTCAGAAGGACCTGGAGCCCATCGCCGAAGACACCGGCTGGTAGGCGACGCCTGCGCGACGGAAAAGGCCCGCGGTCGCGGGCCTTTCCTTTGCAGCGGACCGAGCGATCCTCCGCGCTCGACGAAATGCGTCAGGCGGTGCGGCGAGCCTGCAGCGTCCAGAGGCGCGCGAGGTCCGCGGTGCCGTCGGTGCCGCCGACGGTCTTGAAGACCTGCAGCGCCTTCGCCTTCTGGCCCGCCTGCAGATACGCGATGCCGAGATGGAGCTTCGCGTCTTCCGGCCTGCGAAGGCCGCCCTTCTTGATCCCCTGCTCCATCAGCGACAGGCCCTTTGCCACCTGACCATAGCCCACGTAGTTGTAGCCGAGGGCGACGAGGTCGTTGCCGTCGCGCGACTGCAGCGCCGTCTGCTCGTCCTTCGCAAGAGCGGTCTGTCCCTCGGCGAAGCGCTTGCCCGCGAGGTCGGCGAGGCGCTTCTGCCGTTCCACGTCGCCGCCGGTGCCGAGGGCCTTGCTCGCGAAGCCCTGGTCGACGATCTTCTTGGCTTCCGCCGGATACTCCTCGCCCAGGGCGATCTGCGCCATCTCCATGTAATCGCTCGAGCCGCCCATCAATCCCGACGCGAGCTTCAGGCGATAGACGTCGAGTTGGAGCCGGTCCGAGAAGCCCTTGGTGGTCTGCACGCGCGACAGCAGGTCGGCCCAGTATTCCTTCTTCGGGTAATAGGTCGCGAGCTTCTCGAGCGACGCGACGTAACCGTTGTTGTCCTTGGACTTCTGGAAACAACTGGCCAGCATCTGCAGCTGTTCCTCGGGTGGTGCTCGGCCCGCGCTCTCGTCGGCCTGCAGCGAACCCTGCAGAGTCCGCGAGACATTGGTGCAGTCGCCGGCCAGGTAGTAGGACTGCAGAAGGATCGAACGCATCTGCTGATCGGTCCCGCCGTCCTTGAAGTAACGCTGCGTCCACACGGCGGCGTTGGCGTAGTCGCGCTGGGTGTAGTACTGCCCGGCGACCGACTGGACCATGCGGATCTGCTCGCCGGCCGGCAGCTTGCCACTGTTGACGACCGCCACTTGCGTTGCGAGATCACCCGATGCAGCCGCGACGGCGGCCCGCATGCGCTCGATGGTGACCTGTTCCGCAGCGGTCTTGCCGGGGGCGTTGTCGGCTTCGCGGACCTTCGCCGCGGCATCCGCATAGCGCTTGCCTTTCAACGCTTCCTGCGCGGCCTGCAACGGCCTGCCGACCTCGGGCCGCATGGCCTGGGCGGATACGGGCTGCGTGATCGCGAGCAGAGCGACCGAACACGAAAGCGATGCCACCGCGCGAATGACGGTCTTCTTGTCGAACATGAGAGATCCTCGGGATGAGCGCCGATTCGACGCGCTATCGATCGTTATCGATGGTGTGAACGCAGCGGAACGCCGACCGGCCCTGACGAGAACCGGAGCGCCAGCGCCCCGTCCGACGAGACGCCGTCTGCCGTTCGTTCAGTTGACGAACTGTTCGTTGCCGACGATGCCGATCTTCGACAGCCCGAGCCTTTGCGCCGACGCCATCACCGCCGCGACCGAACGGTAGGCCACCAGCTTGTTGGGCCGGATGTGCACCTCCGGCTGAATCGGCTGGGCGACGGCGGCAGCCATCTTGCTTTCCATCGCCGCGCGGTTGGGCTGTACCTCGCCGTTCCAGACCACGGTGCCGTCGAAGTCGATATCGAGCTGCACGACTTCCGGCGGCGTGGGCGGCGGCGGAGGATTGCCGGCAGGCATGTTGAGATTGACGGCGTGCAACTGGATCGGGATCGTGATGATCAGCATGATCAGCAGGACCAGCATCACGTCGATCAGAGGGGTCGTGTTCATGTCGACCATCACCTCCGGTTCACCGGACGCGCTCGACGACCCTAGGTTCATTGCCATGGAATCTCTCCGACTGCTTTGCTTGACGACATCGATGGATCGCCGCGCCTCGAAGTCCCGGCGCGGCGGCTGACCCGCAGGGTCAACCCCCGCGCGGCGGCGGTTCGGTCACGAATCCGATCTTCACGATGCCGGCCCGCTGGCAAGCGAAGACCACCTTGCCGACGTACTCGTAGCGGGCCCCGCCGTCGCCGCGGATCTGGACCTCGGGTTGCGGCACGTTGGGCGAGACCTTCTTCAGCCGCGTCACGAGTGCCTCGAGATCCGACACGCGCTGGTCGTTCCAGAACATGTCCCCGTCCTTGTTGACGGACAGGTTGATCGTCTCGGGCTTCGTCTGGCGCGGGACGTTGGTCTCCTTCGGCAACGTGACCGGAATCGTGTGGGTGACGACCGGGATGGTGATCAGGAAGATGATCAGCAGCACCAGCATCACGTCTACCAACGGAGTCGTGTTGATGGCCGAGACGATCTCGTCCTCGTCCCCCGAGTCCGTACCAATCGTCATCGCCATCGTTCAGCTCACTCGCGAGACAGCTGCCGGACGAGCCGTCGTAGTGGTCGTCGCGGGGGCGACGACCCGGGTCGTGCCGCCGCCCAGCAGCACCGAGTGGATGTCCGAACCGAAGGCCCGCACCCGCTCCATGCTCGTCTTGTTGCGACGGACGAGCCAGTTGTATCCGAGCACTGCCGGCACCGCGACCGCGAGACCGATCGCCGTCATGATGAGTGCTTCGCCGACGGGGCCGGCCACCTTGTCGATCGACGCCTGGCCTGCGATGCCGATGGCCGTCAACGCGTGGTAGATCCCCCAGACGGTCCCGAACAGTCCAACGAACGGGGCCGTCGAACCGACCGTCGCGAGGAAGGCGAGGCCGTCCTGCAGGCGGTTCTGGACGTTCTCGACGGCCCGCTGCACCGACATCGTCACCCACGTGTTGAGGTCGACGCCGCCCAGCAGACCCTCGTGCCGTTCGGTCGCCTGCATGCCCGATTCCGCGATGAAGCGGAAGGGACTGCCGCTCTTCAACGTGTTGATGCCCTGCGGAACCGACGGTGCGTTCCAGAAGGTCTTGTTCGCCGACTTCGCCTGCTTCATCAGCTTGGTCTGCTCGAACAGCTTCGTGATCATGATGTACCAGCTGCCCATCGACATGATGACGAGCACGACCAGGACGGTCTTGGCGATGAAGTCACCGCCCTTCCAAAGCGCTTCCAGGCCATAGGGATTGTCGACGGCTTCGCTCGATGTGGGCGTCGCGGAGACATCCGTCTTGGCCATCGAATCGGTAGCCGGGGCCGCTGCCGGCGCGGCAGTGTCGGGGGTCGTCGTCGTCGTGCTTTGGGCCCGGACGGCTTGCGACGTGACGATGCCGCAGGTCATCAGCGCCAGAGTGCATGCGAACCCGATGGCTCGCAGGGTGGTCGGTAGTCTCATGAAACTCTCCTAGAAAACGTGTCGGTGATGCAGCCGACGAAAGGCGGACATCGCGAACCGCGTGCCGACTTTCCCGTGCCTGCAGCGTGATTAATTCAGGTTGTAGGTGAAAGGGATTTCGAAAACGATTTCCTGGCCCTGGCCGATGCACTGGTAGGTCTTGACGGTGGCTATCGCCGCACGGGCGAAGTAGCGATTGGAGCTGGCGACCGCGCTCACATCCTTGACTTCGCCGCTGCCGCTGACCACGAAGCGGATGGTGGCTTCTCCGTGCGAGATTCCTTCGCGGATGGCTTCCTTTGGATAGGCCTGGTCCCCCATCACCTTCGCGTAGTTCGGGCACGCGGTCCGCGCACTCTTGGCGGGCGGAGCGGGCGGTCCCGGGATGGGCTCCGGCGGGCGAACGGCTGCGATCGGCGGCGTCTCGACCGGCACCACGTTGGTCGTGGTTGCGATCGTGTTGGGCGGCGGCGGCACGTTGACCTGCACCTCGGGCGGCGGAATATAGGGCGGCGGCGGCGTGACGAATTTCGGAGGCGGCGGCAACTGGACCTGTGGCGGCGGCGGAGGCGGCGGCTTCACCTCTTCGATGATCTGGGTCTCGAGAGGCTTCTTGATCACCTCGATCACCTTCGTCGCGAGTCCGTTCAGCAGCGCATACACCAATGCGACATGAAGAAGGACGACGACAGCGATGCCGACCAGATGCTTCGTCGGATTTCGCTGCTCCTGCGCATAATCCATAAACAATCACTCCAGATCGAATTCGACTTGCAAGAGCAAGAAGCCGGCCCAGCCATCGGACCGGCAATGGCAAGAGGGGAGTCGTTTTTGTGAAGCGTGCGAGGCGCTCGCAGCGGCAAGAATGTTACACCAAGCCCTCTGAAAGCCCAGATCGCGGCAAAACTAATCAGCTGTCTTACAAGGCGCTTTAAGACGCCGCCGGCTACCGGGCCCGCGTCCACGACCCGCCTGTCTCATCGACGTGCGCCGGCGCCGCGCGCAGGCCGATTCGATGCACGTCGTCGCGACGGAGTGCCCGACCCAAAAAAAAAACCCGACCTGTCATCAGGTCGGGCCTTCCGGATCGGCTGCCCCCGAAGCCGGGACAGCCGACGTCGATCAGAACGTGATCGACGCGCGACCGTAGAGCGTGCGGCCCAGCGGATCCGAATAACGCGGATCGTAGCCGACCTGGAAAGTCAGCGTCTGGTTCGAGAACGGCGGCTGGCGATCGGCGATGTTCTTCATGCCGACTGTGAGCGTGATGTTCTTGATCGGCTGATAGCTTCCGTACGCATCGAACAGGATGTAGGAGCTGACGTGGTTGCTCGGGTCCTGGTCCAGATAGCCGGTCTTGTAGCGGCTGGCGACGCCCAGGCCGAACGGGCCGCGAGTCCAGTCGACGTTCACCGCGGCCTGCCATTTGAAGATCGGATTGTTTCCCGAATAGACGCCGACATTCTGGAAGTACTCGCCGCCCTCTTCGTTCTGGTACAGGTACCGGTGCACGTACGTGGCGTTCGCACCCACTGCGAAGGTGCCGACGTACTCGACCGGGAACGTGTATCCGACCCCGAGATCGAGGCCATTCGTCTTGATGCGACCCAGGTTGGCGTTCGTGTCCTCGATGTAGCCGCAATTCGGTCCCGGGCAGAGCGAACCATCCGTCGAAAGCGACCCGTCCGGAGCGCGGTGAAAGAGTGCCGCGTACTTGACCGGATCGGCGAAGATGGTGTCCTGGGAGAGACCGCTGATCTGCTTCTTCAGCAGGACCTGCCACAGGTCGATACTGACCGTCAGGTTCTTCACCGGTTCGATGACGGTACCGAGCGAATAGTTCTTCGATGTTTCCGCCTGCAGCGCCTTGTTCCCGCCGATCAGAGCCTGGAACTGCACCTGGCAATTGTCGCCGCGGGATACGCCGGGAAGTGGGTTCCCGCCCGGGCAGCGAACCGGATCGTTGTACGCGTTGCCGGTGTTGGTGTACACCGAGGGCGCATTCAGGTCGAACAGCGACGGTGCACGGAATCCCGTCGAATACGAGCCACGGAACAGAACCTGCTGGATCGGCTGGAAGCGGAAACCGCCCTTGGGATTCGTCGTGTTGCCGAAGTCGCTGTACTTGTCGTAGCGAATGGCCGCGGTGAAGTCGAGCGACTTCAGGACCGGCACGTTCAATTCTGCGTAGGCGGCCGACACGTGGCGATTGCCGACGTTGTTGGTCCCCGGATCGAAGCCCGTGCTGTTGACGACCAACGCGGCGAAGTCCGAGTTGGCCACATCCGAGAACTTCTCGTAGCGGAACTCGCTGCCGAAGGCGACAGCCGACTGGCGCCCCGAACCGAACCAGTCGCCGATCTCGCGGCTGGCCTTGGCATCGACCGAAGTGACCGTGCCCTTCGCCTTGAACAGTTCGCCGCGCGCGGCCGCCTGGTTCAACAACGCGGTACCCGCTGCGCTCTGGTCTCCGAACGGATTGATCGTTCCGTTCAGCAGGCCGGCCATCACGAGCGTGCCGTCGGTATAGCCGTTGGTCAGGCGGTCGGCGATCTTGTTCTCGTTATAGGAGCCGGCGACCTGGTAATCCCACGAATAGGCCGTCCCCGAATACTGGAGAACGACCCGATGCTGCGTGTTGGTCGTCATTTCCTGACGTCCGCCGCTCGTGGTGTCGCGCCAACGCAGGCGGACGAGGCCGGGCAGGCCGCCCGCGGGTGCGGTCGCCGGGAAATAGGCCGGATTCAGCGTGAACGCCGTCGGCAGGGGCGTGATGCCGTTGCCCGGATAATACGTGGTGCCCGGATTGATGAAGGCGGCGCCATAGGGATTGCCGGCGACGACGGTGTTGTTCTTGTTCTGCGAACCGAAATACTCGAGGCTCAGTTCCGAATCCGGAGTGACCTGCAGCGTTCCGCGCAGGAGCCCCGAGAAACGTTCGGTGTTCGGAATCAGGTCGACCTTGTTCGGAAAGATGTAGCCGCAAGACCGGTCGCCGTTCGGCGCCGGGTTGCCGAGGAAGACGCCGTCGGGCGGAAAGCAGGCCGGCGCCGCCGGGTTCTGCACGTTGCCACCCTGGTTGTACTGACCCGGGAAGGTCGTCGGCGAGGTCCGCACGATACGGGTCGCGACGTCGCGTTGCGACTCGCGGAGCGGATCCTGTTTCTCGTAGTCGAAGAATCCCAGGACGTTGAAGCGATCGGCCGCCAAGTCGCCGAATCCATATCCGATGTTGGCATTGTCGGAGTGGCCGCCCGGGTGACGGGGCGAGTCGGCCCCGACCGTCGCGGTGCCGCCCTGGAAATCCTTGCGCGTGATGAAGTTGATCACGCCGCCGATGGCGTCCGTTCCGTAGAGAGCCGAAGCACCGTCGCGAAGCACTTCGACGCGCTCGAGCGCCGCGAACGGAATCGTGTTCAGGTCCGGGGCCGAACTGTCGATCGCGTTGTTCGCGATGCGCCGGCCGTTCAACAGGACCAGCGTCTTGTTCTGACCGAGGCCGCGCAGGTTGGCGAACGATGCACCCCCCGTCGTGGAGCCGACCGACTGGCTGGTGGTCTGCTGCGTCTGGCTGGCCGCGATGCGCGTGAGCACCTGCTCGATCGTGGTCACGCCCTCTTTCTTGAGGTCGTCGACCTTGAGAACTGTCAACGGAACGGAAGTCTCGGCGTCGAGTTGTCGGATGGCGGAGCCGGTCACCTCGACCCGCTCGCCGCGCTGGACGTCCTGGGCGATGGCTCCGATCGACGCTCCGGCGGCAGCGACTCCGCAAACGAGGCGCAGTGCGCGCGCGATTGGTACTTCTCTAAACATGGTGGTCCCTTCTAGAACGGGCTCTCGCCCGGATCGGTGCTTGGAGAAGCACTGGAACGAATCAATGAATCGCGACCGAAACTCGCGAGTCGTTTCAAGAAGTTCAGTCTATGGGAACCTTTGTCAGGAACTGAAGCGAAAGTCGCCCGTTTGGACGAAACCACAACTTTTCAAGGCCGCTTGCGTTGGACACGCGCAACAGGCCTGCCGATCGTCATTCGCATGAAGCGAACGGCAGCGGGGGCCGGCGGAATCACGAGGTTGGCCGACGCGGGCGTCCGCGAACGCGAGTCTCGTCGGAGGACCTGGAAGCTCCGAGCCGGCGAGGCGATCGGCCTGATTCCCGCACTTGGAAGA
>CALMOR010000203.1:23058-23962 GCA_937872165.1 uncultured Burkholderiales bacterium | reverse complement strand
TTGCTTGCCGCCGATCGGGGTCGCATCGTGAAGCCGGCGATTCGTGAAGCCTTCCGCGCGACAGGAAGTCCCGTCGCCTCGCTCGCGATGCTCGTCGACCCGGATCTGCCGGTGCGCGGGCGCTGGCGGACAGCGGGTGAATGTCTTCGTGGCAGCTAATATCCTCGGGTCGGCGACCTCGTGCCTGTCCCGACGTCCAAGAGAATCCGTCGCACGCGTTCAGCGATGCGCTACGTCAACCGCTTCGATCGAGGCCCCGATGTTCGATTGGCACAACCCCTATCCCACGTTCCGCTCTCCGCTCTTCGCGCGTCACGTCGTCGCGACTTCCCATCCGCTCGCTGCCCAGGCGGGCATCCGCATGCTCTCCGCAGGGGGCAACGCGGTGGACGCCGCCGTCGCGACGGCGGCCGCGATGACCATCGTCGAGCCGATCTCGAACGGACTCGGCAGCGATTGCTTCGCGCTGGTCTGGGACCCGGCCGCCGCCGACGGTGGCCGCCTCGTCGGCCTGAACGCGTCCGGCACGGCGCCCGCCGCATGGGACGTCGACTACTTCACGAGGAAATACGGCGACGTCTTCCCGATGCGCGGCTGGGACACGGTGACCGTGCCGGGATGCGTGGCGGGCTGGGTGGCGCTGTCGGAACGCTTCGGGGCGCTTCCGTTCGAGACCCTCCTGGAACCGGCGATCGAGCTCGCCGCGCGCGGCTACGGCGTGTCCACCATCGTCTCCTACAAGTGGGGCCTGCAGGTCCCGGTGCTGCGCGGGCAACCCGGCTTCGCCGAAGCCTTCATGCCGGGCGGACGCAGCCCGTCGCCCGGCGACCGCTTCACGTTCGCGGACGCGGCGTCGTCGTTGCGATCGATCGCCGACACGAAGGGCGAGAGCTTCTATCGCGGC
>CALMOR010000203.1:21608-23048 GCA_937872165.1 uncultured Burkholderiales bacterium | reverse complement strand
GCCGCGCCTGCGGCGCCGTCATGACCGAGCGGGATCTGGGCGACTTCGCGGTCGACTGGGTCACGCCGATCGAGAAGGCCTTCGCCGACCGCCACGGCATCGAACACGTGCTGCACGAGATCCCGCCCAACGGACAGGGCATCGCCGCGCTGATGGCGCTCGGAATCGCGGGCCAGCTCGACATCGGCCGTTTCCCGGTCGACTCGATCGAGGCGCAGCACCTGATGATCGAATCGATGAAGGTCGCCTTCGCGGACGTCTATCGCTACGTCGCCGACAGTCGGCACATGACCGAGGTCACGACCGCGCATCTGCTCGACGACGACTACCTCGCCGACCGGGCGCGCTCGATCGACCTCGCGCGGGCCCAGGACTTCACGCACGGCGTGCCGCATCGCTTCGTGCGCCCGGGCGGCACCATCTACCTGACGACCGCCGACGCGTCCGGCATGATGGTCAGCCTGATCCAGTCCAACTACATGGGCTTCGGTTCTGGCGTCGTCGTCCCCGGAACCGGCATCAGCCTCCAGAACCGGGGGCACGGCTTCTCGCTCGACCCTTCGCATCCGAACGTCGTCGCCGGGGGCAAGCGGCCCTTCCACACGATCATTCCCGGCTTCCTGACGCGAACGGTCGGCGGTCCGCGAGGCCGCCGACAGGCGCCGCAGATGAGCTTCGGCGTGATGGGCGGCAACATGCAGCCGCAGGGCCATCTGCAGACGCTCGTGCGGATGCTCACCTACGGCCAGCAACCGCAGGCGGCGTGCGACGCGCCGCGATGGAAGGTCGGCACGGGGTTGTCGGTCGACTGCGAGAGGACCATGGCGCCCGCACTGCGCGAAGCGCTGATCGCGCGCGGCCATCGCATCGAGTCGATCCCCGATCCGTACATGGATTTCGGATCCGGGCAGTTCATCTGGAAGCTCTCGGACGATGCCGACGACGGCTACGTCGCGGCCAGCGACTCGCGCCGCGACGGCCAGGCCGCAGGCTTCTGAGGGGTTCGCGGAACGGACACGAGGCGCGTCGCGAGGCCGGCCCCGCGGCGGCGAGTGCGGACCGCTCGGGTATCATCGACCGCTCCCGAAAGCTGACCCGGTCGCCGATGAGCGCCGGCTCGAAGGCGCCGCACACCATGCAACAAGCCGTCAATCCTCCCCCCGGAGGCGAGGAGCCGTCGTCCCGCGATCCGCTCGTCGGCGAGCTCGCCCGACTCATCGTCGAGGCGCTCAACCTCGAACGCCGCCCCGAGGAACTCACGGTCGACGAACCGCTGTACGGCGAAGGTCTCGGACTCGACTCGATCGACATCCTCGAGGTCGCGCTGGTGGTGTCGAAGCAGTACGGCTTCCAGTTGCGTTCCGACGACGAGAACAACGTGAAGATCTTCCAGTCTCTCGGGACGCTCGCCGCTCACATCGCGGCCCACCGGACCCGGTA
>CALMOR010000203.1:20996-21598 GCA_937872165.1 uncultured Burkholderiales bacterium | reverse complement strand
GCCCGTGGCGCGTTCGCGGGCCGCGGGCGTCCCGGACCGACCGACCGGCCGCGCCGGCCTCGCGTCGATGGCGGCGGCCTTCGTCGCCTACTTCGTGACCCTGCATGTCTTCGTCGTCACCGGCCGCTGCCCGGTCCTCGCGGTGCTGATGATTGCGGGGCCCTGGGTCGGCGCGCTCCCCACGCTGTCGAAGCGGATCGGCTGGACGCGATGGCACGCGCTCGCCCGTGCAGCGTCGGCGGTCCTGCTGCCGATCGCGGTCGCGCTCGCGTCGTGGCGCTACGCCACGCGCCTCTCCGACGAGGTCGACACGCTGCTCTTCCTCGAGAGCCTGGTCTTCCTTCTCGCGCTCGCGACGATGTTCGCGCGCAGCCTGCGACCGGGCAGCGAGGCGCTGGTGACACGGTTCGCGCGGCTCGCCCGCGACGGCGAGCTGCCGTCTGCCGCCGTGCCGTACACCCGCAAGGTCACCGTCGCCTGGGCCGCTTTCTTCGCGGCGACCGCGATGACGTCCACGTTCCTCTTCTTCGTGTCGTCGCGGACCGCCTGGTCGACCTTCGTGAATCTCCTGATCGCCCCGTCGGCCGCGGCCGTGTTCGCGA
>CALMOR010000203.1:14282-20986 GCA_937872165.1 uncultured Burkholderiales bacterium | reverse complement strand
GATCCTCAACGTCTGCGCAGACCGCTATCACTTCGCGGTCGGCTTCGCAGCCGCGATGCGGCGCGGTCAGCTGAGCCTCCTGCCGCCGTCGACGCACGCCGCCACCGTCCGCCAGCTGCTCGCGTCGTTCCCCGAGGTCTATTGCCTGGCCGATGCGCCGCAGCCCGACATCGATCTGCCGCAGACGCTCTACGCCGATGCCGTCGAGGACGACGGACCGATGCCGACGATGCCTGCGATGCCGACGATCGATGCGGACCGGACCGTCGCCTGCGTCTTCACGTCCGGCTCCACCGGCGTGCCGGCGCCGCATCGCAAGCGCTGGGGCCCGCTGGTGGAGAACGTGAGAGCCGAAGCCGAACGTCTCGGCGTCGATGCCCGCAGGGGCCCGATGGCGATCGTCGCGACCGTGCCGCCACAACACATGTACGGCTTCGAGTCGTCGCTGCTGATGGCCTGGCAGAGCGGCGTCGCGATCGTGGCCGAACGGCCCTTCTACCCCGCCGACGTCGTGTCGACCCTCGACGATCTTCCGGGACGCCGCATGCTCGTGACGACGCCTTTCCATCTGCGCGCGCTGATGAAGGAAGGCGACACGATGCCGAAGGTCGAGCAGCTGCTGTCGGCGACGGCGCCGCTGTCGCTCGCGCTCGCCGCCGAAGCGGAGAGACGCTTCGATGCGCCGGTCCGCGAGATCTACGGCTGTACCGAGACCGGGCAGCTCGCGTCCCGACGTCCGACCGTCGACGCCGCATGGCGGCTGCTCGGTCGGGTCGAGCTGTCGATCGAGGCCGATGGACGCGCGACCGCGAGTGGCGGTCACGTCGAGCGGCCGACCGTGCTCGCCGACGTGCTCGAAGCGGCGCCGGACTTCGCGAGCTCGCGTCGCTTCTCGCTCGTCGGGCGATCGGCCGACCTCGTCAACATCGCCGGCAAGCGCACGTCGCTCGCCCACCTGAACCTGCAGCTCGCCGCGATCGAAGGGGTCGTCGACGGCGTCTTCCTGCTGCCCGAGGACGACGAGGCCGCGCGCGACGGCGTGAGCCGGCTCGCCGCGCTGGTCGTCGCTCCCACGCTCGATGCGGCGCGCGTCACGGCCGCGCTGCGCGAGCGCATCGACGCGGCCTTCCTGCCGCGACCGATCCACTTCGTCGATCGCCTGCCGCGCAACGCCACCGGCAAGTTGACCCAGGCGAGCCTGCGGCCGTTGTCGTCGCCGAACCCGCTCGGCCATCCTGTCCCGCAGCCGAGTCCTCGCCAGCCATGACGCGGCTGCCTCTCGCCATCGATCCCCGGCACCCCGCCTTCGCGGGACACTTCCCGTCGCGGCCGGTCGTGCCAGGCGTCGTGCTGCTCGACCATGCGATCCGCGCGATCGTCGATCATCGCGACGCGGGACGGGACGACGCCGTCGCGGCGCCGGCGACCGCCACGCGCATCGGCATGGCCAAGTTCCTTTCCTTCGTGGGACCGGGAGAGGCGGTGCGGCTCGAGTTCGAGGCCACGCTTGACGGGGCCTGTCGGTTGCGGGTCTTCGCGGGGGAACCGGTCGACGAGAGGATCGCGCTCACCGGCACGCTGGTCTTCGACGCGACGGCATCGTCCGACGAAGGCGACGCATCCTGATGGCCGCGATCTGGACCACGCAAAAGGAACGGGGCAACCCGGGCATCCTGCGTTTCTTCACGTGGATCGCATTGCATCTCGGACGGCCGGTCGCGCGGCTGCTGTTGTATCCGATCGTCTGCTACTTCGTCTTCGCCGGCGGAGAGGCGCGTGCCGCGTCGCGCGACTACCTGCGCCGTGCGCTCGGTCGCGAAGCCCGCGTCGCGGACGGGTTCCGGCACGTGCACTGCTTCGCGTCGACGATCCTCGACCGGCTCTACCTGCTCAACGATCGCTTCGACCTGTTCGACATCGAAGTCGTCGGCAGCGACGTCATCCGGCGCGCCATGCAGGCAGCGACCGATCCCGACGGCCGACAGCGACGGGGGGGCGCGTTCGTCATCGGAGCGCATCTCGGCAGCTTCGAGGCCGTCCGCGCCGCGGGCCATGGCGATCGGGACCTGCGCGTCTCGATGGTCATGTACGAGGACAACGCGCAATACCTGAACGAAATCTTCGCGGCCATCAACCCGGCGCTCGACGAGGCGATCATCCCGCTCGGACGGGTCGACTCGATGCTGCGCGTCAAGCGGGCGCTCGACGACGGCGGCCTCGTCGGCATGCTGGCCGACCGCACGCTCGCCGAAGAGGTCGGCACGTCGGCGGTCCGCACGACGACGCTGCTCGGCGGCCAGGTCACGATCCCGACCGGTCCGTTCCGCATGGCCGCGATGCTGAAGCGACAGGTGGTCTTCATCGTCGGCATCTATCGCGGCGGCAATCGCTACGAGGTGCGCTACGAGGACCTCTACGACTTCTCGAGCGAGGAGGCCGAAGCCGATCGCGCGACGGCCATCGACACGGCGATCGCGCGCTACGTGGCGAGACTCGAACGACTCTGCCTCGACGCACCGTTCAACTGGTTCAACTTCTACGACTTCTGGAACGACCGTGCGCGACCCGGCACCCACCTCGCGGGTCGCGGGGCGGGTACTCCGTCGTGAGGCCGCGCACCGTCGCCGGCTCGACCGTCGCGATCCTCCTCGCGCTGTCCGCTCATGCGGCGGAGGCTCTGACCCCGCGCGCGCTGATGCAGTCGCTCGCCCGGACCCGCGCGAGTCGCGCGGACTTCGTCGAGAGGAAGTACCTCGCGACGCTGACGGTGCCGCTCGAATCATCCGGTGAGCTCGTCTACCTCGCGCCGTCGCGACTCGAGCGACGGACGACGAAGCCGAAGGCCGAGGTGCTGATCGTCGACGGCGACACGCTGACGGTCGAGCGCGACGGGAGCCGGCGCAGCATCTCGCTCGCGTCGTATCCCGAGGTCGCGGCCTTCACCGACAGCATCCGCGCCACGCTCGCCGGCGACCTCGACGCTTTGTCGCGACGCTATCGCGTCACGGTCGACGGCGATGCCTCGCACTGGCGGCTGACGTTGTCGCCGTCCGACGCGAAGATCGCGACCCTCGTCAGCCGCGTCACCATCGACGGACACGATGCGCTGATCGACAGCATCGAAGTCCTGCAGGCCGACGGCAGCCGCTCGGTCACCGCCATCACGCCGAAGAAGGACGCGGGTTGACGTCGCGCACGACGACGATCGATCGGGTCGCGATCGTCGTATGGGCGGCGGTCGTCGCGATCGCGCTCGTCGTCGTCGTCCGCGCGCGCTTCACCGCCGACCTGTCCGCCTTCCTGCCGACGCGTCCCACGCCCGAGCAGGCATTGCTGATCGAGCAGTTGCGCGAAGGCCCGGCGTCGCATCTGCTGCTCGTCGCCATCGACGGGGACGGCGCCGGCATCGCCGACGCCACCCTCGCCCGCCTGTCCCGGGCCACCGCGGCGACGCTTCGTCGCGATGCCCGCTTCCTGTCGGTCAACAACGGCGAGACGCTCGCCGCCGCACGCGACCGCACGCTCTTCCTCGAGCACCGCTACCTGCTCGGTGATCGCGTCGCTGCGGCGCGCTTCACCGCCACGGGGCTGCACGCCGCGCTCGTCGAGAGTCTCGATCTGCTCGGCTCGTCGGCGGGACTGGCGCTGCAGCCGCTCCTGACCCGCGACCCGACCGGCGAGCTGCTGCATCTCGTCGACCGCCTGACCGCCGGGCGCGCGCTGCCGGTGGTCGACGGAACCTGGCTCGTGCGTTCGAGCGACCAAGGGCCGCACGCGCTCCTCGTCGTCGAGACCCGCGCCGACGGTTCCGACATCGACGGGCAGCAGGTCGCGATCACGGCCTTGCGACAAGCCTTCGCCGCGGCGCGCACGGAGTCGGGCGACGCGGCATCGCGTGCCCGTCTGGTCGTATCGGGTCCGGCGGTCTTCGCGGTCGATGCACGCGACACGATCGAACGCGAAGCGACCCGCCTCTCGATCGTCGGGGCGGTGGCCGTGGCCGCGCTGCTCGGGTTCGTCTATCGCTCGCCGCGCGTGCTGCTGCTCGGTCTGCTGCCGATGGCCAGCGGCGCGCTCTGCGGCCTCGCGGCGATCGCGATCGGCTTCGGGGTCGTGCACGGGATCGCGCTCGGCTTCGGCGTGACGCTGATCGGTGAAGCGGTCGACTACGCGATCTATCTGTTCGTGCAGGGATCGCGCGCGGCACGACCCGGCATGCGCGGCTTCTGGTCGACCATCGCCCTCGGCGTCGCGACGTCCGCCATCGGCTTCGGCGCGCTGCTCTTCTCCGGCTTCGCCGGCCTCGCTCAGATCGGCCTGTTGTCGATCACCGGACTCGTCGTCGCCGCGCTCGCGACGAGATGGGTCGTGCCGGCCTGGCTGCCGGACGGCTTCGTCGTGCGGCCGATGCCGCGCGTCGGTGCGGCACTCGCGTCCCTCGCGTCCGCGGCGTTCCGCATGCGATGGCCGTTCGCCATCGTCGCCGTCGCGTCCGTCGTCGTCCTCGCGCTCCATCGCGATGCGCTGTGGAGCCGCGATCTCGCGTCGCTCAGTCCGGTGCCGAAGGCCGCGCTCGACGCCGACCTACGCCTTCGCAGCGAACTCGGCGCGCCCGACGTCGGGACGGTGGTCGTGGTCCGGGCGAGCGACGAGCAGCGAGCGCTGGAGGGCAGCGAACGCATCGTCGACGCGCTCGGCCCCGCGATCGCGGAAGGCCTGCTCGTGGGCCTCGACGCGCCGTCGGACTACCTACCCAGTCCCGCGAGGCAACGGGCCCGTCGCGATGCGCTGCCGGACGACGCGAGCCTGCGGCGCGACTTCGCGCGGGCACTCGACGGACTGCCGTTCCGGAAGACCGGCTTCGACGGCTTCTTCGCAGACGTCGCGCGCGAGAAGGCCGGTGCGCTCGTGACGTCCGCCGACCTCGAAGGCACGTCGATCGCAGCGGCCCTGCGGGCGTTGCTGAGCACGCGCCGGTCCGCCGGCGATGCCGCGGATCCGCTACCGGTCACGGCCGTGGTCGCGCTGCGAGGTCTCCGCGACGACGACGCGGCGCGTCGTCGCGTCGCGGCCGCCATCGAAGGGCTCTCGCGCGATGTCGACGGCAAGGCCATCGAGGTGCGGCTGATCGACATCGGAGTCGAGACCCGCGGGCTCTATGCGGACTACCTGTCGCGCGCGCTGAAGACGGCGGCCGTCGGCGCGGCCGCGATCGTCGTGCTGCTCGCGGTCGCGCTTCGCGACGTGCTGCGACTGGCGCGTGTCGTGCTGCCGCTCGTCATCGCGGTGCTGACGATCGGCGCCGCTCACGTGGCGATCGGCGGTCCCCTGACGCTCTTCCACTTCGTCGGGCTGCTGCTGATCGTCGCGGTGGGGTCCAACTACACGCTCTTCTTCGATCGACGCGAGGACGGCGACCGACGTCTGCTCGTGTCCCTCGTCGTGGCGAACGCGACGGCGGTGATCGGCTTCGGAGTCCTCGGCCTCTCGTCGCTGCCGGTGCTGCATGCGATCGGCACGACCGTGGCCCCCGGCGCGCTGCTGGCGTTGATCGGCGCCGCGGTCTTCGCATCGCGGCCGTCGACCGATCCTCGCCTGACGTCGGGCGACGCATGCGGAGCCGAGCGCCGAGCCGAGCGCGACGTCGCATGAGGAGCCGCATGAGGAGCCGCATGAGGAGTCGGACGAGGAGTCGCATGAAGCACGCCATCGAGCATCATGCGGCTCGTCAGATCCCCGCGGCGACCGCATGAACGCTCCGTCCATCGAAGACCGATGACGACCGACTTCCGACCTCCGACGCTGGTCCGCGCCTCGATCGGGCTCCATCTGTTCGCCGCCGGAGCAGTGACCATGCAGCCGTCGTGGTGGCCGATGGCGCTCACGACGCTGGTCGCCGACCATGCCGTCATCACGGCCTCGGGCCTCTGGCCGACCAGCACGTGGCTCGGCCCCAACCTGAGACGGCTTCCGCCGGCCGCCGTCGCGCGAAGCGAAGTCGCGCTGACGATCGACGACGGCCCGGATCCCGCGGTGACGCCGTTCGTCCTCGACCTGCTCGACCGGCTCGACGCGAAGGCGACCTTCTTCTGCATCGGCACGCGCGTGCGCGCGCATGCGGCACTGGCGCGCGAGATCGTCGTTCGCGGACATGCCGTCGAGAATCACAGCGACCGGCATCGCCACGACTTCTCGCTCCTCGGACCGAAGCGCTTCGATCGCGAGATCGGCGCGGCCCAGCAGGCGATCGCCGACACGGTCGGGGTCGTGCCCCGCTTCTTCCGCGCGCCGGCCGGGCTGCGCAACGTGTTCCTCGAAGGCGCTCTTCGTCGACACGACCTGACACTGACCAGCTGGACCCGACGCGGCTTCGACACCGTGCGGACCGACCCCGGTCGCGTCGCGGGACGATTGACCGCGGGTCTCGCCGCGGGCCACATCCTGCTGCTGCACGACGGCCACGCGGCCCGTAACTCGGACGACGTGCCGGTGATCGTCGAGGCGCTGCCGCTCGTCGTCGCGGCGATCCGCGGTGCGGCGCTCGCACCGGTCACGCTCGCGATGGCGATGCGATGAGACGCCCCGGCGCGTCGGCGTCGGCGCGGCTGTACGCGCGGCTCGTCGAGGACACGGCGCGGCTCTATCGGCCGGCGGGCCGGTTCGCCGTGCGCTTCGCGCGCGGCAAGCTGTCGCGCGACCCGCTG
>CALMOR010000203.1:604-14272 GCA_937872165.1 uncultured Burkholderiales bacterium | reverse complement strand
GTTCGCGACGCTGCTGCAGGTCGGCGCGATCCCGGATGCGTCGTGCCTCGTCGACCTCGGATGCGGACAGGGACTGCTCGCGGCATGGCTGCACGCGACGCGCAACGCGTGGGCTTCGTCGGACGACCACGCCGGCTGGCCGGTCGGCTGGCGCGCGCCGCCGCGGATCGGCAGCTATCTCGGCATCGATCAGTCGCGCCACGAGATCGCCCGTGCGCACCGCGCGTTGCCGCCGTTCGCGCGGTCGTTCCGCGGCGATGTCGCGACGCTCGGCACGACCCTGCTCGACCGCTGCGACGTGGCGACGCTGTTCGACGTCCTCCACTACCTGCCGCCCGACGCGCAGGAGCGCCTGCTCGCGGCGGTCCACGCGGGTCAGCCCCCGTGGGGAGTCCTGCTGCTGCGCATCGGCGACGGGACCGGCACGACGGCGTCGCGCCGCGCCGACGCGATCGACCTCGTGGTCTGCGCGCTGCGCGGTCACCCACGACTGCGCCTCCATCGACGCTCGCTCGCGCAATGGATCGCGCTCCTCGAAGGGATCGGCTTCGCGGTCGAAGTGCTCGACGACGAGCGCTCGGACGACGGGTCCGACGTCGCGGATCGCCCGCGCTTCGCCAACGTGCTGCTGCGTGCCTCGCGGGCCGCGCGACCGACGGTCGACCCGGGGCCGGTCCGGTAAACTCCACGGCCCGACGAGTCCCGCCCTCGCAGTGCAAGCCCTCCGCATCCCCGCCTACACGATGACCAGCTGCCTCGGCCGTGGTCTCGAGCCGACCGTCGCCGCGCTGCTCGCGCAGCGAGGCGGCCTTCGTCGATGCGACTTCGAGACCGTCGATCTGGACACCTGGATCGGCGAGGTCGACGGCGTCGACGACGTGGTCCTCGAACCGGCGCTCGCTCCCTTCGACTGCCGCAACAACCGCCTCGCGCAGCTCGCCCTCGAACAGGACGGTTTCGCGGACGCGGTCCGCGACGCACTCGCCCGTCACGGTGCCGATCGCGTGGGTCTCTTCGTGGGCACCAGCACGTCCGGCATCCTGCAGACCGAACTCGCGTATCGGGAGTATCTCGGCGGTGATCGCGATCGCCTGCCTTCGTGGTTCCGCTACGCCGAGACCCACAACACGTATTCGGTCGCCGACTTCGTCGCGCACCGCTTCGGCCTCCGCGGTCCGTCGTTCGTCGTGTCGGCCGCGTGCGCGTCGAGCGCGAAGGTCTTCGGCAACGCGGCCCGCATGATCGCCGCGGGCCGCATCGACGCGGCGGTGGTCGGCGGCGTCGACTCGCTCTGCCTGACCACGCTCTACGGCTTCCGCTCGCTCGAACTGATCTCGACGCGACCGGCCCGGCCCTACGGCGCGGACCGCGACGGCCTCTCGATCGGCGAGGCCGCGGCCTTCGCGCTGGTCGAGCGCGACGATGCCGGCGGCCCTTCCGTCGCAGTGGCGCGCCTGGTGGGTGTCGGCGAGTCGAGCGATGCGCATCACATGTCGTCGCCGCATCCCGAGGGCCTCGGCGCGAAGCAAGCGATGGCGTCCGCGCTGCGCTCGGGCGGCCTGTCGACGGCGGACGTCGACTACGTGAACCTGCACGGCACCGCGACCCGCAACAACGATGCGGCCGAGGACCGGGCGGTGCACGCGCTGTTCGGCCGCGCCGTGCCGGTGAGTTCCACGAAGGGGGCCACCGGTCACACGCTCGGCGCGGCCGGCGCCTGCGAGGCGGTGATCGCGCTCGTCGCGCTTCGCGAGGGACTGGTACCGGGCGGCCTCAACGTCGCCGCCATCGACCCGGCCCTGCGCAGCGACTATCGCATCGTCAACGAGCGGCGGCCGTTGCGCCGCGCGCTGTCCAACTCGTTCGGCTTCGGCGGCGCCAACTGCAGCCTGCTCTTCGCCGGCGCGACTGCATGAGCGGAGCCGTCGTCGCGTGGATCGAAGGCATCGGCCTGCGCGGACCCGGACTCGCCGGCTGGCCCGCGAGCGAACCGATCCTCGCGGGGCAAAGCGTGCTGGTCGACGCGCCCACCGTGCTGGTCGCACCGCCCGGGCTGCCGGCGGCCGAGCGGCGCCGCGTCGGCAAGGGCGTCAAGCTGGCGCTCGAGGTCGCGTTCGAGGCGGTCGCGCACGCGGGCCTCGATGCCGCGTCGTCGTCGATGACGAGCGTCTTCACGTCGTCGTCCGGAGACGGCGACAACTGCGACGCGATCTGCCGGGCGCTGGCCGGCGACCGGCTCATCTCGCCCACCCGCTTCCACAACTCGGTGCACAACGCGCCTTCCGGCTACTGGGGCATCGCGTCGCGCTCGATGGCCGCGTCGACGAGCCTGTGCGCCTACGACGACAGCTTCGTCGCGGGCCTCGACGACGCGATGAGCCAGCTCGCGTGCGGCATCGACCACGTGCTGCTGGTCGCCTACGACGCGCCCTACCCCGAGCCTCTGCGGGAGGCACGTCCGACGCCGGACTGCTTCGGCGTCGCGCTCGTGCTCGCGAGGGTCGAAGGACCGCATGCGCTCGCCCGCATCGCGAGACCGGCGGACGGCGAGGCGCAGGGCCCGCCCGTCACGCGCATGGACGACCCGAGGCTCGAGGCGCGGCGCGCGTCGATTCCGGCGGCACGCGCCCTTCCGTTCCTCGAAGCGATCGCGCGGCACGTCGACGACCTGGCGGTGGGCGTCGACGACGCGCGCGGCATGCGTTCCGTCGTCGCGATCCGCGCGTCCGCGTCCCTTTCCAGGCAACCCCGATGCGCTTGAACCGCGAAGAAATCACCGCTCGTATCCCCCACGCGGGCCGCATGGTGCTGCTCGACGAGGTCGCTCACTGGGACGACCGGCACATCGTCTGCCGCAGCGGCATGCATCAGGACCGCAGCAACCCGTTGTACGTGGCCGGCCAGCTGTCGTCGGTGTGCAGCATCGAGTTCGCAGCCCAGGCGATGGCCCTGCACGGCAGCCTGGTCGCCGCTGGCGGCCCGGGCCCGCTCGACCCGGTCACCCTCAAGCCGCGCGCCGGCTTCCTCGCGAGCGTGCGCAACGTGCGGATGGACGTCGCGCGGCTCGACGACGTGCGCGGCGTGCTGACGATCGAGGCGAGCCGCGAATCGGGGGACGACCGGAACGTGCTGTACCTCTTCGAGGTGCGTTCCGGCGATCGCATGCTGGTGTCCGGACGCGCGGCGGTGGTCCTCCGCATGCCGGCGTCGGACGTCGACGCGTGACGACCGAAGGCACGATGCGTCGCGTCCGTGCGCTGGTCACCGGCGGCAGCGGCGAGATCGGAGGCGCGATCTGCCGGCGGCTGGCGCGCGACCACGACGTCGTCGTGCACGCGAACGGCCGCATCGATCGGGCCGACGCCGTCGGCGACGCGATCAACGCGGCCGGCGGGGTCGCGCGCGCGGTCGCCTTCGACGTCTGCGACGCGGACGCGACCCGCGAGGCGATCGACGGACTCCTCGTCGACGGACCGATCCAGGTGCTGGTCAACAACGCCGGCATCCACGACGACGCGAGCTTCCCCGGCATGCGCGCCGGGCAGTGGTCGCGCGTGATCGACGTCTCGCTGAACGGCTTCTTCCATGTCACGCAGCCGCTGACGATGCCGATGATCCGCACGCGCTGGGGCCGCATCGTCAACGTCTCGTCGCTGGCGGCGCTCGTGGGCAACCGGGGGCAGGTCAACTACGCGGCCGCGAAGGCGGCGCTGCACGGCGCGACGCATTCGCTCGCGCTCGAACTCGCGAGCCGCGGCATCACGGTCAACGCGGTGGCGCCCGGCATCGTCGCCGGTTCGATGACCGCGGCCAGCTTCGACGCCGACACGATCGCGACGATGGTGCCGATGAAGCGCGCCGGCACGCCCGACGAGGTCGCGGCGCTGGTCGCGTTCCTCGCGTCGCGCGACGCCGCCTACATCACCGGCCAGATCGTCTCGATCAACGGAGGCATCCCGTCGTGACGACGGCCTCGATCGCGCAGGCGAGCGTCCACCGGAACGAGCTGACGCTCTACTTCGTGTTGCTGCAGCTCGTGGTGATCGTGCTCGCCGCGCGCATCGCGGGTCCGCTCGCGGCGCGCATCGGCCAGGCGGCCGCGGTCGGCGAGATCGTCGTCGGCATCCTGCTCGGACCGTCGCTCTTCGGCACGCTCGCGCCCGACACCTTCGCTTACGTCTTCCGGTCCGTCTCGACGACACCGCTGACGATCCTCTCGCAGATCGGACTCATCCTGCTGATGTTCCAGATCGGCCTAGAGTTCGACTTCGGCCATCTCTCCGAGCGGCGCAATCGCAAGGTCGTGTGGAGCGTCGCGACGGCCGGGCTCGCGCTGCCGTTCGCGCTCGGCTTCGCGTTCGGTCTCGGCACGGCGCCCATCCTGACTCCGACGGCCGCGCCGCTGGCTTCCGCGCTCTTCGTCGCGGTCGCGTTCTCGATCACCGCGCTGCCCATCCTCGGCCGCATCCTGATCGACCTCGGCCTGTCGCGCACCAGCCTCGGCGTCATCGCGATCTCGGCGGCGGCGATCAACGACGTCGTCGGATGGCTCCTGCTCGCGATGGTCACCGCGGTCACCGTCGCGGACTTCTCGGTACCGGCGTTCGCGACGAAGGTGGTCTTCGTCGCGGTGTTCTTCGCCGCCTCCTGGTGGGTCGTCCGACCGCTCGTGAATCGCGTCGTCGTCCACCTGTCGCGACCCGAGGACCCGCTGCCGCCAGCGCTCGTCGGCGTACTGCTCGCGGTGGTCTTCACCGGAGCGATGGCGACCTATCAGCTCGGCATCTTCGCGATCTTCGGCGGCTTCATGATGGGCGTCGTGCTGCATCGCGAGCGCACCGTCGTCGTCGCATGGAACCAGCGCATCGGCACCTTCGTCGAGGTCTTCTTCCTGCCGATCTTCTTCACGTACACGGGACTGCGGACCGATGTCGGCAGCCTCGCGACCGTCGAGGACTGGGGTTGGTGCGCGCTTCTCGTGGCGCTCGCGACCGCCGGCAAGTTCGGTGGCTGCTACGTCGCGGCGCGCCTGGCCGGCCTGCCGCGCGCGGAGAGCGGGATGCTCGGCATCATGATGAACACGCGGGCACTGATGGAACTGATCGTGCTGAACGTCGGCCTCGATCTCGGCGTCGTCTCGCCGCGTCTCTTCACGATGCTGGTGCTGATGGCGATCGCCAGCACGGTGGTCACCACGCCGGTCCTGCGCCACGGCTTGCGGCACGCGCGAGCGATGCCGGAGCGGGCCGGGGGAACAGCGACGTCGTGATGCTGTCGGAGTGTCTGGGACCGCTTACAGCGCCGTCTGATCGGTGCGCCTGACATGCAGCGCATCGACCTTCGACTGCACCGATGCGGCCGTCGTCCGTTCCCGCTGCCGCCGCAGCATCGACCGCTGGCGCCGGCTCTGCAGTTCGAGGCATGCCAGCAAGATTCGGACGAGGAGCGATCGCACCGGATTGTTCCTTGATCGAATGGAGAGAGAGACCGGGAATCGGATTGTGCCGAAGCCGTCGGTACTCGCGGGTAACTTTTCGTGACCGTGGAGTATGCCGCGTTTACGCGATGGTCGATGCTATACGAGCGGCGAAGACGTAACCCATCGTCAGGATGCGCCCGACTTCGCATTCGTGCATGGGCAGGGTCGCTCACCGCCGGGGCGGACCACGACGCAGGCGACGACCGACCAGCATCGGCAGGCGGACGACGAAGCCGCACATCAGGCGCAGATGCATCCAGCTGAGCAGCGCGTTGTCTCGTCCGTAATGGAAGTGCGAGACGCCCCCCTCGGCCGCGTCCAGATAGCGGACCGGCGCCTCGACGTTGACCGGCGGCACGCCGCGCCAAGCGAGGCGCACCACCGCCTCCGGGTCGAAGTCGAAGCGACGCATCCAGCGGGTCTTCTCCATCGTCTCGATCAGCGGCGCGATCGGATAGACCCGAAAGCCGAACAGCGAGTCGCCGATGCCGCTTCGCTCGTCGAAGCACAGGGTCTCGAGCCGCGCCCACCAGTTCGAGATGCGTCGCCCCTGCACGCGCAGGGCCGGCGCGTCGTCCGCGAACACCGGCTTGCCGAGCACCATCGCGTCGGGGGCGGCGAGCGACGCGGCCATGAAGGCGCCGATGCGGTCGGCCGGATGCTGTCCGTCGGAGTCCATCGTCAACGCGTGAGTGAAGCCGGCGGCACGGGCTGCGCCGATGCCGTGGAGGACGGCCGCTCCCTTGCCGCGATTGCGCGGCAGCGTCAGCACGACGATGCCGTCGTCCTCGCGTGCGAGAGCGGCCGCGACCTCGCCGCTGTCGTCCGTGCTGCCGTCGAGCACGACCCAGACCGGATTCCAGCAGCGGCGCGCGGCGCGCACCGTGGAAGCGAGGACGCGACCGGCGTTGAAGCTCGGGACGAGGACGAGATGGGTGCCGGACGGCGGCGGTGCGACGGCGTTCGCGGGACCCGCCTGCATCAGCGTTGCAGGCTCCGTCCGGCGCCGTCGAGGCGGATCGGTGGGACGGACCGGCCACGGGCCCCGCCCGCGTCCGACCCACCGTCGTGAGGACGACGATCGAGCGTCTCCTGAGGCCGCTCCTGCGCCGGCTCGCGCTCGTCGCGCCACAGGTCGCCGAGAGGCGCACCGTCCAGCTCGTCGACGAAGTAGGCGTGCAGTCCATCGACGCACTGATGGACCCGCTGCTCGACGTCGAAGCGCCTGCCGAGCCGCACGCTCATCGTGATCGGCAGGTGCGGAGGTTTCCGCAGCACCGACCAGCCCTTCGACAGGTAAGGCGAATCGGTCTCGATCACGACCGTCTGCACCGGCACGCCGGCGATGCGCGCCATCGCCGCGAAGCCGCACTTGAACTCGTTGACCGGCGCCGCGGTCGTGCGCGTGCCTTCGGGGAAGATGATCAGTTGCCCTCCCTGCCGGAGGTCGGCGATCGACAGGCGCAACATGCGTTTCGGTCCGTCGTTGCGGATGTAGCCGGCCAGGCGCGCGCCGGCGCCGAGCAGCAGGTTGTCGAGGACCGAAGCCTTCATGATGCAGTTGAGGTTCTCGAGACGCGAGATGAGGAGCAGCGCGTCGAGCACCGACGGATGATTGGGCGCGATGATCATCGATTCGTGCGGGTCGATCGCATCGAGCGCCGTGGCGTCGACCTTCAGCAGCCGCATCCATCCGGTCAGCCTGAAGTAGTGACGGAAGACCCGCGAGATGACACGGCGGCCGATCCGTTGTCCGCGTTCCTCGTCGACCGCGTGGCGGATCACGAAGGCGCACACCGCCCAGCACGCCTGCACGCACCCGAGCAGCAGCAGCACGAGGTAGAACGCGGGCCATTGATACAGGGAGCGGAGGACTTTCGAGACCATGGGTCCCTCAGCGTTCGGTCGCGTCGACGGTCTCGGTCGACCGACCGAACACCCAGGCCACGCCGATGCCGGCGGCGAAGGAACTCCTGCGACGCACGAGAGGACTGTCCTCGAAGGTCGCGCCCTTCAGCGTGTCCGCACGCAGGAAGCCGCCGACCCAGAAGCGGTCGAAGCGCTTCGACATCGCGCCGAGCAGCTGACTGCCGGCGTAGCCGCCGCTGCTGCGATAGGCGGGGCGCCCCGGACGCACGTAGTCGCTCGCCACGTCGTAGAAGTACGCGTTGCGCTTGCGGGTCTGGAAGATCGGACCCGCGGCGAGGCCGAGGTTCCAGCCCGAGCCGAGGGTCGAGCTCGCGAAGTCGGCGATGTCGAGATTGAGCCGCGGGCCCGCCTGCCAGCCGATGCCCTGGAAGCCGCCGCCGAGCGTGACGCCGGTCGACACCGGCACGCGCAGGTCGAAGCGCACGCGCCGGTCGTCGCTTCGCGCGAGAGCGACCGCGACCGAAGGCCCGATCTCGAACGAGCCCTTCAGGTCCGGCATGCCCTCGCGCGCGCTGTTGCTCGAGCTGCGTACCGGCTGGCTCGCGGCGACCGCGACCTCGAACCTGATGCGGTCGTTGTCGAGGAACTCCGCCCGGACACCGTCGCGGTCGGCCTTCAGGAAGCGGCCGCGATAGACGACATACGGGAACGGCAGCACGTAGCCGCGGTACTCGTCGGAGCCGCGATAGTCGGGAAGGACCAGCGTCCCGACGCCCACGCCCGCCTCCCAGAGCGGCTGTTCGTCGGCCCTCGCCGCTTGACAGGCCGCGACCAGCGCCAGCGCGGCGAGGGCGCGAGCGACGAGGCCCTTCACGCGGTCAGGCGGGTCCGCCCCGCGTCGCCGGCGGTCGAAGGCGCTTCGACGTCGCGGATGTTGATGCGGCGCCGGCGCATCGCGGCGAGCGTGCGGCGTGCGTTCAACAGCGACGTGATGCGGTAGATCGACTTGAAGACGAAGATCGACGGCCAGATCGGCGTCTTGCCGAAGATGTCTCCGCTCAGCAGCGAGAGCAAGGCCTCGCGGACCCGCAGCACGTTGCGCGGCGCCATGAAGAGGTCGCGCATCGTGGGGTTCGTGACGCGATAGATGAACCACGAGAACTCGCGCGGCCCCTTGACCATGACGTCGTCGAAGCGGCGCGCGGCCGCCCGGATCCTCGAGGCCTCCGGCTGCGTCGACAGGCGCGCGTCGACGAGTTCCGCGCCGACGAAGGCGCTGTTCATCGCGAGGTAGACGCCCGACGAGAACACCGGATCGACGAACGCGAACGCGTCGCCGAGCAGCAGGTAGCCCGGGCCTTGCGCATGGGTCGACGAATAGCTGTAGTTGCCGGTGGCCTCGACGTCCGCGAGCAGCCGTGCGTGCGCGAGCCGCTTCCTGAGCGGTTCGCACAGCGCGACGGTGTCGACGAAGAAGTCGTTCAACGAACGATCCTTCGGCCGCGTCTTCAGGTAGTAGGGCCAGCACACCGCGCCCACGCTGGTCGCCCCGTCCGACAGCGGGATGAACCAGAACCATCCGTGAGCGAACCAGAAGATCGTGATGTTGCCGGCGAGCCTGCCCGGCAGGCGCTCGGCGTTCTCGAAGTGTCCGTACAGCGCCGAGCTGTTGTGCGCCTTGTTCTTCTTCTTGGCGCCGAGCTTGTTGGCGAGGAAGGTGTCGCGCCCGGACGCGTCGACCACCATGCGGGCGTCGTAGCGGACGGTGGACCCGTCGTCGCATTGCCCGGTGACGATGGCGCCGGCGCCATCGTCGCGAAAGGCCACGTCGCGCACACGACATCCTTCGACGACCTCGGCCCCGTCGCCGGCCGCCTTGCGGATCAGGACGTGGTCGAAGTCCGAGCGACGGACCTGATAGGCCATGTCGAGATCCTTGTCCCACGACTGTCCGAATTCGAGCAGCGTGCGGTGCTCGTGCCACGGCGAGACGAACTCGATGCCCCACTTCTCCATGCCGAGCTTCGCGACCTCCTCCCCGACGCCGAGTTCGTCGAGCAGCGGCATGTTGGCCGGCAGCAGCGACTCGCCGATGTGGAAGCGCGGGTGATGCGCCTTCTCGCGCAGCGTCACCGCATGGCCGCGCCGCGCGAGCAGCGCGGCCGCCGTGGACCCGGCCGGCCCGCCGCCGATCACGAGGACGTCGCAGGACTTCGGCGGACGGGACGACGCTGGCGAGGCAGGGACGGATGCGGCGGCGGATGCCGGGACGGATGCGGAGGCGGCCATGGTCGGATGCGGTCGGACGGGTCGGGACGCCGATTGTCGCATCCGCGGACCACCCGCTACCGGAGTGCGGCGTCGAGAAGTGGTCCCAACGCGGAGACGGCCGGCGCCAGCGTCGACGGGATGCCGTGGCGTTGCTGCACGAAGGCCGGGTCGTCGGTCGTCACGACGGTCGTGCCGGACGCGTCCTCGGCAACCAGCACCTTGAGCGGCAGGTCGATCGCCGCGGACGGCGCTGCGACCATCACCGGGGTGCCCCCCTTCGGATTGCCGAGTAAGAGCACGACGGTCGGCCGCAGCGAGAGGCCCACGGTCCGCGCGTTCGCGGCATGGTCGATCGTGGCGAAGAGCGTCAGTCCCCGAGCCGTCGCGCCCGCGACGATCTTCTCGACCGTCTCGTCGACCGACCAGCGGCTCGTGCGGGCGACGAGTCCGGCGTCGGCGGCCGAGGCCGCGCCCGCCGGCAGCGACAGCGCACACGCGGCGGCGAGGCCCGCGGACCAGCGACGCAGAGCGGGGACGGACGTCATGGATCTCTCCTCTCGAAGGGCACGGTCTGGCGGGTCGCCGCATGGACCGATTGATTACAATGCCGGCCACCTTTCGGCACCCATCATGACCGCATCCGCAGCACGTCCCCGCATCGATCCTCTTCCCGCTCCACTCGCGTCGCGGTCGACCGGCGCCCCCGCCACCAATTTCCTGCGCCACGTCATCGATCACGATCTCGCCCGCGGCGCCTATGCGGCGCGCCTCGGCGTTCCGCATCGCGCGAGCGGTCTCGGCAACAACCCGGTCGATCGCGCCGTCATCGCGGACCCGGCCCGCGTGCGGACGCGCTTCCCGCCCGAGCCCAACGGCTACCTGCACATCGGTCACGCCAAATCGATATGCCTGAACTTCGGGCTGGCACGCGACTACGACGGCGTCTGCCATCTGCGCTTCGACGACACCAATCCCGAGAAGGAGGACGTCGAGTACGTCGACGCGATCATCGAGATGGTCCGCTGGCTCGGCTTCGACTGGGACGCGAAGCCCTTCGAGCACGACGCCCATTCCGCGACGCCCGGTCATCCGACGGTCGAGGACCATCTCTACTTCGCGAGCGAGTACTTCGAGCTGCTGTACGACTTCGCCGAGTACCTGATCGGTACCGGCCACGCCTACGTCGACAGCCAGACGCCCGACGAGATGCGGCTCATGCGCGGGACGCTGGTTGAGCCGGGCCGCGACTCGCCGCACCGGACCCGCACCGTCGACGAGAACCTCGCGCTGTTCCGGATGATGCGGGCCGGCGACTTCCCCGACGGCGCCCACGTGCTGCGCGCGCGCATCGACATGGCGTCGCCGAACATCAACCTGCGCGACCCGGTGCTGTATCGCATCCGCCATGCGCATCACCATCGCACCGGCGACGCGTGGTGCATCTATCCGATGTACGACTACACCCACTGCGTGTCGGACGCGCTCGAGAACGTCACGCACTCGATCTGCACGCTCGAGTTCGAGGACCATCGCCCGCTGTACGACTGGGCGCTCGAGCGCATCGTCCCGGTCCTGCGGGCACCGCAGTTCATGAACGCGGTCGATCGGGTCCGTGCGCTCCGCGCGAGCGACGACGCCGCGGGCATCGCGACGCAGCGGGCGTTCGCGGTCCATTGCCGAGGCTTTCGCCACAAGCTCTTCGCGAGCGCCGAAGAGGCGGCGATGCGCGCGCTGTTCGATCGCTGGAGCGGCAGCGAGGAACGCGAGCTCGACGCGAAGGAACTCGACGCTTTCTTCGAGCTGCTGCTGCACGGCCCCGAGCAGTTCGCGCCGTTGCTGACGCACGCGCTCGAAGAGGCCGAGGGCTTCGGTACGCCGAACCCCTTCGGGCTGCCGCACCAGTTCGAGTTCTCGCGTCTGAACCTCACGTACGTCGTCACCAGCAAACGGAAGCTGAAGCAGCTCGTCGACGATGGACATGTCGACGACTGGGACGACCCGCGCATGCCGACGCTGGTGGGTCTGCGCCGGCGCGGCTACACGCCGGCCAGCATCCGGCTGTTGTGCGACCGCGGCGGCGTGTCGAAGTCGAACAGCTGGACCGACTATGCGGAGCTCGAGCAGGCGCTTCGCGACGACCTCGATCCGAAGGCCGCCCGCGCGTTCGCGATCCTCGATCCGATCCGGCTCGTCGTGACCAACTTCGCCGACGGCGACGCGAAGACCTGCACGGCGGCCGTCCACCCGCACGCGCCCGAGCGCGGGCAGCGCAGCTTCCCGTTCACGCGCGAGTTGTGGATCGAACGCGAGGACTTCCAGGAGACGCCGCAGAAGGGCTTCTTCCGCCTGGCGCCGCCAGCCGCCGACAAGCCCGGCAGCACCGTGCGTCTCAAGTACGGCTACGTCGTCCGTTGCACCGGCTTCCGCAAGGATGCGGACGACCGTGTCGTCGAGGTCTCGTGCGAGTACCTGCCCGAGACCTTCAGCGGGACGCCCGGGGCCGACAGCGTCAGGGTGAAGGGCAACATCGCGTGGATCAGCGCGGCCCATGCGGTGAAGGCCGAAGTGCGGCTCTACGACCGTCTCTTCTCGGAGGCGCAGCCCGACGCCGGCGGGCGCGACTTCCTGCAGGCACTGAACCCCGCGTCGAAGCGCATCGTGCACGGCTATGTCGAGCCGGGCACGGACGCGCGACCCGAGGCCTCGTTCCAGTTCGAACGCCTGGGTTACTTCGTCGCGGACCGGGTGGATTCCTCGGTCGAGGCGCCGGTGTTCAACCGCACGGCGACGTTGCGCGATACCTGGCAGCGCTGACCCGCGGGCACGACGCCGGCGTTTCCGATGCCCATCCCGGCGATGCGCCCGATAGCGATCATCGCGCTGATCGTCGCGACGACCCTCGGCTTCGCGCAGGAACCTTCCTTGCCCGCTGCCACCGGTCCGGTGCCGCAGGTCGATCGCGAGATCCAGCTCGCGTCCGACGCCTTCACAAAGGACCCCGCGTCGCCGCGCTGGACACGGCCCCACGCGGTCGCCGAGCCGAAGGCCGCCGGCGCCGCGGTGGTCGCGCTGTTCGACAGCCAGATCCTCGTCGGCGACACGCCGGTCGCCTATGCGCATCGCGCGATCAAGGTCAACGACCCGACCGTGCTGTCGAACGTCGGCCGCGTGCCGTTGCAGTTCATCCCCGCCTATCAGAAGCTGGTGCTCCACAAGCTCGACGTGATCCGCGACGGCGTCGCGCTGGACCGCCTCGGCGGCGCGCAGGTGCGCTTCCTGCAACGCGAGACCGGCCTCGAGAACAACCTCTACAGCGGCATCGTGACGGCGTCGATCCTGGTCGACGACCTGCGCGTCGGCGACACGCTCGAGATCGCCTACTCGACGATCGGCGCGAACCCTGTCTTCGGCACGGTCTTCGGGGCGGCCGAAGGATGGGACCAGACGCTGCCGATCGAGGAACGCCGCGTGATCCTCAACGTGCCGCAGGGACGCAGGGTCGGCTGGAAGACGCACGGTGACCTGCCGCGTCCGATCGCGGCGCCGTCCGAGACGGTCGTCGACGGTCTGCGCGTCGTCACGTTCGAGGAGCGCTCCGTCGCGGCGGTACCGACCGAGTCGGCCGTCCCGCAGGGCTTCAACCTGGCGCGCTGGATCGAGTTCTCCGAATACGCGGACTGGAACGCGGTCGCGAGCTGGGCAGCGGCGCTCTTCGTCGACGACCAGCCGCCCGATGCCGAGCGGGTCGCGCTGGTCGCGCGGCTGATGACGAAGCCGACCATCGAGGAGCGCGTCGTGGGCGCCCTCGAGTTCGTGCAGTCGCAGGTGCGTTACTTCTCTGTCGCGCTCGGCACGAGCTCGCATCGTCCGGCCCGTCCCGACGTCGTGCTGGCCCGACGCTACGGCGACTGCAAGGACAAGGACACGCTGTTGGAATCGCTCCTGCGTGCCAAGGGCCTGACCACCGCGCCGGTGCTCATCGGCGCCGGTATCGCGCCCGTGCCGGAGGTACCCACACCTGCGGTCTTTAATCACGTCATCACCACGGT
>CALMOR010000203.1:0-594 GCA_937872165.1 uncultured Burkholderiales bacterium | reverse complement strand
CCACACGGCGCGCGTGCGCTTGCCGCTGCTCACGCCCGCGCCCCCCCCCCCCCCGGGGGCCCCCCCGCGGCTCGGCAATCGCATCGGCTTCGACGACTGGCTGCCGACGCCGCTCGCGTTCGACCACGTCGTCGTCCGGGTCGAGGTCGACGGTGCCACCTACTGGCTCGACGCGACGCGACTCGGTCAGCACGGGCGTCTCGCGCGGATGGGTCAGGTCCACGACGGCGCCGAGGTGCTGGTCGCGTCGACCGCAACTCGCGGCCTCGAACGCGTCACCGCGCCGAGCCGCGACCGAGCGGTGCTCGACGAACGCACCGAGACGCTGGTCATGACCCGGCTCGACGGCGACGCGGACCTGCGGGTCGAGCAGGTGCAGTACGGTGTCCTCGCCGAGTTGCTGCGCACCGCGACCGGGGCGCTGCCGCCGGACCGCATCGACGCGCTGGTGACGGCCGACATGGAGAAGCGCTACCCCGGCGCGAAGCTGACCGGGCCGGTCCGCATCGACGACGACCGCGTCGACAACCGCATCGCGGTCCGCTTCCGCTTCACGCTGCCGAAGCCGGTCAGGCGCGAGGGCGACACGTGGCG
>CALMOR010000202.1:4343-24595 GCA_937872165.1 uncultured Burkholderiales bacterium | reverse complement strand
GCGTACTACGTACCGGCTCACCGCATCTAGTACCCGTCGGGGTCGGGAAAGACGCTCTGCCTGTACGAGAGCGCCGAAGCCCTCACGGAGCGCATCAAGACGCTGTTCCTGAAGGACGAGCACGGGCGCCGCCCGCTGCTCGGCGACAGTCCGCTCGAGCAGACCGATCGCCACTTCGAGGACCTGCTGACCTTCCCCGAGTACTTCCACGGCGACGACGGACGCGGACTCGGCGCGATGCACCAGACCGGCTGGACCGCCCTCATCGCGGTGCTCCTGCATCCGCGCGACAGCCTGATGCAGCAGACCACCGCGGCGATGACCGCCGACGACCACGAGACCCCGACCGGAGCCACCCGATGACCGATGCCACCCCGCAGTCCCCGATGTCCAGTGGCGAGCAGCCCGCGTCTGGGCCGCCGGCCACCGAAGTCGCGGCCCCGATGCGCTACTTCCCGTCCCTCACGGGCCAGCCGGCGCTCGTCACCGGCGCCAACTCCGGCATCGGCAAGGCGGTGGCGCTCGGCCTCGCGAAGGCCGGGGCCGACGTCGTCGTCAACTACGTCGCCGAGCCCGAGGGCGCGGAAGAGGTGTGCGGCCAGATCCGCGCGATGGGCCGCAAGGCGATCGCGATCGAGGCCGACGTCAGCGTCGAGGCCGAGGTCGTCGCGATGTTCGCGAAGGCGGTCGAGGCCTTCGGCACGTTGCACATCGTCGTCAGCAACGCGGGGCTGCAACGCGATTCGGCGTTCGACGCGATGACGCTCGAACAATGGAACAAGGTGATCTCGGTCAACCTCACGGGCCAGTTCCTCTGCGCGCGCGAGGCGGCGCGCGAGTTCAAGCGGCGCGGGCTCGACCGGTCGGTGTCGATGGCGGCCGGCAAGATCATCTGCATGAGCTCGGTCCATCAACAGATCCCGTGGGGCGGTCACGTCAACTACGCGGCGTCGAAGGGCGGCGTGATGCTGATGATGAAGAGCATCGCGCAGGAGCTCGCGCCACAGCGCATCCGCGTCAACGCGATCGCGCCCGGTGCGATCCGCACGCCGATCAACAAGCCGGCATGGGACACGCCCGAGGCCTACGAGAGCCTGATGACGCTGGTGCCGTACAACCGCATCGGCGAGCCCGACGACATCGCCCAGGCCGCCGTGTGGCTCGCATCCGATGCGGCCGACTACGTGACCGGCACGACGCTCTTCGTCGACGGCGGCATGACGCTCTATCCGGGCTTCTCGACCGGAGGGTGACAGTGCGATGGCCTGTTGCGGAAGCCGTGTGTAGGCGTCGAGCGGAATCGGTCCGCAAGATGGCGATGGATGGGAACTGTCCGCACCCGACCGTCTCGCAAGGACGGCTTTTCGAGAGAAAGGAAGCTTCCCCATGAATTCGACGTCTCGATCGTATCGACGGACCCTGCTGGTCCCGACGGTCCTCGCCTCCGCGGTCCTCCTCGGCGCCTGCGCCGGCCAGGGCAAGCCGCCGATCGCCGACCTCGCGGTCGCCCGCACTTCGGTCGCTCAGGCCGAGGCGGCCGGCGCCGCGCAACTGGCGCCGGTCGAATTCCTCGCCGCACGCGACAAGCTCGCCCGCGCCGGACAGGCGATGCGCGACGAGCGCTACAACGACGCACGTCGGCTGACCGACGAAGCCGCGGCCGACGCCGACGTCGCCGAGCGCACCGCGCGGGCCGTCAAGTCGGGACAGGCGGCGGCGGAGCTGCAGCGCTCCAACGCGGTCCTCGGCAACGAGATCGATCGCAGCAGCCGGCCCTGATCCCGCGCCGAGTCGAACGAACAAAGGAACACGAACCATGAATCAGGCAAGCCCTTCAGCCCCCGCCGGCAAGCCGGCCCTCCGAACCGCCCTCGCCGTCCTCGCGACGGCGGTGCTCGCGGGATGCGCCGCGCCGGCTCCCAACGCCAATCTCGAAGCGGCGCGCGCCTCTTACCTGAGCGCATCGGCCGATCCGGTGGTCGCGCGCAGCGCACCGAAGGAACTGGTGCGCGCCCAGGACGAACTCGCGCGCGGCGACGCGGCTTTCAAGGACGGCAAGGACGCCGCGGTGGTCGATCACTACGCGTATCTCGCGCAGCAGCGCGCGCGCGTGGCCGTCGAGACCGGCCGCATCGCGCGCGCCGATCAGGCCTCGATCGACGCGCAGTCGCAACGCGACCGCATCGTGCTCGCGTCGCGGACGCGGGATGCCGAGCAGGCCAAGCTTTCCGCGGACCAGGCGCGGATCGATGCCGACGTCGCGCGTCAGCAGGCGCTCGCCTCGCAGCAACGGGCCGGGGCGCTCGAAGAGCAGCTCGCCGACCTCAAGGCCAAGCAGACCGATCGCGGGATGGTGCTGACGCTGGGCGACGTGCTGTTCGATACCGGCCGCGCGACGTTGAAGCCCGGCGCGATGAAGACGATCGACGACCTCGCGACCTTCCTCGCGCAGCATCCCGAACGCAAGGTGCTGATCGAGGGTTACACCGACAGCGTCGGCGGCGAGGAGCTCAACCTCGACCTGTCGCAACGCCGCGCCGATGCCGTTCGCGACGCGCTGACCCGTCGCAACGTGTCGTTCGATCGCGTGCAGGTACACGGACTCGGCGAGCGCTATCCGGTCGCCAGCAACGACACGGGTTCCGGTCGGCAGCTGAACCGTCGGGTCGAGGTCGTTTTCTCGAACCCCGGCGGGACCTTCGACTCGCCGCGCAGCTAGGCCGAGACGCGTCGAGGACGGCGCCGCTCCGATCGACGCCCGAGTCGGGAGACCGGTCATGGCGGGCCCCACGATCGCTTTCTGGCAGGAGCACTTCGACCGAGGAACCATGCCGTGGGACCGCGGCGGCCCCAGCCCTGCCTTGACCGCTTGGTTGCCGCAGGTGAGGGCCGGTCGCACGGTCCTCGTGCCCGGCTGCGGTTCCGGATGGGAACTGGCCGAGCTCGCGAAGGCCGGTGCGGTCGTCACCGGCATCGACTACGCCCCGGCCGCGGTCGCGAAGGCGAGGGCGTTGCTTGAGGAGCGCGTGTTGCTGGCCGAAGTGGTCGAGGCCGACGTGCTCGCGTGGTCTCCGGCGCAGCCCGCGGACATGGTCTACGAGCAGACCTGCCTGTGCGCGCTCCATCCCGATCACTGGACCCGCTATGCGGGGCAGCTGCATCGGTGGCTGAAGCCCGGAGGACGTCTCTTCGCGCTGTTCATGCAGAAGGCCCGGGCCGGCGCCTCGCAGGGACTTGTCGAAGGACCGCCGTTCCATTGCGACGTCAACGCGATGCGCGCGCTGCTTCCGGCCGACCTCTGGGAATGGCCGAAGCCGCCCTACGCCGCGACCCCGCATCCGAGCGGTTCCTTCGAGCTCGCGGTGACGCTGGTCAGGCGTTGACGCCCGGCCGGTCGGCCGCGGGGACGATGCGCACCAGCGCGACGAGGACGACGATCGGGACGATCAGGCAGGCATAGCCGAAGGCCCGGTAGGTCAGCGCCGCCACGATCGCCCCGACCAGGAACGCGGCGATCGGCGGGGCGAGTCGGACCGCGCGGTCGCGCGCGTCGCGACCGACCTTCGTCTTCGCCCGCGGGTCGCTCGCGAGGTCGACGAGGTCGACCGAGATCTGGGCGACGTTGACGGTCATCACCGTCGTCGGCGAGAAGCGCGTGAAGACGAGTCGACCGGCGGCGTTCTGCACGCCCATCGCGATCACCGCGAAGGCGCTCGCGACGAGCACCCACGGCGCATCGGCATCGGTCGTCGGCAACGCGATCCAGCCGCTCGCGAACGAAGCCGTGAGCATCGTCGCCTCGACGATGACGACGAGGCGCGCCGACGAGCGCCCGGCCCGATCGCGCCGACGGACGACGACCGTCATCGCACAGACGGCCAGCGCGAAGACCGGCAGCGCCAACACCTTCGCGAGAATGCCGCCGTGGCTGTCGGTCGCCGACGCCAGCGCGGCGCCGATGATGACGAAGTTGCCGGTGACGTGCGCCGTGAAGAGACCGAAGAGCGCGACGAAGCCCACCGTGTCGGCCCACGCGGCGACGAAGCTGAGCGCCGCGGGCTCGATCCACGCCGGGACCGGACCGGCGTCCCGGCTCACAGGCGGATCGGTTCGGGGATGCGATAGCCGTATCGCACCGCGGTCATCTCGGCGAGGATCGCGACGGCGATCTCGGGCGGCGTGCGGGCGCCGTTCTTCAGCCCGACCGGTCCGTGCAGGCGATCGAGCTGCTCGGCCGTGACGTCGAACTCGAGCAGCCGTTCGCGGCGCCTCCGCTGGTTGGCCTTCGAGCCGATCGCGCCGACGTAGAAGGCGTCGCCCTTCAACGCCTCCATCAGCGCGAGGTCGTCGAGCTTGGGGTCGTGGCTGAGCGCGACGACGGCCGTGTGGGCGTCGGGCTTCATCGCGATCACCGCGTCGTCGGGCATCGCCGACGTGAGCTCGCTGTTCGCGACCTGCCATTGCGCCGTGTACTCCTCGCGCGGATCGCAGACGATCACCCGATAGTCGAGGGCCTGCGCCATCTGTGTCAGGTAGACGGTCATCTGGCCGGCGCCGATGATCAGCAGCCGCCAGGTCGGTCCGTGAAGCGTCGACATCGCATCGTCGCTGATGGCGAGCGCCTCGCCGCGCCGGTCGTAACCGTCGGCCGCTTCGATCGTCACGCCGCCGCGGCCGAGGTCCAGCGTGCGGCGCACCCGATGACCGCCGGCGATCGCATCGGCGAGTTCCTCGATCCGCGAGCGCGCGTCGATCGGCTCCATCACGAGTTCGATGGAGCCGCCGCACGGCAGGCCGAAGCGGTTCGCCTCCTCGGCGCTGATCCCGTAGGTCACGCGCTCGGGCCGCCCGAGCGCGAGGCCGCGGCCTTCGGCGCCCCGCACCTTGTCGACCAGGTCGTCCTCGATGCAGCCGCCCGAGACCGAACCCACGATGCTCGCGCGACCCGCCGCGTCCTCGCCGATCGCGACGATGGCGCCGACCGGCCGCGGGGACGAGCCCCAGGTGTGAACGACGGTTCCCATCGTCACGCGCCGTCCTTCGGCGCGCCACGCCACGATGGTGTTCAGTACGTTGAGGTCGACGTTGTCCATGGCTTTCGAGGATCGATCGCTGATAGTAGTGCGAACGATCGCCGCGCGAAGTCCGCCATCGTCGCATTTGCGCAGGCGCGCCGCGCGCGGGTCTGTCGTCGCGACAGGGGCCTGTGACATACTCGAAACGAAAGGCGGAACGCAGGAAAACCCGGGATGTGAGCCCGCTGCGCGCAGCCTCGATCAGGCGAGGAAGCATGTCGGACGAGAAGAGATCCGATCCCGGAGCGGCGCGCGCATCGCCTCCACTGGACGCGAACGCGCACGGCGGCCGGCACGCTTCCTCTCTCGCGCAGGTCGGGCTGCTCGTCAAGCACGGCCTGCCGGCGTTCATGTTCCTGCTGGCGCTCACCGTGCTGATCGAGCATTCCGAACAGGCACCCGCGGTCGATGCGCTCTTCGCCCGGTACGTCGCCGAGAAATCGAGCCTCCCGCTCGACGACAGGGTCGTCGAGCCGCGCGTGACCGTCGTCGAGATCAGCGCACCGCTTCGTCTCAAGCAGTTCGAGGCGATGCGGGCGATGAGCGACTCGACGGCCGAGCGGATGGACGGCGTGCGGCCAACCGACCGGAGGCAGGTCGCCGGCTACCTGCGCCGGATCGCCGCGTTGATCAGCGACCCGGAGCTCGCGTCGGAACTGAAGGTGATCGGGATCGACGTGGATCTCGCTCCCCTCGAGGACGCCGACACCGACGGCGGTGAAGCGCAGGTCCGCGACGCGGTGAACGAACTCCGCAAGGTCGCACCGATCGTGCTGGTCGCGTTCGACCGACCGACCGAGGACCGGCACGCACGCAACCGCTTCATGCGCGCCATGGACTGCCGGGCGGACGAGGCCGCGGAGAGACCCGACGGGTCGCATGCGCTCTACTTCGCGTCGCCGGCGCTGTTCACCGCTCGCGACGAGGCGCCGCTTCGCTTTCCGCACGAGCGAAGGCGCGATGGCGGCGGCGGCGAGGCGAGCGCGGGCGATGGGAACGCATCGCTGCCGGACGTGTTCCCGTCGCTCGGCGCGTTGATGCACCTGGTGTCGAGCGCGGATGACGGGGCCCGATCGAACGAGTCGCTGACGCTCCTCTGCCGGCAGGCGCGTCGTGCGGCCGTTTCGCCGGACGGCGATCAGTCGATCCTTCAGGACGAGCTGCGGGTCGCCGACCGGAACCCGAAGGCGGTCGCCGCCGTCCAGCGCCAGTACGAGAAGCGGATGTACAACTGGCGCCTGCTGGACAAGAGTAGCGCCGGGCAGATCACGATCGACCGCCTCGAGCAACTCGTGGACGGCCCCAACGACGACGCCCTTCAGACCCGGCGACTGCGATCGCTGGGTGAGCGGATGACCGCCGGCCCGGGACTGATCCTCGCCATCGCGAGCGGAGGCAGCAACGATCGCTACTACCTCCCGTATGCCTATCGCGACTGGGTCGACGGGGCGACGGTGCACGCGATGGAGATGATCTCGCGGACGGAAGGGTTCGAGATCGACGAGAAATGGTTGGGGGCCCTCGCTTTCGATCTGCTGGTGGGTTCGATCTTCATCGTCGTCACCGCGTTCTCGATCCCGTTCCTCGAGCCCCGCGTGAAGTCGGCGCCCTTCCTCGGCAGCGTCCTCATGACGGTGCTGCCGCTGCTGGTGGCGTGGCCGCTCGTCCTGCTGAGCATCCGTTTCTGTTCCTACGAGCTCGATCGATGCCGATGGTGCAATCCGTGCTTCGTCATCGGCGGGCTCGCGCTGCACGCCTATCTCGAGGCCCACGCGGGGACCGCCCATTCGCATCGGCCAGCATCGCTGGTGTCGGCCCTGTCGTTCCGCATCGATCGCCTGCGCCGAACCTTTCGGGATCATCGGGCGCGCGCGGCCGGCGGAGGTCGCGCGCTGGCTCCGCTGTTCGACTCGTTGCTGACCGTGAGCGCCTGCTGGCTCGCGTGGCTGTGGGCCCTCCACATCGTGTTCGCCGAATACCCCGGCGCCGCGCCCGCGGTCGTCGCCGCGCTCCTCGTCACGGTCGCTTGCGCCGTCCTCGCCCTCACGAAGTCCTCCAAGTCGGAGCATTCCTGATGCCCCTCGCCGCTTCGTTGCAAACGCGGTCCGCGTCCTGCCTCGTGCTCTTCGTTCTCCTCGTCTTCGTCTCCGGTCTGTCCTGGCCGGGCGAGACCCGCGCGTCGACGCTGTGCCGCATGGCCTGCAAGAAAGGCAGCGGCTCCTGCAAGGTCGTCGTTCCCGAGAAGGGTCCCGACGCGATCGAACTCGACCCGTCGAACTACCGGACCTTCGAGGCTTGCGACCAGGCCAGGGTCGAAGGGAGCGGCACGACCATCCTCAACTACGTCAGGGACCGGCAGTGGTTCCGACCGCCCGAACCGGTCGACGGGCCGGTCGCGCCGCTGCTGGCGCGCTACAAGCCCGATCCCTGTGCGAGCTCCACGCCCGAATGCACCCAGGCCCGCATGGAAGGGGGAACCCGGCCGATGACCGGCGCGAGCGGCATCGATCCGCGGGTCGCGCAGCCGGCCGGACAGGGGCGTCCCTGCGCGCTCGGCTTCCCTTGCGGGCGCATCGCGATCCCGCCGCCGGCCTGGCGTTTTCGCGTCGTCGACACGGGGCGCGCGGGCAAGTGGACCGCGAGGCTGGTGCGCGGCAAGGCGGATGCGAAGGGCGACACGCTCGTCGGCCGCATCGATCGCGGCATCGTCACCGCCGACGGCCGCTGGTTCGGCCCGTCCAACCGCTACTCGTACACGGTGGCCGATGCCGGCGGCCGCGTGATCGCGTCGGGCGAGTTCTCGGTCTCGAGCCAGAGCGACATGGACCTGCTCCGGAGCATCGCCCGGGGCAAGGCCGACGTCGCCGACGGGATCGCGTGGAGCGACACGTTGATGGAGAACGACATGACCTGGGATGCGATGCAGGAGTCCCTCGCGGAGGCCCGCTGATGCAACTCGTACGCGCCCTTCCGACGGCGTCGATCCTCGTCGTCGTCATCTTCACCGCACCGGCGAGCGCGGCCGACGACGCGGTGTCCAATTTCTTCAAGAAGGTCGTCCCCGACGGCGTCAAGACGCTCAAGGATGCGCTGCCCGGCAGCGAGCCTCCATCCAGGGGCGAAGCCGCACCGAACGGCGAAGCGTCGAAGGGCGGGGCGGTCGGCGCCTCTTCCGGCGCGTCGGCCAACGAGCTGAAGATGTCCGCGACGCTCAAGTCGAACGCGTTGGCGAACAACCGGATCAGGTCCGGCGACGTCGCGGCCGACCGCCAGTGCAGGAAGCCCGAGGAGAACTTCGACATCTTCGCCAAGGCCACCGAGTTCGCCGGCGAGCAGGGCTCGGAGCGACTGCGGAAGCTGATCGACGGCAACGGCCGCTACGAGGACATCTCCCCCGAGGACGAGGAGATGCTGCGATATCTCGCGCGCACCACGGTCTGGGTGCCGATCGCGATGGAGGAGAAGGTCGTCGCGACCGGCGACTTCTTCTCGTCGAAGGGCAAGGGCTCGACGCCGTTGCTCGAGGCGCAGCGCGTGCGGGTGGAGCAGCGCGCCAATCGCATCAAGGGCACGCTCGCGGACTTCCCCGGCGACATCAAGGTCAAGCTCGATCCGGAGCTGCCGGACGGCGCGTTCGCCCGCTTCGGCAACGATGTCGTCGTCTCGCCCGACTTCGCGAGCCGACTCGGCGACTTCGAGAAGGGCGGCGACTTCGTCGTCGCGCACGAGCTCTCGCATGTCTACAAGCGACACCCGATCAAGAAGCTGCAGTTCGACCTGATCTCGACCAGCGAAGGGTGGAAGCTCGCGCGAAAGCTGCTCGCTCGAATGACCGGCAGGAGCTCGACCAACGTCTTCTCGGACATGACCGACCTCCCGGCGCTGTACTCGGCCGTGAAGTCGACGCAGCTCACGTTCTCGCAGGAGCAGGAGTTCGAGGCCGACGCGTGCACCGCGGTCTGGCTCGGTCGCATCGGCGACGACCCGCGGCCCGCATGGAAGGCGTTCGTGTCCGACTATGCCGCGAAGGACCAGCAGCCGACGTCGTACGGATCGACCCACCCGCCGACGGCCCTGCGCGAGAAGAACTACGAGCTGAAGGTGGCCGAACTGAACGGGCCCGCCAAGAGCGGCGTCGCCAGCGCCGCCCCGCCCGCGAAGAAGGGACGTCCGAAGTGAGTGCGGTCCGAACCGCTCGACGGCGGCTCCTGTCGCGGTGCTCGTCGTCGCTCGCGATCTCCGATCGAGCACGCGTCGTCGCGCCAACACGCGCGCCGGTGCGGGCGACGCGACGGAGTTCGTCGTGAAGGCGGTTGCCTCGGCGTCGATCCCGGCCCGTGAGATCGACCGCGGATGAAGACCTGCTCGACCGGTCGACTGATCGACCACATCCATCTGATATCGGACGACCTGCCGGCCAGCCGGCGTTTCTACGGCGCGATCTTCGAAGCGCTCGGTCGCGTGATCCAGGGCGAGCGCGACGGCCTGTTCTGGAGCGACGAATTCAACGTCGGGCCGCCCGAGGACGGCATCACCGTCGGCAGGACCCATGTCCACATCGCGTTCCAGGCCGACAGCCGCGCGATGGTCGACCGCTTCCATGCGGCCGGCCTCGCCGCCGGCGGTCGCGACAACGGTGCACCGGGCCCGCGTCGCTACCACGCCGACTACTACGGCGCGTTCCTGCTCGATCCCGACGGCAACAACATCGAAGCGGTGTATCACGGTCCCGCCACGCGCTCGGCCGAGGCGGTCACGATCGCGTTCGACCGGTCCTGACCCCGATCGGCGCGCCTCCGCGGCGGGCGTCCGCCGGCCGACGATCGAATCGATCTGCTACCGTGCCTCGCATCGATTCCACGATTCACGAGTCTGCGATGCGACTGAAGGGCGAACGACGGCTGCCGGTCACGCAGCAGGCGGCATGGGAAGCGCTCAACGATACCGGCCTGCTGCAGCGGGCGATCCCCGGATGCGAATCGATCACGCGCGACGCCGCGAGCGCCGAGACGGGCCGCTACGACCTCGTGCTGGTCGCGGCGATCGGTCCCGTGAAGGCGACGTTCAAGGGCAAGCTGCAGTTGACGGACCTCGATCCGCCGCGCGCGTACACGATCCGCTTCGAAGGCGGCGGCGGTGTCGCCGGCTTCGGCAAGGGCTCGGCCGCCGTCAGACTCCTGGCCGACGAAGCCGGCGGAACCTGCCTCGCCTACGAGGGCACCGCGACCGTCGAGGGAAAGATCGCGAAGGTCGGCGCGCGCCTCGTCGACATCGCGGCCCGCAGGATCGCCGATGGATTCTTCGACAACTTCGCGATCGCGCTGGGTCGTCGGCAGGCCGCGAGCTGATCAGGCTTCCGCGGTGACGGGTCGCCGTTGCAGGTCGCGCAGCAGGCGCTGGACGATGAGGCGGATGAGGAAGAAGCCGAGCTTCGGATTCTGGAAGTAGAGCAGGTAGATGGCCTCGTCGGTCATCGTGTAGCAGATGCAATGCGTCTCGCAGGTCACGGTGGCCGTGCGCCTGCGCTCTTCCGAGAAGAGACCGATCTCGCCGACCAGGCTGCCGCTGCCGAGCGTCTGGCCGATCTCGTCGATGCGGATGCGGCCCTTGCGAACGTAGACCATGTCGTGCGCGGGCTCGCCCTTGCGGAAGATGACGTGGCCGGCCTTGAAGACCTTCTTGGTCATGTGGGGCAGCAGCCAGTCCTTCAACGGCGTGTCCGCGGTGGCGTTCTCGAGCGAAGCCAGCAGATGATGCAGATCCCACAGGCGGTACGCGTTGACGGCGAGCAGCGTGACCTGCAGCGCGACGTTGATCCAGTCGTCCTTCACCAGCGCATTGCCGAGGAACAGGCTGGTGGCCGCGAGCGCCAGGATGCGCAGCGGCACCATGCGCTTCATCAGGTTGCTCGCGAGCGTGAGCACCGCGCCGAGAGCGAGCAGGACGAAGGCGTACTCGTGGAAGATCAGCATCGGGGTTCCATCGGAGGTCGGATGGGCCGACGTTCCGCGCGATGCCGGCCAGTGGGCCGCTTGATAGCACAGATCGACGATTCGACGCGATGGCACCGACCTGCGATGCCGAGAGGACGGGGCTGGTCCGACGCCGGGATCGGCGACGTCGGACGGGGGGAGAGCCGCGGGCGTCAGTGCGCTGCTTCGGCATGCAGGCCGTGCGACGACTCGTCGGCGGCCGTGTTGTCCTCGGGCGTCGTCGGACCGGCTTCCGTCGCGTTGGCTTCGGTCGCCATCCGCATCGCCGGGGCCGACAGCATCGACGCGTGGCTGGTGCGGACCGGGTCGACGCGCGAGGCGTCGATCGACGGATCGTTCATCAAGAAACCGATCGCGACGACCAGGCCTGCGAGAATGGTGACCATCAACGCGATCACTCGCGCGTCGCCGGGGTGGATCGAACTGTCGATGTCCATGTACGTTCCTCCGTCAGGGTGGAGCCGAGCTCCGAGCCATCACGATAGGGAGCCGCGTCCCACCGATCACCCACGGATGACGAAGGACGTGCTCGAAAGGGAGGGATGCGATGCGGCTCTACGGAGGAAAGGGATGCGGATCGGCGGTGGTCGAAGCGCTGCTCGCGATGGCTGCCGTCCCGTACGACGTCGAGTACGTCGAGGGGAAGGACCGCGCCGCCCGGGATCGGTTGCGTACGGTCAACCCGATGGCGCAGGTGCCCACGCTGGTCCTCGCGGACGGCACCGTCCTGACGGAGTCGGCCGGCATCGCGTTGTGGATCGCCGATCGCTTCCCCGAGGCGCGGCTGCTGCCCGACGACCCGCGCCGCCGCGCCCTGGCCTATCGATGGATGGTCTACTTCGCGACCAACGTCTACGTGCCGATCGTCATCGGCGACTTCCCCGAGCGCTGGGTCGACGAGGATGCGGCGCGGGCCGGTCTCGCGGCTCATGCGCTGCAGAGGCTGAAGGACGCGTGGCTGGCCTTCGAGGCCGGGGTCGAGCCCGGCTCCTTCCTGACCGGCGAGCGGCTCTCGGCGCTCGATGTCTACGTGGCGATGATCGCGCGATGGCGACCGGGTCGGACATGGCTCGACGTGCACTGCCCGAAGGCGATGGCCGCCGTCCGCAGGACCGAGGAGGACGCCGTCGTCGCGGCCGTCTGGCGTCGCAACTTCGGCTGAGCGAGTTTCAGCGGATCAGGCGGCGCTGTCGCTCGGGTCGCCCGAGCAGACCCTCGACGCTCTCGAGCGACCGTCCGCTCTCCTTCGCCGAGGCGACCGGCGCGGGACAGACGCCGGTGCGTCGGTAGGCGAGCGTGGCCGCGAGGCGTCCCTCGTTGCGGTCACCGAGCGCATGGTCGAAGTCGTCGGCCACCACGCACGCCGGCGCGAAGCCGCTCGTATAGTCGCCGAAGCCGACGTTGTTGACGCCCTGGAACTGGATCGCGAAGTAGGCCTTGCCGCAGTTGTCGGTCTGGATGAAGCCGTACGGCTTGCCGCAGGTGGTGCCGCCGATGCGGATCACCTGCACGAACGGCGTCAGCCCGTTGATGACGGACTCGCTCGCCGAGCAGGTCCCGGGCGCCGTGATGACGAACACGCGGGGCAGGTTCAGCGTGGGCAGAACCTGGCTGGCGGTCGACGCGGCATGGAAGGGAACGGTGTTGGACGGGTTGGCGGTCTTCTCGGGATGTCTATCGTTGAAGACCAGCTTCTCGAACGTCGCGTTCGGGGCGATGCGGTTGCCGGCGATCATGTAGGCGAGTTCGCTCGCGATATAGAGGAAGCCGCCACCGTTGTAGCGAAGGTCGATCACGAGGTCGCCGACGCCCGCGGCGCCGAAGGTGTCGAACGCGGCGATCAGTTCCGACTCGGCGGTGGCGACCTGGTCGTCGAAGAGCAGGTATCCGATCTTCGCGGACAGCGGATCGCCCGGGTCCGACGGCAGGACCTGCGCGAGCGGCACCGGGTCTTCGACGACGCTGGTCGACGTCACGACGATCGCGCGCGGCGCGGTCTGCCCCGCGTCGACGACCGTCAGCGACAGCGGGACGGCGACCGACGTCGGGAACAGGAAGCCGTTCAGCGTCGACGTGCTCAGCGTCGAGACCGCCTGCCCCTGGACCGCGGTGATCTCGGCGCCGCGTGCGACTCCTTGCGACGCGAGCGGGCCGCTCGCGTCGACATAGCCGATGCGCAGTCGGTTGCTCGTGTCGAGCTTGAAGACCGCGCCGTAGCCGATGTCCTGACCCGCGGCGAAGAACGCGTCGGCCACGGACTGCTGCTCGACGAACGAGAAGCGGTCCTTCGACGGCACTAGCAGCGCGTCGAAGTAGGCCTCCGGCGTCGCGTAGGCGTTCGGGTCCACCGCGACGATGTCGCGATAGAACAGGTAGACGTCGTTGAGATAGGCGGACACCCACGACTTCTCGCCGGTCGGCGTGCAGACGTTGGCGAGCGGGTCGACGGTCGGCGCCGCGCTCGCGGTCGGTGTCGGGGAGTTCGACGCCCCTCCGCCTCCGCCGCAGGCCGCGAGCGTCAGGGCCGCGACGCAGGCGAGTCCTCGAACGAGAGAGCGACGAGCGACGGCGGGAAGGGTGACGGGATCCATCGGGACGAGAGGAGTCGACGGCGCGGCGCTCACTATGCCCGCTTCGGCCGAAGCCTTCCAGGTCGCGTCGCCGATCGCGACGCCGCGCTTGCGAACGTCATCGTGCCGCTGCCCGGCTTGTCGCGAGCCGGGAGCCCGCCTACCATCGGCCGCGAAGGTTTCGTGGATACGGAGGAGCCTCATGAAGATCGTCAAGCGGACCCTGTTCGCGCTCGTCGCACTCGTGGTGGTGCTGGTCGCGGTGGCCTACGTCCTGCCGTCCCATTACAACGTGGCGCGGTCGATCGACATCGATGCACCGCCGTCGAAGATCTATCCGCTCGTGGCCGAAGTGAGGACCTGGCAGCAGTGGTCCGCGTGGAACCGGCGCGACCCGAACATGGAGATCGTCTATTCGGGGCCGCCGGCGGGGACGGGTGCGCAGTGGAGCTGGCAGAGCAAGAGCGAAGGCCGCGGCCAGATGACGCTGACGTCGGCCGACCCCGGACGACGGATCGGCTACAGCCTCTACTTTCCCGACTTCGGCACCACAGCGACCGGCTTCATCACGTTCGAGCCGATCTCCGCGACGACCACGCGCGTGTCGTGGAGCAACGAGGGCGATCTGGGCAACAACCCGATGATGCGCTGGATGGGTCTCGCGATGGACAAGCTCGTCGGCAACGACTTCGCGGCCGGACTCGCGAACCTGAAGACGCTCGCGATGCGTTGACGGTGGATCGGGAAGCCCGCGTCGCGGGACTTCCCGAGGATGCGGCTTCAGGTGCCGCTCGGTTCGCCGAGCGACGGCGTGACGTCGGCGACGGCCGGCTTCTTCCGCGGATAGTTGAGCCACTGGACCTCGATGCCGCGGACCTTCGCGCGCGTGTTGATCTGGGCGACCTTGTCGAAGTCGTAGGCGGAGGTCTGCGTGTCCTGCGGCGCCGAAGCGCAGCCGGCGATGGATGCAGCGAGGATCGCTGCGATGAGCGCGAAGCCTTTCATGACGGTCTCCCAGGTGATGGACGATGCCAGGGCAACGATGCGGCGGATCGATCCCGGCTTCGACGACGGCCCGGTGCCGGGAAGAGCATCGCCCTGCCCGTCGATGCTCGCGAACGAGTATAGGCCGGCCCCCGGCGTCGGCAAGTGCCGTTCAGCGTTTCGGAGACAGCATGGTGCCGCGGCACTTCGGGCTGCCGCAGTGACAGGCGAACTGCTTCTTCAACGTCGGCGTGTAGCGCTCGTCGAGCGACAGCCCGTAGTTGTAGACCAGCTCCTCTCCGGGCTCGATGTCGCGCAGCGCGTGGATGAAGATGCGGATCCGTTCCTTGCCTTCGACGAGTTCGGCCTCGCAATTGGGCTCGCACGAATGATTCATGAAGCGCGAGAAGTCGCCGCCCACGTTGCCGTCGATCACCGTGTCGTCGTCGACGCTGAAGTAGAAGGTGTGGAAGGGTTGTTCCGGGTCGTGCGGATGACGGCGCAGTGCCTCGGGCCAGTCGATCCGCTCGCCCACGTACTCGCAGATGCGCTCGCCGGCCGCGATCGGGATGCGTGCGACGACGCCGCGGCCGTGGATCGGCGAGGTGCGCACCATCGCCTTGCTATTGCGCATTCGCGAGCGCGGCGTCGCCTTCGCCCGGGCCTCGAGGGGCGCTGCCCGCCCGGTCTTGACGGCGGTCTTCGCGCGGGACTTCGTGGAAGAGGGTGAGGACGATTTCATGGTCGATGAGCCGGTGAGGGACAGGGACTACTTGAGGATCTTGAAGAGATTGTTGTACTGGTCGGTCCAGATCGGAAGGCCCGGGATCGGATCGATCGACGAGAGTCGCGCGCGGATCGCCTCGCTGTCGACGAAGGCCCGGTTGTTCGTGACGAGGACCCAGTCCGATGCGGCGTACTCGACCTCGTCGTCCGGATTGTCGACGACGTTGAACGCCATCAGGCCCGCGTCGGCCGCGAGCTGCGCGACGACCGGTGCGAGATCGAGGAAGCGGTTCGACACGTGGAAGGCGATCACGCCATCGGGCTTCAGGTGTCGCCTGAAGACATCGAGCGCTTCGCGCGTGATGAGGTGGACCGGGATCGAATCGCTCGAGAAGGCGTCGACCGCGATGACGTCGAAAGGCACGGCCGTTCCGTCGCGCAGCTCGCGCTCCATCGACAGCCTCGCGTCGCCGAGCACGATCGCGAGGTCCGCCTTGCTGTCCGTCAGATAGGTGAAGTCGCGCTGCGCGATCTCCACCATCGCGGGATTCAGCTCGTAGATCCGGTAGCGGTCGCCGGCCTCTCCCCACGCGGTCAGCGTTCCGGTGCCGAGGCCGATCATCGCGACGTCGACCTGCTCGTCGGCGGTCCGCAGTTTCTGCAGCACGAGGCCGATGCCGGAGTCGGGTCCGTAGTAGGTCGTCGCATCGTGTCGCCGGTCGCCGGAGAGGTATTGGTCGCCGTGCAGGATCACGCCGTGCAGCAGATCGCGCCGCTGCTCGGTGCCGCTGCCGCTGTCCTTCACGCGCAGGGCGCCGTAGAAGTTGCGCGACGCGACCAACGTGTCCTTCGAAAGGAAGTCGTAGTAACGATGCGCATAGACGGCCGTGCAGACGACCGCCGTCGCGACGATCGCCACGGGCCACTGCTTCCACGTCGCGACGCTCAGCGCGGCGGCTGCGATCACGACGAGCCCGACCGTGACGCCGGTCGCATCGCCGCCGGGCAAAAGCTTCCGGACGGCCGCGAACGAATTGCCGCCGCCGGCGAGGAAGACGGCCGCGATCGCGACGGTCGCCAGCGCGATGCCCGCCAGCCATCCGGACAGACGGCGTTCGCGCAACGAGATCGCCGCGATCACGGACAAGCCGACCAGCGCCCCCGGCGTCTCCCAGTAGTTGGTGAAGATCTGCGGCGCGACCAGCGCGACGAAGAGACCGCCGAGCGCGCCGCCGGCCGAGAGACACAGGTAGAAGTGCGTGAGATACGCCGGCTTCGGCTTCGTCGCGGCCAGCTCGCCGTGGCAGAACACGCAGCAGAGGAAGAGGCCGATGCAGAAGATCGGCAGCGACACGTACAGGTTCAGCACGCCGCGGCTCGCGCCGAGCGCCCACGTCATCGCGATGGCCGCGGCGAGGACCGGTGCGAGCCACCAGCGACGGACGTACCAGCCGCGTCCGTCGCGTCCCTCGAACACGATCACGAACGACAGCAGGTAGAGCGCGAGCGGAAGGACCCAGAGGAAGGGGATCGATGCGACGTTCTGCGTGACGTGGTTGGTCACCGCGAGCAGCAGCATCGACCCGAGCGCGGCGCACGCGAGCCAGAACGACGAGCGGCCGAAGGACGGCGCGCCCTGTCGATCCGACGCCTCGCGTGCATCGGGTCGGCGTGCGCGGACCCGCCATGCGGAGACGCCGCACACCAGCACGAAGCACGCGTACGCGCCGCTCCACGCCGATGCCTGCAGGTCGAGACTGGCGAACGGCTCGACGGCGAACGGATAGGCGAGGAGCCCGACCAGCGAGCCGAGGTTCGACAGCGCGAACAGGCGATAGACCCCTGCCCGTCGCGACGCGAGCGCCGGATCGTTCGCGACCCAGCTCTGCATCAGGGGTCCGGTCGACGACAGCAGGAAGTAGGGCAGGCCGATGGTCGCGGCGAGGAGACCTGCGATGCGCCACGTCGGATCGGAGCCGGGCAGTGGTTTCCACGAAGCCGAGGCGATGATCGGCAGGCTCGCGAGACTGATCACGAGCAGCGCGATGTGCAAGAAGGCCTGCGTGCGCCCGCCGCGTCGCACGAGTCCGTGCGCATAGGCGTAGCCCGCGAGCAGCACGGCCTGGAAGAAGACGACGCAGACGGTCCATACGGCCGCCGAGCCGCCGAACCAGGGGAGGATCTGCTTCGCGACGATCGGCTGTACGAGGAACAGCAGGAACGCGGAACAGACGATCGTGACGCCGTACAGGATCATCGCCGCGGCGCGGGGATCGAGGCGATGGCGATGATGGCGATGGACGAGGGGACTGCGGGCATTGATCGGAGGTCGCGGATGCAGCGGCCGATTGTAAGGGGCGATGCATCGGGCCGACGTGCGCGCGATCCACAAAAGTTAGTAACGAACGTCGTTCCCGCATCGTCGCAGAACGCCTCCGCGGCACGTGCTCGCCGGCTCGCAGGCGGCCCGGCTTCGATGTCCGAAAACGGCTGGTCGGCAACCAGGCCCGCGCGTATAACGACGTCATGGATGCCGGCCCTCTCGATCACGACAGCTGCTATCGGGCGGTGGTCACGCGCGATCCGCGCTTCGACGGTCACTTCTTCACGGCCGTGCGGACGACGCGCATCTACTGCCGTCCCGTGTGCTCGGCGCGGACGCCGCGTCGCGCGTCGTGCGACTTCTATCGGACGGCCGCGGCCGCGGAGCACGCGGGCTTCCGTCCGTGCCTCCGCTGCCGTCCCGAGCTCGCACCGGGCCGCGCCGACTTCGAGACCTCGCTCGCCGAAGCGATCTTCGCGCGGCTGCAGAGCGGGGCGCTCGACGAAGGATCGGTCGAGACGCTCGCCGCGGAGATCGGCCTGTCGAGCCGGCAGGTCCGCCGCATCGTGCTAGATCGCTTCGGCGTGACGCCGGTCGAGGTGGCGCAGACGCATCGGCTGCTGTCCGCCAAGAAGCTGCTGCAGGAGACGGAACTGTCGATGACGCAGCTCGCGTTCGCGTCGGGCTTCGGCAGCCTGAGGCGCTTCAACGCCGCGTTCCGGGACCAGTACCGCATGGCACCGTCGACGCTGCGTCGCGACGCGGGCGTTGCGTCCGAGAGCGCGACGGCCCCGGAGGCGTCGCCCGATCCGCTCGGCGACATCGTGCTGCGTCTGTCGTATCGGCCTCCGTTCGACTGGAACACGGTCGCCCGTTATCTGGCCGGTCGCGCGACGGCCTGCGTGGAACAGGTCGAATGGATCGACGGCGTGGCCGTGTATCGCCGCACCGTGTCGTCGATGTCCGCGTCGGGCCCGGTCTCGGGCTGGCTGTCGGTGACGTTGCCGTCGGCCGGCCAGGCGATGCGTCGCAGCTTCGCGAACGTGCTGGTCGTCACGCTGTCCGCGGGCCTGCTGCCGGTGCTGATGAACGCGACGCGACGACTGCGCGAGCTGTTCGACCTCGACGCCGATCCGTTGCGCATCGCGGGCCACCTCGCGACCGACGCGCTGCTCGCGCCCGAGGTCGAAGCGATGTCGGGCATCCGCGGCCCGGGAGCGTGGGACCGCTTCGAACTGGCGGTGAGGGCCGTGCTGGGCCAGCAGATCAGCGGCGCCGGCGCGTCGACGCTGTCGGGTCGCCTGGCGCTGCGCTTCGGCGGGTCGCTGACGACGCCGTTCGTCGGCCTCGATCGCGCGGCTCCGACCGCGGACGTGCTCGCCGATGCGGACCTCGCCGAGATCGCGGCGGTGGGGATGCCGAAGTCCCGGGCCGGCACGGTCCGCGAACTCGCCCGCTTCGCACGGGACGGCGGGCTCGACATGCCGCCGGGGACGTCGTGCGACGACGCGGTCGCGATGCTCGACGCGGTGCCGGGCATCGGGCCATGGACCGCGCACTACATCGCGATGCGCGCGCTGCGTCACCCCGACGCCTTCCCTTCCGGCGACCTCGGCCTGCGGAAGGCGTGGGGCATCCTCATGAAGTCGGACGCCGTGCCGTCCGAAGCGGCCCTCGAGCGGCGCTCCGAAGCCTGGCGACCCTGGCGCGCGTACGCCGCCATCGCCTTGTGGCAGGCGCCTGCTCGCCGTGCCGCTCGCAGCGAAGGAAGCATCACATGAACGAGATCGCCTGGCTCCATCACGACAGTCCGATCGGCCCGCTGCTGCTAGCCGCGTCCGACCGGGGCCTGCGCGCGTTGTACATGGACGCGCATCGTCATGCGCCCGAACGCCCCGACCCGCGCTGGACCGAGGCGGTCGCCGACGGCAGCGCACGTCGGGCCGTCATCGAGCGGGCATGCCGTCAGCTCGACGAATACTTCGCCGGGGAGCGCGTCGACTTCGACCTGCCGCTCGACCTCGACGGCACCGTGTTCCAGCGATCGGTGTGGCAGGCGCTTCGGGCCATCGGCTACGGGCAGACGCTCAGCTATGGCGAACTGGCGCGGCGCGTCGGCAACCCGAAGGCGGTGCGGGCCGTCGGTCTGGCCAACGGCCGCAACCCGGTCTCGATCGTCGTGCCCTGTCATCGCGTGATCGGAGCCGACGGGTCGATGACCGGTTATGGCGGCGGGATCGAGCGCAAGCGGTTCCTGCTCGCGCTCGAGACGAAGGAGACCGGTCCGCTTCGTCGAGGCCGGTTCGAACTCGTCTGATGGCGTCGCCCGTACGGCGCTCTCGCGACAATCCGGGTTCTAGGTTCTAATACGGCAGGTTCCGGACGCGGCTTTCGCGGCGTGCGACCTCCCTCGAATACCTTCCGCAAGGAGCCCATGGCCAAGCCCAACTACCAATACGAGAAGCGCCAGAAGGACTTGGCGAAGCAACGCAAGAAGCAGGAGAAGGAACAGGAGAAGGCGTTGCGCAAGGCGACCAAGGTCGGTGGCGAAGGCGAAGCGCCGGCCGAGACCGTCGCGGCG
>CALMOR010000202.1:465-4333 GCA_937872165.1 uncultured Burkholderiales bacterium | reverse complement strand
GGGCGCGACCGCTGTCGAGAACGCGGCGGAAGGCACGGCCGAGAGCGCGGCCGAGAGCGTCGCCCCCGATTAGCTTCGCCGTCTGAACGGTACTTCGGTACCGCACACCTGAAGCGGGCAGACGACCCGTCCGCCAGCGGACACCGATGCCGACCCGGCATCCAACCGAAGAATCTCGCCGCATGTCTGCCTCGAACGAGTCCGGCGGATCGCTGGTCGCCATCTTCTGGGCGCTGGGTGCCAACGCGGGGATCGCGATCGCCAAGTTCGCGGCCGCGCTCTACACCGGCTCGGGCGCGATGCTGGCCGAGGCGATCCACTCGCTGGCGGACTGCGCCAACCAGTTGCTGCTGCTCGTCGGCCTGCGCCAGGCGAAGCAGGGCGTGACCGAGATCCATCCGCTCGGGGGCGGCCGCGTCGTCTATTTCTACGCGATGATGGTCGCGCTGCTGCTGTTCCTGCTGGGTGGCGCCTTTTCGGTCTATCAGGGCATCAGCCGCCTGCGCGCACCCGAGGGCGTGCACGAGCCGGTCGTCGCGCTGGTCGTGCTCGGTGTCTCGATCGTCCTCGAGAGCCTGTCGCTGCGCGGGGCGCTGAAGGAGATCCGCAGGACGCAGGGCGAGCAGACCTTCTGGCAGTGGTTCCAGGAGACGCGCCAGTCCGAATTGCTGGTCGTCGCCGGTGAGGACATCGCGGCACTCGCGGGACTCGCTATCGCCTTCGTCGCCGTGCTCGCCTCGTATGCGACCGGCAACCCGGTGTTCGACTCGCTGGGCAGCGTCGCGGTCGGGTTGCTGCTGATGGTGGTGGCCTTGCTCGTGATGCGGGAGGTCAAGAGCATGATCGTCGGCGAGTCCGCCGAGCCCGCGATGCGCCGGGCGATCCGCCTGCATATCGAGGCGCGGCCGGAAGTCCGGTCGGTCATCAACATCATCACGTTGCAGTGGGGCGAAGCGATCGTCGTCGCGGTCCAGGCGGAGATGGCGCCGCATTCGAGCGCCACGGCACTCGTCGATGCCATCAACGTCGTCGAGGACAGCATCCAGACGCGCTGGCCGGCGGTGCGATGGGTGTTCTTCGAACCCGACCATCCGAAGGTAGGCGCTCCTGCGAGCGCGACCCGACGCGCGTCAGACCAGGACGACGAAGGCGGCGAAGAGCAGACAGGTGGCCAGGGTCTGCAGCCCCCGTTCGACGACGACGCCGCGCCTCGGGGTCGGTGAATCCGCTTTCATCGCCTCACTCGACGCTCGCGGCATAGCCCGCGGCGAAGGTCGACGCGGCGACCGGAAAGAGCCGGCCCACGTCGGTCGCGTGGGCGGACCGCGTCCGTGCATCGGCGCGACTCGACGATACGGACAGTCCGCTCAGCATCGTGAGCTGAGCGACCGCGACGAGCGCGGCGACGATCCACAGGCGGTTCTTCATGATGGCGACTCCAGCTGCAGGTTCGGACAGGGATGCAGTATCGTCACGCGAGTCCTATGTGTCCAAGCGATCGTCGTTATCCGAGCCATACATAGAAAATCATGTCGAAGCGACTCGACCTCAATCTCCTGCAGGCACTCGAAGCGTTGCTCGCCGAGCGCAACGTGACCCGGGCGGCGGTGCGCCTCCACACGACGCAGCCCGCGTTGTCCGCGCAGCTCGCGCGCCTGCGCCGCATGTTCGACGACCCGCTCTTCATCCCGAGCTCGCGCGGCATGACGCCGACACCACGCGCCCTCGAGATCGAGGAGCGCCTGTCGGACCTGATGAACGGACTGCGCACGGTCGTGTCCCCGCGACGATTCGATCCCAAAACCTCGTCGGACACCATCTCGCTCGCCGCGACCGACGCGACGCAGTTCCTGCTCGCCCCGATGGTCCAGACGCTGCGCGCGCTGGCGCCGAACCTGAAGGTCGCGGGCCGACCGGTGCAACGGCTGACCAAGCCGGAGATCGATCGGCTGCTGGCGACGGGGCAACTCGACATGGTGATCGGGACGCCGGCGCTGTTGCCCGACGACCTGCGTGCTCGCGTCGTCAGCACCGAGGGCTACCGCTGCGTGTTGCGGAAGGGCCATCCGTTCGACCGGCCGAAGATGACGCTCGACGACTTCTGCTCGTTCGACCATCTCTTCGTCTCGCCCTTCGGCGGCGACTTCCGCGGCGACGTCGACGCCGCGCTCGAAGCGATGGACCGCTCGCGGCGGGTCGTGGTCTCGGTGCCGAGCGTGCTCGTCGCGACGCGGATCCTGGAGACCAGCAACATCGTCGGCGTGTTCTCCGAGTCGCTGGCCCGGCGCGAAGCCCACATCCTGAAGAGCTATCCGCTGCCGGTCGACATCGGCAAGCTGCAACTCGTGCTGGCATGGCACGAGCGCACGCACGTCAACCCGGCCCACCAGTGGTTCCGCGACCGCATCGCCGACGCGATGAAGCGCGTCGCCGATGCCTCGGAGCCGAAGACCTACGTCGAGCGGCACGAGCCCGCTTCGAGCGAAGGTCCTCAGCGCGCCGTGTAGGCCTCCACTTCGACGATGCGGCTGTATGCCGAGTTCGCATTGCGCACGTTGATGCGGATCGCGGGCGTCGATAGCGCGGGGAAGGTGAACTTGCGCCACACCTTGTTGTTGCCGTTGACGCTGCCGTTGGGCACCGTCACCCAGGTCGACCCGTCCCAGTACTGCACGTCGAAGTCGGTGAGGCCGTAATACCCGAACGTCATCGACTCCGTCGGCTCCTGACGGGGGCCGTCCTGCAGCGTGAAGACGTCGATCTCGTCGATGCGCCGGGTCGAGTCGAAGTCGACCTGCAACTGGTCCGGGAACGAATTGACGGTCGCGTCGTTCCAGCCACCGCCTCCGCCCCAGGCGTAGCCGGCCCGGTCGCCGTCGATCGCTCCCGACGGCGCGTAGTTGACGTTGTAGGTGCTCGACGCCGTGGCACGGCCTCCGTTCGACGAGCGCGCCACGTTGACGCGCGGTGCGTCGTTGTACGCCTCGACCTCGACGATGCGGCTGTAGGCCGAATACGCGCCGCGCACGTTGATGCGGATCGCCGTCGTGATCACCGCGGGGAAGGTGAACTTTCTCCACACGTTGCGGTTGCCGTAGACGCTGCCGCCGGGCACCGTCTGCCAGGTCGAGCCGTCCCAGTACTGCACGTCGAAGTCGGTGATTCCGTAGTAGTTGAAGATCGTCGACTCGGTCGGCTCCTGCAGGTTGCCGGGATCGTCCTGCAAGGTGTAGACGTCGATCTCGCTCAGCGTCGTCGCGCCGGGGAACGCGACCTGCAGCTGGTCGGGAAAGCCGTTGACGGTCGCGTCGTTCCATCCGCCGCCACCGCCCCAGTTGCTGCCGCGATGCTCGCCGTCGATGGCCCCGCTCGGCGGATAGGCCGCGTTGTAGAACGACGATGCGGTGGCGACCGCGCCGTTGGATGCCAGCGCGAGGTCGACCCGCGGCGCCGGCGCCGGCATCGCGAGCGCGGCGGCCGCGTCCACGATGCCGGCGCCGCACAACGCGACACTGCAGTCCGATCCGGTGCCGGTCGGGAAGGCACGAGCCGTGGCCTGCAGGCGGTCCTTGACCTGGGCGGGCGTCAGCGCCGGGTTCTGCGACAGCAGCAGCGACGCGATGCCCGCGACGTGCGGCGTCGACATGCTGGTGCCCGAGTAGAAGGCATAGCTGTCGTTCGCCGGGACCGTCGTGCCGGAGTTGAGCGTCGACAGGATCGATGCGCCCGGTGCCGACAGCGCGACTCTCGAACCGTAGTTGCTGAAGCTCGCGCGGCCGCCGTTGCGCAGCGTCGCGCCGACCGCGACGACGTTGTCGCAGTTGGCCGGCTCGCTCGTTCCCGCGTCGGCGTTCTCGTTGCCTGCCGC
>CALMOR010000202.1:0-455 GCA_937872165.1 uncultured Burkholderiales bacterium | reverse complement strand
TCATCGTCGATCGCGCTCTGGAAGGTGTTCGAGCAGGGGCTCGTGTCGCCGAGGCTCAGGTTCTCGACGCGGGCCGGATGGGCGTTGGCCGGAATGCCGGGCACGTCGATGCCCGCCGACCAGCGCACCGCGTCGGCGACGTCCGAGATGTAGCCGCCGCAAGTGCCCAGCACGCGGGCGGGAAGGATCTTCGAGACCCAGTTGATCCCGGTCACGCCGCGGCCGTCGTTGCCGATCGCACCGATCGTCCCCGACACGTGCGTGCCGTGCCACGAGCTGTTGTTGCCGCAGCCGTAGTCGCCCGGATCGCTGGGGTCGGCGTCGCGACCGTCGCCGTCGTTCGACACCGTCGTATCGCCGATGAAGTCGTAGCCCTGGACCGTGCGACCCGCGCGGTCGACATGAGGGCGGCCGCCGGTGTCGATGCCCGCGACGCCCACGTCGGGCGAACCGGG
>CALMOR010000201.1:22845-26096 GCA_937872165.1 uncultured Burkholderiales bacterium | reverse complement strand
AGCCGGAGGGCGCTGGCGCCTGCGCCCTCCGGCTCGCGTCGTCGCGGGCATGCGATCGACACGATCCGCCGAAGACGCTGCCCGCGTCGACGGCAGTCGTCGGTGCGACGCCCGAGCGACCCGTGCCCGGCGACGCGGCCGGGATGCGGCCGACGGGGCGCTCAACGCGCCGGCATGAAGCCGCTCTTCTCGATCGTCGCGTGCGCATCCTTCGACGACAGCTCGGCCGCGAGGGCAGCGGCCTCGTCCCGATGCGGCGTGCCGACGACGAGCGCGAGGTCGTAGCGGGTCAGGCGTTTCAGGTCGCCGGGCAGCGGTCCGACGAGCTTCACGCCGGCGACCGGCAGGATCTCGCTGACCTGATGGAGCCCGAGGTCGGCCTCGCCGCGCGCGACCGCCTCGACGACGTAGCCGCCGTCGACCTTCAGCGTCTTGTCGCGCATCGCGTCGGCGATCCGCAGTTCCTGGAAAAGGCTCTCGACCAGCCGCCCGCTGGTGCCCTTCGCCGGGTCGACGATCACGACCTTGCGGGCCGCGAGCAGCGTCGCACGGAGCGCGTCGGCCGTCGCGATGTTCGGCACCGGCGCGCCGGCGCGCACGGCCACGCCGACCTCGGTCTCGCCGAGCGCGCGGCGCGATGCGACGTCGATCACCTTCTGCTTCATCCACTGGAAGACGTCCTCGCTCGGAGCGATCACGAGGTCGGGTCGTTCGCCTTTCGCGAAGCGCTCGCGGATGACCCCGGCCGTGGCGTAGGTCGCGACCACCTTCGGCTCGCCGGCCGGCCGCTTCGCGAGCAGTGCCGAGACGGGTGCCTTCATCGCACCGGCGCACCACAGCGTGAGGTCGGCCGCGAACGCGCCCGATGCGAGGGACATCGCCAGCGACGCGACCGCGAGAAGCCGCAACCAGGAGGAAGGTTTCATGACGGGACGATACCGAAGGAAAGGAGCGCGATCATGCGCCCGTCGGCGCGACCGCATGCGCATGCCCGGCATCGATCCATGCAGCGAGTCCGGCCGCGTTCAGCCGCATGTCGAGGCCGAGGACGTCGCCGATGCGATCGACGGCGACACCCCAGCGTCGCCGCCGGCATTCGTCGGCCGCGATCGACCGCACGCCGTCCTCGAGCGCCGCGAGGCGGACCGTTGCGTCGTCGATGTCGGCGTGGCGCCGCGCGAGGTCCGCGTGCGCGTCGACGAGAAGAAGCAGGTCGCGCGCGATGCGCGGCACGTCGACCACCTTGCCGTAATGGGTCATGTAGATCGCCTCGGGCCGCAGCGCCGTCATGCGCTCGATCGACGCATGGAAAGCGTCGGGATCGAAGCTCGCCGGCGTCGTCGCCGGAAAGACGAACTGCCGTCCGTCGCGATCGAGCTCGCGATACGAGACGCCGAACATGTCGCCGGTGAAGAGATGGCCGGTGCGGTCGTCGTGGATGCAGTTGTGATGCCGCGCATGGCCCGGCGTGTCGTGGAACGCGAAGGTCCGGCCGGCGAGCGAGACGGTCGTGCCGTCGGTGGCCTCGAACACGCGCTCGACCGGGACCGGCACCATCGTCCCGTACAGGGCATCCGCCTCCGCGCGCCCGTAGACGTCGCGCGTGGCCTGCATCAGCTTCGACGGATCGACCACGTGGCGCGCGCCGCGCGGATGCACGACCAGCGTCGCGTTCGGCGCGTGTCGCATCAGGAGCCCCGCTCCGCCGGCATGGTCGAGGTGGACGTGGGTGAGGAACACGTAGTCGATGGCGTCGGGCGAGAGGCCCTTGCGAGCCAATGCGTCGAGCACGCGAGGCACCGACTGGTTGGTACCCGCGTCGACGACGGCGACCCGGCCCTCCTCGACGACGAGGTGGATCGCGTCGAGCTGCGGACGGACGTGTCCCGAGTCGACCGCGGCGATGCCGTCGGAATACTCGACGACCGTCGGCCCCATCGCCTATCGCTGCATCTTCATCAGCTGGTCCATCGGCATCATCATGTGGTTCAGGTGGGTCATGATCCACAGCGAGCCGAACACCAGCAGCATCACGATCAGCACGCCGAACGCCAGCGCCATCACGTTGTTGACGTTGTCGGGGCCGGTCGTGATGTGCAGGAAGAAGACCAGGTGCACGCCCATCTGCGCGATCGCCAGCACCGACAGCGCGATCGGGATGCTGGGCGCCCACACCAGCGTGCTGCGCGTGATGTAGAACGAGACGAGCGACAGGAAGACCGCGAGCGCGAAGCCGATCAGATAGCCGCGAACGCCCTGTGCGACCGCGTGGTCGCCGGCGTCCCCGGGGGCGGTGTCGCCGTGCTGCATTCCGTGGTCCGACATCGGCTCGTTCGCCGCGGGCTCGTTCATCGTGCGATCCCCACCAGGTAGACCAGGCTGAACAGCGCCACCCAGATGATGTCGAGGGTGTGCCAGAAGAGGCCGAAGCACAGCATGCGGCGCAGGATGTCCTCGCGGTAACCCTTCGCGAAGACCTGCGCCACCATCGTCAGCAGCCACAGCAGGCCGGCCGTGACGTGGAATCCGTGGCAGCCGATCAGCGCGAAGAACGACGACAGGAAGCCGCTGCGGCTCGGTCCGGCTCCCGACGCGATCATCTCCGCGAACTCGCGGACCTCGAGCGCGAGGAAGGCCGCGCCGAGCACAAAGGTGATCGCCATCGAGACGTAGAACAGGCTGCTCTTGCGCGCCTGCGCGCCGATGCCGGCGAGCCCGCAGAAGAGGCTCGACGTCAGCAGGCACGCGGTCTCGATCGCGACGTTGTCGAGGTCGAAGAGGTCGTGACCGCCCGGACCGCCGGCGGTGTTGTCGGTCAGCACCGCGTAGGTCGCGAAGAACGCGGCGAACATGATGATGTCGCTGATGAGGAAGATCCAGAAGCCGTAGCCGACGACGATGCGCTTCGACTCGCCGTGACCGCTCGCCTCGGTGAGGTCGGCGCCGTGGCCGTGGCCTCTCGACTTCGGCTCGCCGCCGTGGATCGCCGCGGGCGCGCTCATGACGCGGGCTGCATGCGTGCCAGCGCCGCGCTGCGTGCGCTGCGGTTCTCGCGATCGATGCGGGCGACGGTGTCCGCCGGAATCAGTTCCTCGTGCTCGTCGCGCCACGCGAAGACCACGAAGGTCGCGAACGCGCCGACGAAGCCCGCGATGACGAGCCACCAGATGTGCCAGATCAGCGAGAAGCCCATGACGGTCGCGAAGAACGCGCGGATGAAGCCGACCGGGCTGTTGCGCGGCATCTCGATG
>CALMOR010000201.1:19062-22835 GCA_937872165.1 uncultured Burkholderiales bacterium | reverse complement strand
ATCTCGATGTCGACGTACTTCGGCTCGTCCGACAGCGAAGCGCGTTCGCGCGCCGCGCGCTTGACGACCCAGTAGGTCTCCTCGCCCTCCACGTTCGGCAATACCGCGAAGTTGAAGAGCGGCGGCGGCGACGCCGTGGCCCACTCGAGCGAACGACCGTCCCACGGATCGCCGGTCACGTCGCGCAGCGACTCGCGATGGCGGATGCTGTAGACGAGCTGCCAGATCTGCAGGCCGATGCCGACCGTGATCAGCAGCGCCCCGCAGGCGGCGACCAGCAGCCACGGGCGCCACTCGGGCACGTCGTAGTGCTGCATGCGACGGGTCATGCCTTCGAGGCCGAGCCAGTACAGCGGCATGAAGGCGACGTAGAAGCCCACCGTCCAGAACCAGAACGCGGCCCTGCCGATGCCTTCGTGCAGGCGGAAGCCGAAGGCCTTCGGGAACCAGTAGGTATAGCCCGCGAACGCGCCGAACAGCACGCCGCCGATGATGACGTTGTGGAAGTGCGCGACCAGGAAGAGGCTGTTGTGCAGCACGAAGTCGGCAGGCGGCACCGCGAGCAGGACCCCGGTCATGCCGCCGACGACGAAGGTGACGATGAAGCCGAGCGCCCACAGCACCGGCGTCGCGAACACGATGCGTCCGCCGTACATCGTGAACAGCCAGTTGAAGATCTTCACGCCGGTGGGCACCGCGATGATCATCGTCGCGATGCCGAAGATCGCGTTGACGTCGCCGCCCGCGCCCATCGTGAAGAAGTGGTGCAGCCAGACCATGAACGCGAGCACGCAGATCACCATCGTCGCGGCCACCATCGAGCGGTAGCCGAAGAGCGGCTTGCGCGAGAACGTCGAGAACACTTCCGAGAAGATGCCGAACGCGGGCAGGACCAGGATGTAGACCTCGGGGTGACCCCAGGCCCAGATCAGGTTCATGAACATCATCATGTTGCCGCCACCGTCGTTCGTGAAGAAGTGGAAGCCGAGGTAGCGGTCGAGCAACAGCATCGCGAAGGTCGCCGTGAGGATCGGGAACGCCGCGACGATCAGCAGGTTCGACGCGAGCGTGGTCCAGCAGAACATCGGCATGCGCAGATAGCTCATGCCCGGCGCGCGGACCTTGAGCACCGTCGTGACGAGGTTTACGCCCGACAGCAGCGTCCCGACGCCCGAGATCTGCAGCGCCCACAGGTAGTAGTCGACGCCGACGCCGGGCGAATACTGCAGCTCGGACAGCGGCGGGTACGGCAGCCATCCGGTCTTCGCGAACTCGCCGACGAAGAGCGAGATGTTGACCAGCAGCGCGCCGGTGGCCGTCAGCCAGAAGCCGACCGAGTTGAGCGTGGGGAAGGCGACGTCGCGGGTGCCGAGCTGCAGCGGCACGACGAAGTTCATGAGGCCGATCACGAACGGCATCGCGACGAAGAAGATCATCATCGTGCCGTGCGCCGAGAAGATCTGGTTGTAGTGGTCGGGCGGCAGGTAGCCGGGCGCGTTGAACGCCAGCGCCTGTTGCGAGCGCATCAGGATCGCGTCCGAGAAGCCGCGCAGCAGCATCACCATCGCGAGCAGCACGTACATGACGCCGATCTTCTTGTGGTCGACGCTCGACAGCCATTCCTTCCAGACGTACGGGAAATGGCCCTTGACGAAGGTCCACACGAGGACGGCCGTGATCGATACCGCGACCACCCCCGACGCCACCATCACGATCGGCTCGTGGTAGGGAACGGCTTCCAGCGTCAGCTTGCCGAACAGGTTCATCGCTTGATCTCCGCCTTCTGCGCCGTGCCTTCGCGTTCCGTGCCGGGACCGGGTCCCGGCGCGAGCTGCAGCGAGACGATGCGCCGGAAGAGATCGCCCTCGACGCGGGCGAAGGTCGACGGCGCGACGGCGATGCTCTGTCTGGCGAACTCGGCGTAGGCCGCGCCGTCGAGCGTCGGCCCGCTGTCGCGCGTGGTGTTGACCCAGCGGGCGAAGTCCTCGGCCGACACCGCGCGCACGTCGAAGTGCATGTCGGAGAAGCCTTCGCCGCTGTAGTGACCCGACATGCCGCGGTAGGTACCGGTCTCGTCGGCCTGCAGGTACAGCTCGGTCGTCATGCCGTTCATCGTGTAGATCATGCTGCCCAGGCGCGGCACGAAGAAGGTGTTCATCACCGACGCCGACGTGAGCTTGAAGTGGATCGGTACGCCGGCCGGCAGCACGAGCTGGTTGACGCTCGCGACCCGATGCTCGGGATAGATGAAGAGCCACTTCCAGTCGAGCGAGACGACCTCGACGTCGAGCGGGGCGGTCTTCGACACGATCGGCGTGGCGGGGTCGAGCTCGTGCGCGCCGATCCACGTGACGCCGCCGAGCAGGATGATGGTCATCGTCGGGATCGCCCATACGATCATCTCGAGGCGGCCCGAGAACTCCCAGTCGGGCAGGTATCTGGCCCGCTTGTTCGACGCGCGATACCACCATGCGAACGCGAAGGTCGCGAGGATGGTCGGGACGACGATCGCCAGCATGATCGCGAGCGAGTCGACGAGGATCGTCCGGTCGGCTCGTCCGATCGGACCCTTCGGGTCGAGGAGCACGGGCTGGCAGGCGGCCGTCGCGAGCGTCGCGATGACCGCCAACGCACGAGCGATGCGGCGCGCCGCGGAGGATTGGGACGGTGAACGGCGATGCACGGTGTGCGGATGATTCGTCGACACGCGACAGTGCCACAGAAGTGGCGGTGCGTACTTGCGCGGGAACCCCATAGTAGCGGGGCGCGCGGACTCGCGCCGCCGGCGGTCCGTCCGCCGGTCAACTCTGACGGCTGAGGAAACGCCGCAGGCGCTCGTTACCGGGTCGGGCGAGCACGTCGCCGGGGTGGCCCTGTTCCGCGATCTCGCCGTCGTGCAGGAACAGCACGCGGTTCGACACGTCGCGCGCGAACGCCATCTCGTGCGTGACGACGATCATCGTGCGGCCTTCGCCGGCCAGCGTGCGCAGCACCGCCAGCACCTCGCCGACGAGCTCGGGATCGAGCGCCGAGGTCGGCTCGTCGAACAGCATCACCTGCGGATCCATCGCCAGCGCGCGCGCGATCGCGACGCGCTGCTGCTGTCCGCCCGACAGGAAGGCGGGATAGCGGTCCTCGACGCCGGCGAGTCCGACCTTGTCGAGGTCGCGACGCGCGCGGACGATCGCTTCGTCGCGCGACAGCTTCAGCACGTGGATCGGCGCCTCGACGACGTTCTCGAGCGCGGTCTTGTGCGACCACAGGTTGAAGCTCTGGAACACCATCGCGACTTCGGAGCGGATGCGCTGCAGCTGCTTCGCGTCGGTCGCCCGCAGCATCCCGTCGCGCGCCATCGTCAGCGCGAGCGTCTCGCCGGCGACCTCGATCGATCCGGCGTTCGGCCGCTCGAGCAGGTTGATGCAGCGGAGCAGCGTGCTCTTGCCCGAGCCCGACGAACCGATGACGCTGATCACGTCGCCGACCTCGGCCTCGAGCGAGACGCCGCGCAGCACCGGATGCTCGCCGTAGCGCTTCTCGAGGCCGGTGACCCTGAGCTTCGGCGTCGTCATGGACTGAGCAGGTTGCCGGTGCGGAACGGGATCGTGCCGGCGACGTGCGCGATCGAATCGCCCGGGCCCGCGTAGCGGCGCAACGCGCGGGCATAGACCCGGCCGGCATAGGTCGCGCGGACCGGCGTCGCGAGGCCTGCGACCGGGTCGACGATCTCGGCGATCGCGTCGCCGGCTTCGACGGCATCGCCCGGCTTGCGGAGG
>CALMOR010000201.1:0-19052 GCA_937872165.1 uncultured Burkholderiales bacterium | reverse complement strand
GCCGACAGCGGCGTCGGCGCGTGCAGCAGCGGCGGCAGCGCGGGCTTCTCCCCGTCGACGATGCCGCGATGGACGAGGAAGTCGAAGAGCGCCCGCGCGTCCTTCGATGCCAGCTCGTGACCGACGTCGGACTGCCCGCGCAGCTCGACGGTGACGGCCATGCACGCGAGCGGGATGTCGGGGCGATCGCGCCCGCGCGTGCGTGCGAGGCGATCGTCGAGCTGCCACCACACGCCGCTCAGGTGTTCGTCGAACGACGCGCCGCCGCTGTTCTTCGCCAGCAGCGTCGCCTCGATGCCCATCAGCCGCACGAGCGGTTCGCACTGTGGCCAGTAGGGCTCCTCGCAATAGACGTGCAGCAGCGCCTCGAGGTCGCAGTGGAGGTCCATGACCACGTCCGCATCGAAGGCCAGCGACGACAGCGTCCTGCGCAGGCAGGCGAGTTCGTTCTTCGGCACGACGCCTTCGATGTGCGCGCGCATCGCCGAGCGGACCAGCGCGCGGTTCGCGGCCGCGTCGTCGCCGAGCCGCGCCTCGAGCGCCGGCCCGATGCAGGACAGGTAGTCGGGGTAACCGCGGTTGAAGTTCTCGCCGCTCACCATCTCGAAGCGACCGAGGCGCTGATGCAGCAGCCCCTGCGCGAGACCGATCGGGTTGGCGACCGGCACCAGCACGACCTCTCCGCGCAGGCGTCCCGCTGCCTCGGCCCCGTCGAGCAGCTTCACGAGGTGATGCATGACGAGCATGCCCGGCAGCTCGTCGGCATGCAGGCTCGCCTGCAGATAGGCCTTCTCGCCGCTGGCGGCGGTGCCGTAGTGCAGGCTCGTCAACGTGCGCGTCAGGCCGACCTGCGACGGCGCGAGCACATGGTCGATGCGCCTCATGCCGGATGCGCCTCGTCCGGTGCGGCCGGCGCGAGCGCGAAGGTGCCGCCCGGTCGGCGCAGATGCGCGAGCGCATGCGACTCGACCCATCGCAGCATCAGCACCAGCACGAACGTCAGCGCGAGATAGATCAAGGCGGCGGCGCTGTAGGCCTCGAAGGGCAGGTAGGTGGTCGCGTAGAGACTGTTCGCGGCGCCGGTCAGATCGACGATGCCGGGGACCACGCTCGCGATCGCGGTGGCATGCAGCATCAGGATCGCCTCGTTGCCGTAGGCCGGCAGCGCGCGCCGCAACGCCGAAGGCAGCACGATCCGGCGCATGAGTGTCGCACGGCCCATGCCGAAGCTCTGCGCGGCCTCGATCTCGCCGTGCGACGTCTCGCGGATCGCACCGGCGACGAGCTCGATCGTGTAGGCCGTGGTGTTGAGCACGAACGCGGTCAGCGTGCAGAACACCGGCTCCTTGAACCACACCCACGGCCAGATCGCGTCCCAGCGCGCCTGCACCCAGTCGAGCTGCGCGACGCCGTAGTAGATGAGATAGACCTGCACCAGCAGAGGCGTGCCGCGCAGCACGAACGTGAAGGCCGCGACCGGCAGCGCCAGCACGCGGACGCCCGAGGCCCTGACGACCGCGAGAGGGATCGACAGGACGATGCCGCACGCGAGCGAGACCACGAGCAGTTCGAGCGTGACGACGATGCCGCCCGCATACAGACGCAGGGTGTCCGCTTCGAGGAGCGTCGCGAAGTCCATCAGGCCGCCGTGCGGCGCACGCCGCGATGATGGCGCTGCTCGACCGCGCGCAGCGCGACCAGCGACACCGTCGTGATCGCGAGATAGACCGCGGCCGCGACGATGAAGTAGAAGAACGCGGCGCGCGTCGATGCACCGGCCTGCTTCGCGCGGTACATCAGGTCGGTGAGGCCGATCACCGAGACGAGAGCGGTCGACTTCACCAGCACGAGCCAGTTGTTGGCGAAGCCGGGCAGCGCATGGCGGACCATCTGCGGCAGCACGATGCGCGTCGTCACCTGCAGGCGCGACATGCCGCACGCGAGCGCGGCCTCGCTCTGGCCGACGGGCACCGCCAGCATCGCGCCGCGGAAGGTCTCGGCGAAGTAGGCGCCGTAGATGAAGCCGATGGTGACCGTGCCGGCCACGAACGGGTCGATGTCGATCGAGCCGGTCTCGCCGCCCCAGCCGAGTCTCGTCGCGAGCGCGTTGACCGCGATCTGGCCGCCGTAGAAGATCAGCAGCATCAGCACCAGGTCGGGCACGCCGCGGATCAGCGTCGCGTAGGCCATCGCGACGCCGCGCGGCAGCCGATGCGACGACGACCGCGCCGCCGCAGCGACGATGCCGATGACGGTCGCCAGCAGCAGCGCGCCGAGCGCCACCGCCAGCGTCAGCCCGGCACCGGCGATCACGTACGAGACGTAGGACGTGTTCAACGTCGCGCCCTCGACGACGGCCTTCGCGCCTACCTGCCGTAGATGTCGAAGTCGAAGTACCGGTCCGAGATCTTCTTCCAGGTGCCGTTGGCGCGGATCGTCCTCAGCGCGGCGTTGAGGCGATCGCGCAGGTCGGCGTCCTCCTTGCGGATCGCGATGCCGGAGCCGGAGCCGAAGTACTTCGGATCGTCGAGGTCGGGACCCGCGACCGCGTAGCCCTTGCCCTCGGGCGTGTCGAGGAACCCGATGCGGCCCTCGACCTTGTCGGCGACCACGGCATCGAGCCGGCCCGACTTCATGTCGAGATAGGACTGCTGGGTCGAATCGTAGGAGACGACGACGGCGCCGGCCGGCGCCAGCACGCGCTTCGCATAGGTCTCCTGCACCGAGGCCTTGAGCGCGCCGACCCGCTTGCCCTTCAGGCTCGCGACCGAGCCGTCGAGCGCGCCGGCCTTCGTGATGACGGTGCTCGGCGTGTTGTAGTACTTGTCGGTGAAGTCGACCGCCTTCCTGCGCTCTTCCGTGATCGACATCGACGAGATGATCGCGTCGAACTTGTTGGCTCGCAGGCCCGGGATGATGCCTTCCCAGCTGCTCTCGACGAAGCTGCACCTGGCCTTCATCTCGTCGCACAACGCCTTCGCGATGTCGACGTCGAATCCGGTCAGCTGTCCGTCGGGCGTCTTGTACGTGAACGGCCTGTACGTGGCATCGACGCCGACGCGCACGGTGCTCCAGTCGCGCGCGTGCGCCGGGCCGGCGAGCAACAGGGCCGTCGCCAGCAGGACGGCCTTCAGGGTCGAGGTGCGCAGGCGTTGCATGAGGGATCCCGGGTCTCATGGGCGACGGGCCGCGTCGCGATACGGGATGGTACCAACCCGCTGCCGCCATCGATCGGCGGGCGGCCGTCGTCGACCTTCCACCCTCGTGCGGGTCGCATGCACCGGCCGCGCCGCGGGCTTCGCGTCAGTCGAGGCCGCTGTGACACCACATCTGGCCGGGTCGCAGGAAGTGGCAGTGGTAACCCGGTGATCGCTCGTCGTTCATGCGTCCCATCGGGACGATCTCGCCGGTGTCGGGGAAGCTCGACAGGCCGTTCGACGTGAACGGGATCGACACGCCCTGTTGTCTCAGCAGCTCGATCCGCTGCCTCGCGCCGTCGTCGCCGGCGTCCTGCGCGGCGCGGTAGAGGCGGATCGCCTCGGCGCCGGGCCGCGTGGCCTGCTCGCTCAGGCTCGCCAGCGTGCGGCCGGCGTCGGGGTGGTCTCCCGCGACCGAACGCAGCGACGCCATCGCCGCCTCGCGGGTGACGGGTTCGGCAGCCCCCGCGAGGACGCCGTGGCATCCGGACAGCACGACGAGGACGAGTGCGCCGCGCGCGGTGATCCGGTCGACGACGTTCATGGCGCGGCCCGGGTACGCCCGGTCCGCGGCGCTTCGAGCGCGGTGTCCGCGACGTGTCGCCGCGCGTCGGCGTTCGGTTCCGGCGGAACCCGGATCGGCTCCCGCATCGCGCGCCGCGATGCACGCAGCGTCGCTCGCGCGCGCGGCCGGCATGCGAGTCCGGCGACGCACGCGTCGAACCCGGTTTCGACGACATGCGGCGAGTCCGCGATCCGGCGGACGACGATCATCGACGGTAGCCGATCGCGGGTCAGCGCTTCGGCGTCGCGTAGCGATCGACCGCATCGGCGCGGATCTCGTAGCCGCTCGTGCCCATGTACGACTCGTTGCGCCCCCGCGTGAGCGCGCCGCGGATCCATACCGTGTCCATCGCGTGGAAGCCCTTGATCGGCGTCTTCGCGAAGACGTGGATGATCTGGTTGGCCGGCGGCGGCGGCGTGTGGATGCAGGCGCCGAAGTAGGGGACCAGCAGGAACTCCTTCAGCGTGCCGTGGTTCTCTTCCAGCGGCACGATGTAGCCGGGGATCTTCACGGCCGCGCCATCGAGTTCGGTGACGGTGGGCGCGTCGTCCCACACCATGCGCATCTCGCTCATGAGCTCCTGCACGCGCGGATCGCCGTCGTCCATCACGCCGAGAGGCCGGTCGCGAAAGCGCTGGTACGGATCCCAGCCTTTCGGGATCAGGTCGTCCCACTTGATCTCCTTCGCGGTACCGGCGTCGACGGCAGCGGCGGCGGTCCCGACGGCGGCGGGCGGCGGCGCGCCGTGCGCCGGCGGAATCATCAAGGCGCACAGCGTCGCGCCTCCGGCGAGCAGGTGTTTCGTTGCGTTCGACATTCAGATCCTCGGTGAAAGGCCGTCGGCCAGCGACAGTCGATAGGCGCGCACGCCCGGCACGAGACTGGCCAGCCATCCGGCCACGACGACGGCGCAGAGCAGCGACCACTCGTCGGCGCCGGGCCAGTGCGAGTGGAGATCGATCCCGACCTGCGAGCGGACGACGCCGGCCAGCGATGCGACCGCGGCGAGACTCGCGATCGCGCCGATCGCGGCGCCGGTCATGGTGACCAGCCCGCCCTCGGCCGCGAGCAGGAGCAGCAGCTGTCGCGGACCCGCGCCGACCGCGCGCAGGATGGCGAGCTCGCGACGTCGTTCGTCGAGACCGGCCATGATCACCGCGACGAGGCCGGCGAGACTGACCAGCGAGACCAGCACGCTCATCGCGAGGAGGCCGCGCTCGCCGGTGCCGAGCACTTCCCACAGTTCGTCGAGGGCCACGCCGGGCAGTACCGCCATCAGTGGTTCGGGCTGGAAGTCGTCGACGAAGCGCTGGACCGAGAAGACCGCGCTGCGGCTGCGCAGGCCGACCAGCGCGGCGGTGATGCGCTTCGGTGTCAGGTCCGCCTTCGAAGCGTCCTCGGCCGAGATCGACAGCCCGGGGATCGGCGCGCCGACGGCCCAGTCGAGGTGGATCGCCTCCATCGCCTCGAGGCTGATGTGCACCGAGCGATCGACCGGCGTGCCGGTCGCCGCGAGGATGCCGACGACCGTGAACGGCTTGTCCGCATGGTCGTTGGCCGCGAACGCGCCGTCGCCGTGGCTGAGGACGATGCGGTCCCCCAGGCGATAGCCGAGCCGCGATGCGACCTCCGAGCCGAGCACCGTGTCGTAGACGCCGGCGAAGCGCTTGCCGCTCTCGACGACGAGCGGACGGTCGTCGCCGTAGTGGAAGTGATCGAAGTACGCCTCGGTGGTGCCGACGACGGCGAAGCCGCGATGCGAGTCGCCGAGCGAGATCGGGATCACCCACGACACGGCGCGCTGCCTCGCGATCGCCTGCACGCTGGTCCAGCGGACGTTGTTGGTGGCGCTGCCGATGCGGAAGACCGAATAGAGCAGCAGTTGCACGCCGCCGGTCCGCGCGCCGACGATGAGGTCGGTACCCGACACCGACTCGGCGAAATCGTCGCGCACGTCGCTGCGGATGCGCTCGATCCCGAGCAGCAGGAAGGTCGACAACGCGATCGACGACACGACCAGCGCGAGCACGAAGCGCCGGTTCCAGGCGCTGCGCGCGGCGAGCCGCAGCAGCGCGTTCATGCGGGTGCCCCTTCGTTCGCGGAGCGCGTCGCGCCGTTGATCGCCGCGAGGTCGACCTGGCGCTCGAAGAGCGGGGAGAGGCGTGCGTCGTGGCTGACGAACACCAGCGCGCTGCCCGCATCGCGGCAGGCTTCGAGCAGCACGGTCATGAACGACTCGCGCGTCCCCTCGTCGAGGGCGGACGTGGGTTCGTCGGCGATCACCAGCGCCGGCGAACCGATCAGTGCACGCGCCGCGGCGACGCGCTGCTGCTGCCCGACCGACAGCTCGCCCGCGCTGCGTCGGAGCATGGCGCCGTGGAGCCCCATCCGTCCGAGCAGGCCCTCGGCCGTCCGCGCGGTCGCCGCGGCCGAGCCGCCGGCGCGGGCGCGACGCGACGCCGAAAAGCGACAGGGCAGCAGGACGTTGTCGAGTACCGACAGGTACGCCAGCAGGTTGAACTGCTGGAAGATGTAGCCGATGCCGTCGGCCCGCAGTCGGTCGCGACCCGCCGACGAAAGAGTTCGCCAGTCACGCTCGTTCAGGCAGGCGGCGCCTTCCCGCGGCACCAGCACGCCCGCCAGAAGCGACAGCAGCGTGGTCTTGCCGCTGCCGCTCGGTCCGCGAACGAAGACGCGCTCGCCCGCCTGCAGCGCGAAGCGTTCGACCCGCAGCGCATCGGCGGATGCGTTCGGATAGCGGAAGCGGACGCCGGTCAGCGACGCGACGGTCGATGTCATCGTCGACCGAGCGCGATGGTGCGGGCGGGGCGACGCAGGTCGCGCTTGAACTGACCGCTGCCGGTCGCCGCCTCCACGTCGATCCGCTGCAGGCGCGGATACGCGTCGAACAGGCCGACGTCGATCGACGCGAGCGCGTCGACGTGCGCGCAGCGGTATTCGAAGCTCGTGTCGAGGTCCGCATGCGCTTCGCCGACGCCTTCGGCAGGCGGAGCTTCGAAGAGGGCGGACTCGGCGGTGGCCTTCCGCAGCATGCAGCCGGCCGCAGGAGTCATGCGGAAGAGATCCGCCGGATCCTTCATGCGCGCCTGCAGCGCTTCGACCGCGGCGCGCTCCGCCGGCGTGTTCGGTCGGTGCTCGAAGCCGATCACGCTGTCGAGCGGCGACTCGAACTGGATGGTGAGCAGGTCGTGGTCGACGGCGATGCCGATGCGGGCGACGCCGTGGACGTGGGCGTGCTGGCGGTTGTCGACGTCGTCCGCGGCCGAGGCCGTCGCGACGAGACAGAGGATGGCGGCGAACGACGCGAGGCGCCGACGGGGCGAATGCATGGACTTCTCCTGAAGGGACGGCACGCGGCGGACGCGCGCGTGCTGGGGATCAGGAGAGGGCCGGCGGAGCTCTGGAGTGGTAGCGGGTCGGCGAGGCCTGCGGCGCGTCGACGTCGCCCGCGGCCGCGAAGGGAGGCGCCACGAAGGCGGCGGCCGAGAAGCGGAAAGGCGCCACGCCGTCGGCGTGGTCGAGGTGCGCGATCGCGAGGCACTCCGCGCAGACGTCGTGCGCGTGGCCGCTCGCGTCGCGCGTCTGATGGATCCGGTCGACGTCGTGCTCGAGCGCGTGCAGGACCGCACGCTCCTGCCCGAAGACGAGCAGCAGCGCGAACAGCAGGCGGGCGAACAGCGAGCGCGACGCGGACATCGGCGGAGTGTGCCGCAAACGGACGGAGGCGATCAACAGGCCGGCGATTCGGTGACGACTCCGGCGAAGCGGGCAGGACAACGGGCTTGATGCAAACCCGTTCTCATCAAGAGATCGCGGCGCATCGTCGTCGAGGGCTTTCCCCGATGCGGGCGGCAGACGATTGCGCCTGCCATCCCACTGTGCTTTAATCCGGCCCCTTGAACGCCGGCGGACGTTTCGCGCGGCGGCTCGGAGAGCACTGAAGGACAACGCTTTTCGGGCATTTGCGACGGGGCCGTGCGACTCATTCGGCAGCCGCTCGTCCGCCTTCGCCACTGAATCCTTTCCGTCGCTTCCGCGCTGTACCGAGCGGGAGCATCGATGTACGAGCAATACGGCATGCGTCCTCCGGACGATCCGCCGAGCGAAGCAGAGGAACGTATGGGAGCCAAGACCGCCACCGCAAAAACCCCCGCCGCCAAGGAGAAGCCGGCCGCCAAGCGCGCGACGCCCGCGCGCAAGGTCGCGGAGCCCGACGACGTCGAAGAGCCGGCGACCGTCGTCGTCCCGCCGCGCGTCGGCGCGACGGCACGCACGACCGGCAAGCCGATGTCGGAAGCCGAAATCCTCGCCGCGCCCGAGAAGGACTACATGAATTCTTCGCAGCTGCAGTTCTTCAAGCTGCGACTGCAGTCGATGGAACAGGACATCCTGCGCAACGCCGGCGAGACCACCGAGCACCTGCGCGAGTCGATCATCGTTCCCGACCCCGCGGACCGCGCGACGATCGAGGAAGAGCACGCACTCGAACTGCGCACCCGCGATCGCGAACGGAAGTTGCTGAAGAAGATCCAGCAGTCGATCCTTCGCATCGACTCCGGCGACTACGGGTATTGCGAAGAGACCGGCGATCCGATCGGCGTGCCGCGTCTGCTCGCGCGACCGACCGCGACGCTGTCTCTCGAAGCCCAGGAGCGCCGCGAGATGAAGCAGAAGATGTTCGGCGAATAGCTCTTCGACGGTCCCTGATCGGGACCCCCGAGCATCGTCGCATCGCCCCCGCTTCGCGATCGGCGAAGGCCGATCTCCCTGTGAAAGCGGCGGGAAGAAGGCCAAAACCTGCGTGCTAGACTCGGTTCCCGGCCGTGGACCGCGGGACGGGCGTTCGAGGCACATGAAGCGGGAGTGCGCGTGGGGTTGTCGGGTCTTTTCGGAAAGAAGAAGTCGAAGGAGCCGGAGTCGCGCGACAGCGTGGCGGCCGAACGCACGCGATCGCAGGACGGCAATCGCAGCGGCGGTCCTTCGAGCGGCGCCGCGCGCCGCGGTCCGGCCACCCGTTCACCGCCGACCCTCTCTCCGCGCGACGTCGCCCGCGCGACCGCCGAGAAGATCGATCTGATCGAATCGCAGATCGAGTCCGAGATCATGCAGTCGCGCAGCGACTACAACGCGTCGCATGCGTCGTCGAACGCGTCGTCGCGCATCGCGGCCGAGTCCCCGCGTGCGTCCGGCAAGAGCAACATCGAAGGCGCCGGCAACATCGGCACCGCCACCGACCTGATGCTCGGCGACTCGCATCTCGCGCACTCGATGGTGCTGTCCGACGCCGGCAATCCGGTGCTCGAGGAAGCCGCCATCCTCTATGCCAACGGTCAGGACCTGCCGGCCGTGTCGGTCCTCGCCGCGGCGGTCTCCAGCGATCGGAGCCCCGACACGTGGCTGATGCTGCTCGAGCTCTATCAGTCCCTCGGCAAGCGGACCGAGTTCGAGAACCTCGCGATCGACTACGCGGTCCGCTTCGAGACCTCGGCGCCGGCCTGGTCCGACGCGCACACCCGCAAACGCGCGAAGCCGGCCGCGGCGCCCCTCGCGCGCGCGGCCATCGTCTTCAAGGGAGCACTCGACGCCCGCATCGTTCCGCAGCTAGAACAACTGAAGAAGCTCGCCCAGCGGAACCCGGTGCTGCACCTCGAGTTCGATCAGGTGACGTCGGTCGATGCGACCGGGGCGGATCTCATCCTTCGGGTCTTCGCGGCGTTCCAGAAGTCCAATCACGAGGTCGCCATCAGCGGAGCGAGCCCGTTGGCGGAACGCCTTCACGCGGCCATCGAAGTCGGCCGGCGCGACGCGTCGAACGCGGTGTGGATGCTGCTGCTCGAGATCTATCGCATCCTCGGCCGGCAGGCCGCGTTCGAGGAGACCAGCATCGACTACTGCGTGACGTTCGAGGTCTCGCCGCCGTCGTGGGAGCCGGCTTCGCCGAAGTACGTCGTCGAGGACCAGCCCAAGGCCGCGCAGCCGGCCGCGCCGGCGCCGGTCGACGAGGCGGTGCTCGGTCCCGACGTGATCGCGCTCGCCGGGGACATGGTCGGCAAGAGCGACGAGGACCTGCAGCGGCTGACGCAGTTCGCGACGACCCACGAGCGCATCGTCGTCGACTGCGCGCGTCTGGCCCGCGTCGACTTCACGGCCGCCGGCCTGCTTCTCAACTGGGCGGTCGGCATGCGCGGGTCGCGCAAGGACATCGAGTTCGTCAGCGTGGGACACCTGGTCGCGGCGCTGTTCGTCGTGATGGGCCTCCACGAAGTCGTTCCCATCGAGCGACGCAAGGTCTGACCCGTCGGCTTGAATTGCCCGGTGCTGCCCCGACTTCGGATGGACCTTTCATCCGGAGCAGTTCATGGAGCAATTCCACGGCACCACCATCGTGGCCGTCCGCCGCGGCAACAGGGTCGCCCTGGGCGGTGACGGACAAGTCACTCTCGGCAACATCGTCGTCAAGGGCACCGCGCAAAAGGTGCGCCGGCTCTATCAGGGCAAGATCCTCACCGGCTTCGCCGGCAGCACCGCCGACGCGTTCTCGCTGCTCGACCGCTTCGAGGCGAAACTCGAGAAGCATCAAGGCAATCTGCAGCGCGCCGCCGTCGAACTCGCGAAGGACTGGCGCACCGATCGCGTCCTGCGTCGCCTCGAGGCGATGCTGATCGTCGCCGACCGTGAGCACACCTATCAGATCACCGGCAACGGCGACGTGCTCGAACCCGAGGGCGGCGTGACCGCGATCGGGTCGGGCGGCGTGTATGCGCTGTCGGCCGCGCAGGCGCTGGTCGACAACACCGAGCTCGCGCCGGAGGACATCGTCCGCAAGGCGCTGACCATCGCGGCGAATCTGTGTATCTACACCAATCACTCCCACGTCGTGGAGACTCTCGAATAATGTTCGACTACCAGGCCCCTACGGAACCGCGCATGACCGTCCAATCATTGACCCCTGCAGAGATCGTCGCCGAACTCGACAAGCACATCGTCGGGCAGAAGAACGCGAAGCACGCGGTCGCGGTCGCGCTGCGCAATCGCTGGCGGCGGCAGCAGGTCGCCGAGCCGCTGCGTCACGAGATCACGCCGAAGAACATCCTCATGATCCGACCGACCGGCGTCGGCAAGACCGAGATCGCGCGTCGTCTGGCGCGCCTCGCGGACGCCCCGTTCGTGAAGGTCGAGGCGACCAAGTTCACCGAGGTCGGCTACGTCGGCCGCGACGTCGACACGATCATCCGCGACCTCGTGGAGACCGCCGTCAAGGAGACGCGCGAAGCGGCGACCAAGCAGGTGCGCGAGCGCGCGCTCGACGCGGTCGAGGAACGGTTGCTCGACGCGCTGCTGCCGCCGCCGCGCGACTTCGGCTTCACGCCTGCGCCCGCGACGCCCGATCCGGATCACAGCGGCGACAGCAACACGCGCCAGAAATTTCGCAAGAAGCTGCGCGAGGGAGACCTCGACGACAAGGAGATCGAGATCGAGATCGCCACGCCGTCGTCGAACATGGAGATCATGGCGCCGCCCGGCATGGAAGAGATGACCGAACAGATCCGCGGCATGTTCCAGAACCTCAACGCGAACAAGGGGCGGAAGACCCGCAAGCTCAAGGTGGCCGAAGCGAGGAAGCTGCTCGTCGAGGAAGAGGCAGCCAAGCTCGTCAACGAGGAAGAGCTGAAGCTGCAGGCCGTCCGCAACGTCGAGCAGAACGGCATCGTGTTCCTCGACGAGATCGACAAGATCGCGTCGCGGCAGGAGTACGGCGGGGCCGACGTGTCGCGGCAGGGCGTGCAGCGCGACCTGCTGCCGCTCGTCGAAGGCACGACCGTGTCGACCAAGTACGGAATGATCAAGACGGATCACATCCTCTTCATCGCATCGGGTGCGTTCCATCTCGCCAAGCCGAGCGACCTGATCCCCGAACTGCAGGGCCGCTTCCCGATCCGGGTCGAGCTCGAGTCGCTGTCGATCGACGACTTCGAACGCATCCTCACGCAGACCGACGCTGCGCTGACCAAGCAGTACCTCGCGTTGCTCGCGACCGAGGACGTCACGCTCGACTTCACGCCCGAGGGCATCCGCCGTCTCGCCGAGGTCGCGTTCTCGGTCAACGAGCGCACCGAGAACATCGGCGCCCGGCGTCTGTACACGGTGATGGAACGGCTGCTCGAGGAGCTGTCGTTCGAAGCGACGACGCTGGCCGGGCAGACGGTCAGGATCGACCGCGACTACGTCGACACGCGCCTCGGCGAACTGTCGAAGAGCGAGGACCTCGCGCGTTACGTCCTGTAGGGCGTCTCAGTCGGTGCCGGACGCGAGGCCCTTCAGGTACTCGAGTCCGGCGATCGCGCGACTGCCGTACCACGACAGCATCTCGCCGTCGACGAGCAGGACGGGACGGTTCAGGCAGGCGAGCGCGGCCGCGTGCTTCGACGTGAACGCGTAGGGCTCGGTGGACAGCAGCACACGGTCGACCTCGGCCGCCGCCCGTTCGAGATCCACCGCCGGGTACCGCGTCGACGACGGTGCATCCGCGTCGAGCACGTCGCTCGCGTCGATCTGCTCCCAGCCGATGACGGCGAGCATCGCGGCGATGTACGTGTCGCGCGCGATCGTCATCCACGGATCCTTCCAGATCAGGTACAGGACGCGCTCGATCGCCTTCGGCTTCTCGAGCGAGTTCCACGCCGCCTCGAAACGCGCGGCCAGCCGGTCCGCTTCGCGCTCGCAAGCGAAGACGTGGCCGAAGAGGCGATAGAGCCCGAGGTTGTCGCGCGGCTCAAGCGGATGCGTGACGATCACGTGCGGCACGAAGTGCGCGAGGGCGTCGACGGTGGGCTTGTCGTTCTCGTCGATATTGACGATCAGATGCGTCGGCGCGAGCCTGCGGATCTTCTCGACATTGACGCTCTTCGTGCCGCCCACCTTCGGGATGCGGGCCACGTCGTCGGCCGGATGGATGCAGAAGCCGGTGCGACCGACGACGACCGGCGCGAGCCCGAGGTCGATCAGGAGCTCGGTCAACGACGGCACGAGCGAGACGATGCGCAGCTTCGCGCGGTCCTCGCAGCGGCGATGCAACGTTCCTCGCGCGTCGACTCCGGTCATCGCGGCCGGTCGAGCGGCGGCTTGCGCTCGCGACCCGCGAGCGCCGCGTCGAGCCATGCGTCGGGCAAAACGCGCAACAGGCGCGCGAGCCACGCCATCTGCCACGGGATCACCGTGAAGCTGCGGCCGCCATCGATGGCCCGCAGCGCGCGCGCGGCGAACGCGTCGACCGGCATCAGGAACGGCATCGGATACGGATTGCCGACCGTCATCGGCGTGTCGATGAAGCCGGGCGCGAGAATCACGACACGGAGCGCGCTGCCGTGCAGCTCGATGCGCAGGCTCTCGGCATAGGCGATCACCGCGGCTTTCGAAGCCGAGTACGCGCCGCTGCCCGGCAGCCCGCGGATGCCCGCGACGCTGGCGACGACGACGAGGCGACGTCCGGCCGACGGCATCGGCGCCTCCTTCATCGCGTCGATGAACGAAGCGAAGGTGGCGACGGTGGCGATGAGGTTGGTCTCGACGATGCGACGAAACGCGTCGAAGGTCTTCGGATCGCCGGTGTCGGTGCCGCCCGAGATGCCCGCGTTGGCGACGACGACGTCGGGCACGCCGTCCTCGTCGAGGCTGGCCTTCGCGACCTCGCCCAGAGCCTTCGAGTCGGTGACGTCGACCGCGCGGCAGCGATGCGCATCGGGCCGCGGCAACGCGAGCCTCACGGCCTCGAGCGCCTCGATGCGCCGCGAGACCAGCGTGCAATCGGCGCCGTGGGCGGCATAGGCCGTCGCGAGCGCGGCACCGATGCCGCTCGACGCGCCCGTGATGAAGACCTTCATCGACGTCGCATGGACGGACGCGTCTACTTCCCGGCCACCGCGCGGGCCAGCAGCGCATCGGCATTGCCGAGCGTGCGCGCATCGACGACGACGACGTACTTGCCGCCGATGCCGAGCGACGGAGTGGCCGTGACGCCATAGGCGCTCGCCATCTGGTTCGCGCGATTGACCTTCGACTGCACGCCGAAGGAGTTGAAGACGTCGACGAACGCCTTCCGGTCGACGCCGTGGGCGGCGACCCAGGTGGCGATGGTGTCGGCGCCGGCCGAGTCGCGCAGCGTCCGCTCTGCGTGGATGGCCGCGAAGATCTTCGGCCGCAGCTCGGACTCGCGGCCCATCGCGTCGAGCGCGTAGAAGAGCTTCTGCAGATCGGCCTGCCCCGCGCGGAAGTGCGTCGGCATCGGCACGTACGTCACGCTGACCTTCGCGTCGTTCCGTGCGACCCAGTCGTGGAGGGTCGGCTCGAAGACGTGGCAGGCGGGACACCAGTATCCGAAGAACTCGATCACCCGGACCTTGCCGGCGGGCGCGTCGGTGCCCTGCGCCGGTTGCACGATCGTGTAGTCCGTGCCTTCGCGCGGGGTCGACTGCGCAGCGGCACCGAGCCCGGCGCAGGCGAGCAGCAGGGCGGCCGAAGCGCGCAACGCCACGAGCGCGCGCGCCGCGACGACTCGGGCCGTGGTCCGCGCCATGCCTACTTCCCGGCGCTCACGCGACCCAGGAAGAAGTCGGCGTTGCCGATCGACCGGGCGTCGACGTTGAGCAGGTACTTGCCGCCGATCGCCAGCATCGGCACGCCGGTCACGCCGTAGGCCGTCGCCATCTGGTTGCCCTTCGTGAAGCGGGTCTGCACCGCGAACGAGTTGTAGGTATCGAGGAACACCTTCTTGTCGATGCCGTTCTTCGCGGCCCAATCGGCCATCGCGCCGATGTCCGGCGCGGCCGACAGCGAGTGGTCGCCATGGATCGACGCGAAGACCTTGGCACGCAACTCCTTCTCCTTGCCGAGCACGTCGAGCGTGTAATACAGCTTCTGCAGCCCGGACTGGACGGACGCGAACGCGATCGGCACGTGCAGCAACTGGACCTTCGCCTCGTTGCGGCGCGCCCAGTCGTTCATGGTCGGCTCGAAGTCGTTGCAGTGCGGACACCAATAGCCGAAGAACTCGATCACCTCGACCTTGCCGGTCGGGGCGCTGGTCGGCTGTTCCGGCTTGACGACGCTGTAGTTGACGCCTTCGCGCGGCTCGCCTTGCGCGAACGCGGCCGTTGCGGCGAGCGAGGCCAACAACGCGACGGCCGAGCGGACGAGGCCGGTGACGAAGGAAGGGGACGAGGACGAAGCGATCGATGCGGTCATGCGGGGATCCGATGAGGGTGACGAGGGCACGGCTCGACTGGGAGCCTGTTCATTGCCGAAAGTGCGATGCCGCCGGTCCGGCCGATCGAGGGTCGATCACGATCCGTCACTTGCCGGGTGCGACGAGCGTCGCTTCGACGCCGTTCTCGATCAGCCGCTGGCGTGCGCGGTTGAGGTCTTCGATGCGGCCGTAGGGCCCGAGGCGCACGCGGTAGATCCTTCCGCCTTCGCGATCGCCGGCCATCACGCGGGAGTCGAAGCCGAGCAGCGCGAGCCGGCCGCGCATGCTCTCGGCATCGTCGGCATTGCTGAACGCGCCGGCCTGCAATTGCGTGATGCCGGTCGGCGGCGTCGACCGGTCGACGACCGGCGCCTTGCCGTCCGCGCCCGGCGCCTGATTCGGAGGGGGCGGCGCGATGACCGTGGTGTCGACCGGCGGCGGCGTCACCGAAACGACCGCCGGCGGCACGTCCTTCGAGTACAGGCTGCGATTCGGATCGGGCAGCCTGGCGCCTTCCGGTTCTGGCGGCGGCACCACACGAGGCGCGGCCTTGCTCACGAACGGGATGGTGGCCTTGGTCACGAACAGCGCGACGCCGAGGGCGATGCCGAGGCCGATGACGATCCCGATGATCAGGCCGATCGCCGTGTTGCCCCGCTGACTGCCGAGGCGCGGCATTGCGACGACTCCACCAACCATGTGCACCACTCCTCGGGATGACGAGCCCTGCGGTCCGGTCGAGCCGGCAGGATCGATACGCTGGTGCGGCGCCGTCGCGGTCGCGAGCCGCGACGGCCGCGCGGGACCTACATCTTCCGCGGAGCCGAGACGCCGGCGAGAGCCAGCCCGTTGGCGATGACCTGTCGGGTGGCCAGCAGCAGCGCCGCACGGGCGTCGCGCAGCGCCCCGTCGTCGACCAGGACGCGCTCGGCATTGTAATAGCTGTGCAGGTCGGCCGCGCAGTCCTTCAGGTAGAACGCGAGGTGATGCGGCGCCATCTCGGCGGCCGCGGTCGCGAGCATGTCGGGGTACTCGGCGAGCCGCTGCATCAACGCGACTTCACGCGGCGCGACCAGCAACGACAGGTCCGCTCGCGCGAGCGATGCGAGCTTCGCTTCCCAGTCGTCGCCGCCCCACGCCGCGAGCACCGAGCAGATGCGCGCGTGCGCGTACTGCACGTAGTAGACCGGGTTCTCGTCGGACTGCGCGAGCGCGAGATCGATGTCGAACGTGAACTCGGTGTCGGGCTTGCGCGTGATGAAGAAGAAGCGCACCGCGTCGCGACCGCGCACGTTGGGTTCGTCCTCGCCACCGCTCATCTGGATCAGGTCGCGCAAGGTCACGTAGCCGCCATGGCGCTTGCTGATCTTGACCTCTTCGCCGCCGCGCATCACGCGAACCATCTTGTGCAGCACGTAGTCGGGATAGATCGCCGGCAGTCCGAGATGCTCGGCGTCCGAGATCGCGCGCAGCCCCGCACGCACGCGCGCGACGGTGCCGTGATGGTCGCTGCCCTGCACGTTGACGACCTTGCGGAAGCCGCGTTCCCACTTCGCGACGTGGTAGGCGATATCGGGGACGAAGTAGGTATAGGTGCCGTCGGACTTGCGCATCACGCGGTCCTTGTCGTCGCCGATGTCGGGGTACGACGTCGTCGCGAGCCACAGCGCGCCTTCGCTCTCGTAGGTCTTGCCGGCCGCGATCAGCTCCCTGACCGTGCGCTCGACGCGGCCGTCGGCATAGAGCGACGACTCGAGGTAGTAGTTGTCGAACGTGACGCCGAAGGCCTTGAGGTCGAGGTCCTGCTCGTGCCGCAGATAGGCCACTGCGAAGCGCCGGATGTTCTCGAGGTCCTCGACGTCGCCGGAGGCCGTGACGTTCTGATTCGCCTCGGCGCCGGTGATGGACTGCCTGCGCAGGTAGTCGTCCGCGATCTCGGCGATGTATTCGCCGTTGTAGGCCGGCTCCGGCCAGCCCGCGTCGCCGGGAGCGAAGCCGCGTGCACGCGCCTGCACCGACCGCGCGAGCGTCGCGATCTGGACCCCAGCGTCGTTGTAGTAGTACTCGCGCGTGACGTCGTGGCCCTGCGCCGCGAGCAGGCCCGACATCACGTCGCCGAGCGCGCCCTGTCGCCCGTGGCCCACGTGCAGCGGCCCGGTCGGGTTGGCCGACACGAACTCGACCACGACCTTCGGCGCCGCGTCGCCCCGAGGCCCGACCCGGCCATACGCCTCCCTGCGAGCGAGGACGGTCGCGATCACGGCCTGGTGCGCCTTCTTCGACAGGAAGAGGTTGATGAAGCCGGGCCCGGCGATCTCGGCGCGTTCGACGAGCCCGTCGCCGGACGACAGCAACGCGTCGACGAGCGTCTGCGCGATGACCCGTGGGTTCTGCTTCAGCCGCTTCGCGACCTGCATCGCGACGTTGCACGCGAGGTCGCCGTGCGACGCGACCTTCGGACGCTCGACCGTCACCACGGGCACGACCTCCGTGCCGGCGACCAGCGGCGCGAGCGCGTGGTCGATGCGCGCGACGATCGCGTTCTTCTGTTCGGGGAGCATGGCGGTGGACGAGCGCGCGGCGGATCGCAGGCGAACGGCTGCGAATCGTTGACGTGGACGAATCAGTCGGGGACTTAAGGGAGGGGTCGGATTATACGGTTGAGATGAGTGCGTCCGCGCCGCGCGCTTCCCGCCCCGGCTCATTCAGGCCCCCATGGAAACCCGCTATCTCGTGTACCTGAGCCGCCTCGTCGATCCCATGGGACCGGGTGCCGTCGCGGGCATCATCCGGGAATCGCGCGGCAACAACGCGATCCGCGGCCTCACCGGCGCCCTGATGTTCGACGGCGAACGCTTCTGCCAGTACCTAGAAGGTCCTGCGGACGAGATCATGCGCACCTTCACGGCGATCCAGCACGACGCGCGCCATGCGGCGATCGAACTGCTCGCGTCGGGCTCGGCGCGCGAACGACGCTTCGCCAGCTGGTCGATGGCCTACGTGTATGCGGTGACGCCGACGTTGATCGACGAAATCGGCGGCGGTGGGATCCGAGGTGTCGCCGACGCCTTCGCGTCGGCACTGGTCCACTGCGACGGCGATCTGTGACGTCCGGGTGCGCACCGCGATCGTCACGCCACGACGGCTGAAGCGGCCTACTTCCGCCGCGCTCTCGGATGCGCGTCGTCGTACACCTCGGCCAATCGCTTGAAGTCGAGACTCGTGTAGACCTGCGTGGCCGCGATGCTCGCGTGCCCCAGCAACTCCTGCACCGCACGCAGGTCGCCGCTGGCCTGCAGCATGTGCGACGCGAACGAATGCCGGAGGACGTGTGGATGGACGTGGGCCGGGATGCCGGCGCGTTGCGCATGCGCGCTCAGCCGCGCCTGGATGGAACGGCCGGACAGCCGGACGCCGCGGTTCGACAGGAAGAGCGGATGGGGATCGGCCTTGACGCGTTGCGCGCGCACGGCGAGCCAGGCGCCGATCGCTTCGCGTGCCTTCGCGCCGACCGGCACCGCGCGGCGCTTGCCGCCCTTGCCGGTGACGAGCACTTCGCCCGCCACCAGATCGACCCAGCCCGCGGACTCGTGGTCCACGTCCTTCGCATACGCGACGTCGAGGTCGACCAGCTCCGACAGACGCAAGCCCGACGAATAGAACAGTTCGTAGATCGCCGTGTCGCGGGCGACGACGACCGGGTCGTCGTCGATCACCGGCGCGTCGAGCAACCGCATCGTCATCGACTCGGACAAGGCCTTCGGCAAGCGCTTGCCGAGCTTCGGCGCACGGACGTCGAGCACCGGATTGCCGACGCCGTCCTCGTAGTGCGCGAGCCAGTGGTAGTAGCCGCGCCACGCGGACAGCGCACGCGCGATCGAGCGCGGCTTCAGGCCGCGGGCATGAAGCCGCGCCGCGAAGCGGCGGACGTGCGCGTCGGTGAGCCGCTCGAGCGCCCCGCCCGGTGCCTCGACCGTCGCGAGCTTCGCGAGGCCTTCCAGGTCGTGCCGGTACGACGCGAGCGTGG
>CALMOR010000200.1 GCA_937872165.1 uncultured Burkholderiales bacterium | reverse complement strand
ACATCGATCGTCGCTGCACGATGCCGTCGGTGCACGTGCTCGGCGTCGTGGAGCTGAAGGACATCGTCAAGCCGGGCCTGAAGGAGCGCTTCGCGGAGCTGCGCCGCATGGGCATCCGCACGGTGATGATCACCGGCGACAACCGCCTCACCGCGGCGGCCATCGCCGCGGAAGCGGGCGTCGACGACTTCCTCGCCGAAGCCACGCCCGAGATGAAGCTGAAGCTGATCCGCGACACGCAGGCCGAGGGCCGGCTCGTCGCGATGACCGGCGACGGGACCAACGACGCGCCGGCGCTCGCGCAGGCCGACGTCGCGGTGGCGATGAACTCCGGCACGCAGCCGGCGAAGGAGGCCGGCAACATGGTCGACCTCGATTCCGATCCGACCAAGCTGATCGAGGTCGTCGAGATCGGCAAGCAGATGCTGATGACGCGCGGCTCGCTGACGACGTTCTCGATCGCGAACGATGTCGCGAAGTACTTCGCGATCATCCCCGCCGCCTTCGCCGTCACCTATCCGCAGCTGAAGACGCTCGACGTGATGGGCCTGCACAGTTCCGAGAGCGCGATCCTGTCGGCGGTGATCTTCAACGCGCTGATCATCGTGGCCTTGATCCCGCTCGCGCTCCGCGGCGTGCGCTACCGCGCGCTCGGCGCGTCGGCGCTGCTCCGTCGCAACGTCTGGATCTACGGCGTCGGCGGCCTGATCGTCCCGTTCGTCGGCATCAAGGCCATCGACGTGCTGATGGTCGTCCTCCATCTCGTCTGAGGTCGTCATGAACATCCGAACCACGCTCCGTCCCGCGGTGGTCCTGTTCGCCGCGCTGACGTTCGTCACCGGCATCGCCTATCCGCTCGTCGTGACCGGTATCGGCGCGGCCGGCCTCGGCAAGGCGGCGCGAGGCAGTCTGATCGAACGAGGCGGCACCGTCGTCGGCTCCGCCTTGATAGGCCAGCCGTTCGCGGACCCGAAACATTTCTGGAGTCGGCCGTCCGCGACGAGTCCGCAACCGTACAACGCGAGCGCATCGTCGGGCTCCAACCTCGGCCCGCTCAATCCGGCGCTGATCGATGCCGTGAAGGCCAGGGTCGATGCGCTGAAGGCGGCCGACAGGGATGCGGGCATCGCCGACGACGCGGCCGTTCCGGTCGACCTCGTGACCGCATCGGCGAGCGGCCTCGACCCGCACATCAGTCCCGCTGCGGCCGCCTATCAGGCGGCACGGGTCGCGAAGCTCACGGGTCTTCCGCGCGAGCGGGTCGACGCGCTGATCGCCGAACACACCGAAGGCCCGCAACTGGGCTTCCTCGGCATGCCGCGCGTCGACGTGCTCGAACTGAACCTGGCGCTGGACCGCGAACGCACGTCGTCGAAGTGATGTCGGTGCCGCGTCGAGCCCCGTCGAGATACGGGCCGGCGCATCGATCCAGGAACCTAGAGGAACCTCATGCATCGCCGAATCGTGTCCTGTCTCTCGATCGCAGTCCTCGCGGCGAAGACATCGTCCGCGCTCGCGCAGACCATCACGTCGCCCGCGGCGGCGGCGGAGACGGCGCCGGTGCCGCCGGGGCCGGGCACGACCTGGGGGG
>CALMOR010000199.1:497-3507 GCA_937872165.1 uncultured Burkholderiales bacterium | reverse complement strand
GTTCGGACCGATGAGACCCATGATCTCGCCGGCCTTCACCTCGAAGCCGATGTCGTTGACCGCGACGAGGCCACCGAACTCCTTGCGGACGGCCCTGACCTCGAGCACCACGTCGCCGCTCTTCGGACGCTCGCGTCGCGGCAGCGGCTCGGCGTCGCGGACCGTGCGCAGGCCGGCCGACGCCGTGGGCTGCGCGGTGCCGCGCTCGTCGTCCTCGCCGCCGAGCACGGCGCCGCGCCGTAACAGTCCGGCGACGATCGGCCAGAGGCCGGTCGGCGCCCGCTGCAGCAGAAACACCAGCAACACGCCGAAGACGCTGATCTCGAAGTTCCCGTTGCTGCCGAGCAGACGCGGCAACCAGTTCTGCAACTGGTCGCGCGCGATCGTCACGCCGCCCGCGCCGAGCAGCGCGCCCCACACGTGCGCGGCGCCGCCGACGACCGCCATGAACAGGTACTCGATGCCGGCGTTGACCCCGAACGGCGTCGGGTTGATCGAACGCTGCAGATGGGCGTAGAGCCAGCCCGAGACCGACGCTAGCAGCGCCGCGTGGACGAACACCACGATCTTCACGCGCGTCGTGTCGACGCCGAACGACTCGGCCATGCCGGCGCCGCCGCGCAACGCGCGGATGGCCCGGCCCGGCCGCGAGTCGAGCAGCGCCTGCACCGCGAGCACGCCCGCGACGACGAAGGCCCAGATCAGGTAGTAGATGTCGCGGCCCTTCTCGAGCGACCAGCCGAACAGCGTGATCGGCGGCAGCCCGTTGAGGCCGTCGTACTTGCCGAGGAACTCCATGTTGCCGAACAGGAAGTAGAGGCTGATGCCCCACGCGATCGTGCCGAGCGGAAGGTAGTGGCCCGACAGTCGCAGCGTGACGAGGCCGATGACGAGCGCGATCGCGGCCGTCACGACGAGCCCGGCCGGCAACGTCAGCCACGGCGACCAGTGATGGACCGTCGTCAGGTAGCCGCTCATGTACGCGCCGATGCCGACGAACGCGGCCTGTCCGAACGACGTCAGCCCGCCGACGCCGGTCAGCAGCACGAGCCCGAGGACGACCAGGCTCGACAGCCCGATGTAGTTGAGCAGCGTGATCCAGAACTCGGGCGTGGCCGGCACCAGCGGCAACGCGACGAGGACGACCATCGCGACCGCGAACGCGCTGCGACCCGCGGTCGGCTTCATTCGTCCTCCTCCACGTGCCGGCTCGTCACCGAGCGCAGCAGCAGGACCGGCAGGATCAGCGTGAAGACGATCACTTCCTTGTACGCGCTGGCCCAGAACGACGAGAAGGCCTCGAGGATGCCGACGCCGATCGCGCCGGCCGCCGCGATCGGGTAGCTCGCGAGGCCGCCGATGATGGCCGCGACGAAACCCTTGAGGCCGATCAGGAAGCCCGAGTCGTAGTAGATCGTCGTGATCGGCGCGATCAGCATGCCCGAGAACGTGCCGATGAGCGCCGCGACCGCGAACGTGATGCGACCGCTCATCACGGTGCTGATGCCCATCAGCCGCGCGCCGCGACGATTGACCGCGGTGGCGCGGAGCGCCTTGCCGTACAGCGTGAATTCGAAGAACAGGTAGAGCGCGACGATCAGCGCGACGCTGGTGGCGACGACGACGATGCTCTGCGCCGAGATCGTCGTCGAGCCGATCGTCAACGACCCTTCGGCGAAGGCCGGCGTGCGCGAACCCTCGGCGCCGAAGAAGATCAGGCCGAGCCCGGTCATCGCCAGATGCACGCCGACCGAGACGATCAGCAGCACCAGCACCGAGGCCTCGGCCACCGGCTGGTACGCGATGCGATGGAGGATGGGCCCGAACGGCACCACCAGCGCCAGCGTCAGCAGCACGTCGACCGCGAGCGGCAGGCCGCGGCCCGCGACGCCGTGAGCGACGAGATAGAAGCCGACCGGCACGACGACGAAGCCGACCGTCGAGCGCACCATCGGACGGAAGTTCTTCAGCCGCACCGCGACCGCGATGTCCATCAGCCACGCGATGGCGCCGGCCGCGACCAGCAGCGACGCGGTGCCCGGCGTCTTGCCGGCGACGAAGCCCGCCAACGTCAGCGCGCCGAAGGTGACGAATTCGCCCTGCGGGATGAAGATCGCCCGCGTCACCGCGAACACCAGCACGAGCGCGATGGCGAGCAGCGCGTAGATCGCGCCGTTGGTGATGCCGTCCTGGATCAGGATCAACGCGATGGAGAGATCCATCGCGTCAGTCCTTCGTCATCGCGATGCCCGACCGGGGCCGAGGCCGACGATCGAGCGCCATCGTCACTTCTGCAGCACCCACTTGCCGTTGTCGATCATCACCATCACGCGGCCGCGCTGGTCGAGGCCCGCGTGGTCGGTCTTCGTCATCGTGAAGACACCGTGCGTGGCCGGCGCGTTGCCGGTCGCCTCGAGCGCGTCGCGCAGCGCCTTGCGGAACGCCGGCGTGCCGGGCTGCGCGGTCTTCAACGCCTCCGGGATCGCCTTCTGCAGCAGCAGCCCCGCATCGTAGAGATGGGCGCCGAAGGTCGCGACCGAACCGGCGCCGTAGGCCGCCTCGTAGTCCTTCACGTACTGCAGGGCCGGCGCCTTCGACGCGTTGCCGTCGGGCAGCTGCGCGGCCACGAGGATCGGACCCGACGGCAGGATGGTGCCGTTGCAGTCCGCGCCGCAGACGCGCAGGAAGTCGGCGTTGGCGACGCCGTGGGTCTGGTAGTACTTGCCCTTGTAGCCGCGTTCCTTCAGGGCCTTCTCGGGCAGCGCGGCCGGGGTGCCCGCACCGGCGATGAGGATGGCGTCGGGGTTCGCGGACATCAGCTTGAGCACCTGGCCGGTGACGCTGGTGTCGGTACGCACGAAGCCTTCGTTGGCGACGATCTTGATGCCCTTGGCCTCGGCCACCTTCGAGAACTCGGCAAACCAGCCCTGGCCGTACGCGTCCGAGAAGCCGATGAAGCCCACCGTCTTGATGCCGGCGGCGGCCATGTGGTCGGCGATCGCGCTGGCCA
>CALMOR010000199.1:0-433 GCA_937872165.1 uncultured Burkholderiales bacterium | reverse complement strand
TCTGCGGCGTCTTGAAGACCCAGGCGCGCTTCGCGTCGACCGGTTCGACGATCTTCGCGCTCGCGGCCATGCTGATCATCGGCGTCTGCAGCTCCGAGACCACGTCGACCATCGCGAGCGAGTTGGGCGTGACCGACGAGCCGAGCACCACGTCGACCCTGTCCTCGTCGATCAGCTTGCGGGTGTTCTTGACGGCGGTGGTCGCATCGGTCGCGTCGTCGAGCACGATGTAGTCGACGCTCTTGCCGCCGATCGTCTTCGGCAGCAGCGCGACCGAGTTCTTCTGCGGGATGCCGAGCGACGCGGCCGCGCCGGTGGCCGACAGCGTGATGCCGACCTTGATCTGGGCGTGGGCCGCGAACGACGCGGCCGCGGTCGCGACGAAGGCGCCGGCGGCGAGCGTGCCGCGGATCGTCGCGGCGCGGTTGCGCAC
>CALMOR010000198.1:24918-26786 GCA_937872165.1 uncultured Burkholderiales bacterium | reverse complement strand
CCCGCACCGTCGCGCCGCGATGGTCGGGCTTCTCCTGAACCGCGTAGCGTCCGAGCCAGCGCTGGTCCTCGTCGACGACGAGATAGGCCGGCAGCGACTGCATCGTGGTCAGCAGCGGCACGTCGGCGGTGGCGGGCTCCCACGGATGCGCGAGGTAGAAGCCCTTCTCGACGTCGTCGCCCTTCATCGTCCGCAACGATGCGAACAGCTCGGGCGAGACGAACGACTCGATCACCCGGTGCAGCATCGGCGACACGAAGATCGGCAGGTCGGGACGCGAGGCGTGCACCGCTCGCAATGCGATGCCGGCGTTGCGGCCGACCCCGGCGAACGCGACGTCGCCGGCGTTCGCGGTCACCGACGGCACGGCCGTGACGACCATCAGCGCGACCGCGACCGTCGCCGCGCGCAGCGTGATCGGTCCGGCGGAGCGGAAGCGATGGACCAGGGCCGCGGCGCCGACCGCCAGGAAGGCCACCAGCGGCTCGAAGTAGCGGTCCTGCACGGGCAGCGGCATGAAGCGCGTGAAGCTCGAGCTGCCGAAGATCAGGTAGAGCCCGACGAAGAGTCCCGTGAACGAGAAGAAGGCGAGGCGGGCACGCGTGGCGAGCGCCGCGACGAAGACGATGCCGCTCGCGATCAGCACCTGCGTGCTCGCGGCCTCGAAGTCGGTGACGAGCCGCAGGTTCCAGTAGACGGCGTGCACGAACGCGATCAGGTCGGGCGCCTCGACGATCGCCGCGTTGTGGACCTTCGAGATCGCATGCGAGCGATACAGCAGGTCGCCGCCGATGTACCCGTAGGCCAGCGACTCCAGAGCCGCGACGACGACGAGACCGGCGACGTACAGCGCTGCGAGCCGGGCCCGTTCGCCGAGCGCGAGATGCCGCGCGAAGACGATGAACAGCATCGACGGCGCGGTCACCAGGATGCCGGGGTCCTTGGCCGAATAGCTCAAGGCCGCGAGGGCGCCGGCGGCAGCGACGTCACGGCCGCGCGATCGCGTGCCGTCGGACAGGCCGCGATACGTCGCGACGGCCGATGCGAACATCAACAGGCTCAGCAGCGGGTCCGGGATCATGATCCCCGCGTAGGCGAGGCTGATCGCGTTCAGCGAGACGATCGCGGCCGCGATGGCGGTCGACGGCATGTCGGTCTCGCGTCGCACGAACCACACCACGGCGACGTCGCGCAGCGACAGCACGAACACGTTGACGATGCAGCCCGACGTGATCGAGCCCATCAGCGCCGCGGGCACGCCGACCAGCAGCAGGAAGATCAGACGCCCCGCGTGATGATGGAGCTGCGTGAAGTGCTCGAGGCGCGACAGTTGCTGCGAGAAGTGGAAGTAGTTGAGGTCGTCGCTGCCGGTGGGTCCGGTCAGCAATGCGAGACGGACGACCGGCGCCACCAGCAGGAGGCAGATGGTGACGACTTCGGCGACCGTGAACCTGCGCGGCATGGATCGGCGGCCGTCAGCGCGACTCGCGCCCGATCGAGTCGATCAGCCGCCCGAGGTAGAGCGAAGGGATCGCGTACGTGATGCCGCTCGGCGCGGTGAGCGCGGTTTCCTTGCCGCCCTTGACGAAGACCATGTTGATGATCGCGACCACCTCGCCGGTGTCGACGTCGAACATCGGACTGCCGCTGTTGCCGGGATAGGCCGTGCCGTCGAGCTGGAAGATCGCGAAGCGTTCGCCGCGCAGGCGCTTGACGAGCGCGGCGTCGAGCGAGCGCGACGTGGCCTGCGGCAGCGCAACCGGCGTGATCGCGGAGACCATCGCGTGATGGGTCGTGGGAAAGAGGCCGATGGCACCGCCGAGCGGGAAGCCGGTGAACGCGAAGAAGCGACCTTCGCGGACGTGGTT
>CALMOR010000198.1:20961-24908 GCA_937872165.1 uncultured Burkholderiales bacterium | reverse complement strand
GTTCGAATCCCCGAGGCGGACGGCGGGCAGGGCGCCGCCCGCCAGGCGCAACAGCGCGAGGTCGTGCTCGGTATCGCGCGCGACGATGGCCGCCTCGCGGACCAGCGCGTCGCCGCCGGGCACCGGGATCGCGACCGACACCACCTCGCGGTTCGGCGTGTCGACCGCGGGAGGCAGCACGTGGTTGTTGGTCGCGACCAGCGTCCCGTCGCCGACCACGAAGCCGGTGCCCCGGAACTGGTACGACGGATTGCGGGTGGGCTCGCTCGTGCCGACCGCGACGATGGCCGGCCGGATGCGGTCGATCGCGGCCGGCAGTCCGGGCTCCTCGATCGCGTGGACCGCCTCGGTCGCGACGATGCAGAGCGCGACGAAGAGGCGACGCGAGACCGCCCCGTCCCTCATCGCGTCCGTGCCCCGGCCGCCGCTGTCGCCTGCAATCGTCTTAGCACCACCATCGGCGACGGCTCGACGACTGCGGGGTTGAACTTGTGCGTGGCCTTGCCGAAGACACCGGTCACGCGAGCGACGTACTGGCGCGTCTCCGCGTAGGGCGGCACGCCTCGATAGCGGACCACCGCGCCTTCACCCGCGTTGTAGGCGGCCGTCACGAGGACGACGTCGCCTTCGAAATAGGCGAGCAGCCAGCGCAGGTAGGCGAGGCCTCCGCGGATGTTGTCGCGCGGATCCATGATCCGCCGCACGCCGAAGCGCTCGGCGGTCTCGGGGATGAGCTGCATCAGTCCCTGCGCGTTCATGTTGGACTTCGCGCTGACCTGGAAGCCCGACTCGGCCTGGATGATCGCGAGCGCGAGGCGCGGCTCGATGCCGTAGCCGGGCGCCGTCTCCTTGACGATGTCGACGATGCGCTGACGCTCGGGGGTCGCGGTCCACGCCATCGGCAACGCGTGGCTCTCCTCGGCGATCAGCGCAGGCGGGATCATGCAGGCGGGCAGCACGGCCTCGGCTGTGTTGACGTGCTCGAGCATCCTCCGGGCGTACTCGTGCTGGCGCTCCGCGGCATAGCGGAAGAGGCCCGTGGCGATGCGGTCGTCGCGCAGCAGGCCGCGGCCGTTGGCGTACATCCAGCCGAGGCGATAGGCCGCGTCGCTGTCGCCGATGCGGGCCGCCCGGCAATAGAGCGCGGCCGCCATGTCGTAGTTGCGTCCGATCCCTTCGCCGTTCTCGAAGCGGACCGCTTCGGCGGTGAGGCCCGTCGGAGGCGGTGCGCGTTGCGGCAGCGGTTCGTCGCGGTCGCCCGGGGTCGGCAGTTGCCAGGTCGTCTCGGCGCTCGCGGCAGCCACCGCGCTCGCGAGCAGGAGCGCGGCGGCGAGGCGATGGGCGAAGGATGCGGAAGGATGCATGACGGAGGCAGGGGGCGGGGCAGCGCGAGTCGGACGAAGGTCGCAAGTTCCATGCCCCGCGTCGTCCCGATCGGACCCGTGCGCGACCCGGAGGTCGGGGCATCGCCGTCCGAGCGGCTGTCGCGATGTGCGCGAGCGCGCCACTTTTCGTCGGAGCGGGACCGGATTGTGCCGCAACTCGGCGCCGGCGCGGCCCGTTCGCCGTGGCAGACCGCGTGGCATCGTTCGTGCATTGCTTGCCGCATCGATCGGCTAGAATTCCGCGCCTCGCGGGAGGGCCCGGTCACAGAAGGCGGACGAGCTTCTGCGCCGCAGTCCGCCTCGGTCCGTCGATCGCCACCCACCGCGCGCCGCGTCGCCACGCCGCGCGCCGTCAATCGGAGAGCAGGATGCTTGTTGTCGCAGTGGTCGGGCTCGGCTATGTCGGGTTGCCGTTGGCCGTCGAATTCGGCAAGCAGGTGCGCACGATCGGCTTCGACCTGTCCGAGAAGAAGGTCGAGAGCTATCGACGCTTCGTCGATCCCACGGGCGAGTGCTCGACCGACAACCTCAAGGCCGCGACCCTGCTCGAGGTCACGACCGACCCGGGCCGGCTCGCCGAGGCCGACTACCTGATCGTCGCGGTGCCCACGCCGGTCGACGAGGCGCACCAGCCGGACTTCTCGCCGCTGGTGGGCGCGAGCGAGTTCGTCGGCGCGCACATGAAGAAAGGCGCGATCGTCGTCTACGAATCGACGGTCTATCCGGGCGCGACCGAAGAGGTCTGCATCCCGATCCTCGAAGCGAAGTCGGGCCTCAAGTGGATGACCGACTTCCATGTCGGCTACTCGCCCGAGCGCATCAACCCGGGCGACAAGGAACGCACGCTCACCAAGATCACCAAGGTGGTCTCGGGCGACGACGCGGACACGTTGAGGAAGGTCGCCGATCTCTACGGCAGCATCATCACCGCCGGTGTGTATCCGGCATCGAGCATCAAGGTCGCCGAGGCGGCGAAGGTCATCGAGAACACGCAGCGCGACCTCAACATCGCGTTGATGAACGAGCTCGCGATCATCTTCGACAAGATCGGCATCGACACGATCGAGGTGTTGAAGGCCGCGGGGACGAAGTGGAACTTCCTTCCGTTCCGGCCCGGCCTCGTCGGCGGTCACTGCATCGGGGTCGATCCCTACTATCTGACGCACAAGGCAGAGATGGTCGGCTACCAGCCGCAGGTCATCCTCGCGGGCCGTCGCATCAACGACGGGATGGGGAAGTTCATCGCCGAGCAGACCATCAAGCAGATGATCCGCAACGGCTCGACCGTCAAGGGCGCCCCCGTCACGGTGCTCGGGCTGACCTTCAAGGAGGACTGTCCCGACCTGCGCAACTCTCGCGTCATCGACGTCATCCGTGAGCTGGAATCGTACGGAGTCGACGTCCACGTGCACGATCCCATCGCCGACCACGACGAGGCGGTCCACGAATACGGCGTCGCGTTGAAGGACTGGGACGAACTGCCGCGGGCGCATGCGATCGTCGCGGCGGTGTCGCATCGCGCGTTCTGCGAGCGCAGGGCGGCCGAGTACGTCGCGAAGATGACGGCATCGGCTCCGTTCATCGACGTCAAGTGCGCGTTCGACGCGGACGCGATCCGTGCGGCCGGTGCGACCGTGTGGCGCCTGTGACGTCGTTGTCCGCATGACGGTCCGCGAGCCGCCGCCGCCGGCGTCCGCTCCATCGACGCCGGCACCGCGCTACGACGTTGTCCGTGCGGACCTCGCCGCGAGGCCGCGGCGCTGGCTCGTCACCGGAGCGGCCGGCTTCATCGGCTCCAACCTCGTTGAGGCGTTGCTCTCGCTCGACCAGGAGGTCGTCGCGCTCGACAACTTCTCGACCGGCCACCGCCGCAATCTCGACGAGGTCCTCTCGGGTCTACGGACCGAACGGCGCGCGCGCTTCACGCTGATCGAAGGCGACATCACGCGACTGGAAGACTGTCGACGCGCCTGCGAAGGCACGACCTTCGTGCTGCACCAGGCGGCGCTGGGCTCGGTGCCGCGCTCGCTCGAGAATCCGATCGCGACCAACGCGGCCAACGTCGACGGCTTCCTCAACATGCTGGTGGCCGCCCGGGACGCGCGTGTCGCGCGCTTCGTCTATGCCGCGTCGAGCTCGACCTACGGCGATCATCCGGCGCTGCCGAAGGTCGAGGAGCGCATCGGCCGTCCGCTGTCGCCGTACGCCGTGACGAAGTACGTCAATGAGCTCTATGCGGACGTGTTCGCGCGCAGCTACGGGCTCGCGACCATCGGGCTGCGCTACTTCAACGTCTTCGGCCCGCGCCAGGACCCCGACGGCGCCTACGCCGCGGTGATCCCGAAGTGGATCGCCGCGCTCCTCGCGAACCGGCCGGTGGCGATCAACGGCGACGGCGAGACCACGCGCGACTTCTGCTTCGTCGACAACGCGGTTCAGGCGAACCTGCTCGCCGCGACGACGACCGACGATGCGAGCGTCAACCAGATCTACAACGTCGCGGTGGGCGGGCGCACGTCGCTGACCGCGCTGTACGACAAGCTGAAGGCCGGTCTGGCCGAC
>CALMOR010000198.1:7501-20951 GCA_937872165.1 uncultured Burkholderiales bacterium | reverse complement strand
CTACCGCGAGTTCCGGGCCGGCGACGTGCGTCACTCGCAGGCCGACATCGGCAAGGCGCAGCGTCTGCTGGGTTTCGTCCCCACGCACGACATCGACGCGGGCCTGTCGGCCGCGATGCCGTGGTACGTCGAACATCTGTCTCGCTGAGATCGACCGCAGGTACGCGAGAGCCGCCTCGCCGATGCGAAGCCGGTCGTCGAGGCGTTCCTGTCGAACCGGCCCGCACGCGTGTCGCCTTCCCTCGACGCGAGGCCGACGGGGGAGACCGGCCGAGGCGACGAAGAGGGCGCCCCGAAGGACGTCGCCGCCTACTTCCTCGCGTGCTTCGCCGAGTACTTCGACCGGCTCGAGGCCTGGACCTCGCGAGCGAGGTCGAAGCGATAGACCCAGCGCAGGCCGAGGACGGTCATCGCCACGGCCAGCAGCAGCAGTCCGAAGGCCTTCATCGCGATCGAGCCGTCGGGGTAGAGGATGGTCGCGACACCCACGACCGAATGGAGATAGGGACTGCACTCGTAGAAGACGCGTTCGGCTCGCATGCGGCACTCCGGGAATCGCGTTCGTCGATGCCGGATGATCCGCAATAACCACGCCACGCGTCGAGGCCGCTCGATTCGTCGGGGATTTCCTTCGGCCGTCGCTGTCCCGCCCGAGACGACCGTCAAGAACAGCGACAACGCCTGTGGCATCGTCGAGCTTCGTTCATCGATCCCACGAGGAGCTCCATGCGAAGCCATCCATCATCGCGGTCCAGGAGCCTGTCGGCCATCGCCGCGGCTCTCGTCTTGACGGTCGTCGACCCCGCGGCTGCGCAGACCACCGCGGCGCCGCAGGCCGGCAGCGCTACCGCGACGCCCGACAACGCGATCCTGCTGACCGTGTTCCTGAAGCACGACCAGTCGCGTCCGTTGAGCGAACTCAATGCGCAGCTCGCCCGGCAGGGCTTCTACAAGGCCTTTCCACCCGAAGGCATGGAGGTCGTCAGCTGGTACGTGACGATGGGCATCGGTCAGGTGATCACGCTGCGGCTGCCGGCCTCGCGCATCCGCGAGGTCAACCGCGTGCTCGAGGACACCGCGTGGGGGCCCTACCGGACCGAGTTCTTCGTCACCTACGACTACCGCAACGTCGGGATGGCCGAACACGAGAAGGCGCGCTGACGACTCGCGATGGGCCGTGGCGAGCAAGGCGACGCCGAGACGCCTCGGCGTCTCGTTTCCGCCGTCACCGGGGCCGGCGCCGCGAGCGATCGCTCGAAGCTAGAACGTCTTGTTCGCCAGCGCGTCCCAGCCGCCGCTGACGAGACCGCCGACGCTGCCGTCGGCTGCCTGCGGCGTGTAGCGGATCTGGATCGTCGCGTAGGCCAGCGACACCTGCTCGAGCGGTTCGCCCGACGCGGTCGCGCCGCTCGCGTCGTAGCTGTCGACGACGACGTTGCCGAGCGTCACCGTGACGAACTCGAACGGTGACGGACCGGCCCTGCGGCACGTCAGCGTGGCGGTCTTCAGATGCGTGCCGCTGCAGCAGGCCTGGAAGAGTTTCGGCGACGCCTTGTCGATCTTCTTCGTGAAGCGGAAGTCGTGCAGCGAGACCTTGCCGGCGCCGGCGCCGGCACCGGCGCCCGGCGAGACGGTCGTCGGAGTGGCTGCTCCGAAGCCCCATGTACTCAGATCGATCTCGTTCTTGTGCTTGTCGTCGGTCGACTCGCCGTCGACGCCTTCGATCTTCAGGAAGAAGTCCACCTGTGCCATGCCGGTCTCCTCGCGATGATTGACCCGGGATGATGCCTCAGGAGCCAGCGGCCTCTACTGCATCGAGATCCATTCGACGCGCAGGTTGTTGCTCGGCAGGAGAACCGCGGTCACGTTCTTCGTCGCGATCCAGTTGAGCTTCTGCCGGTGCAGCACGACGTAGCGGTACTCGCGGGCCTGCAGCGCGAGCGCGTCGGCGATCTCCTGCCTGCGCCTGGCAGGGTCCATGTCGATCGATGCCGCGTCGATCAGCCGGTCGAGCGCCGGGTCCGTGTAGCGTCCGTAGTTGTAGGCACCCTTCTGCGTCGCGGGGTCGTTGGTATGCAGGATCGGGTCCATCACGATCTGCGCGTCGGTGATGCTGCCTCCCCAGCCGAGCATGTACATGCTGGTCTCGAAGCGCGATAGCTTCGGGAAGTAGAGCGTCTTCGGCATCGCGTTGACCTTCAGCGTCACGCCGATGCGGGCCAGCATGCCGACCGCCGCGATGCAGAGGTCGCGGTCGTTGGTGTAGCGGTCGTTGGGACAGTCGAGCGTCAGCTCGAAGCCGTTCGGATAGCCGGCCTCGACCATCAGCTGCTTCGCGCGGGCCACGTCGGCCGGCGGATGCGGTTCGAGCGAAGGGTCGAGACAGCCGACGGCCGCCGTCGTCAGGCAGCCGGTCGCGATCGATTGCCCGCGCATGATCTTGGCCTGCAGCGCGTCGACGTCGATGGCCTTCGAGAACGCCTCGCGCACGCGCCGGTCCTTGAACGGATTGCGGTCGGTGACGTTGCTGCCTTCGAGCGCATCGCGATGCTGGTCGAAACCGAAGAACACGACGCGGTTCTCGAGGCCCGACAACACCTTGAAGCGCGGGTCGCTGCGAAAACGCGCGAGGTCCTGCGGCGCGACGTCGGTCACGAGGTCGATCTCGCCGGACAGCATCGCCGCCATGCGCGTCGGGTCCGCCGCGATCGGCGTGTAGACGAGCTCGGTGACGTTGCCTTCGTTCGAACCCCACCAGTCGGGATTGCGCACCAGCACGGTCTTCACGCCGGGCTCGCGCGTCTTCAGCATGTACGGGCCGGTGCCGTTGGCGTTGCGCGACGCGTAGGTCTCCTCGTTGGCCTTGAAGTCCAGAGGCCTCTCGACGTGATGGGCGACGCTCCACGCCTTGTTCATGATGTAGACCGTGTTGAGGTGCTGCAGCAGCATCGGGTTCGGTTTCTGCTGCCGCAGCTCGAGCGTGTAGTCGTCGATCCTGACGGGCTTGCCGAGGGCTCTCGCGTACTGCGCGAGCTGCGACGTCGGCATCTGCGCGCGCTCGATCGAGAAGACCGCGTCGTCGGCGGTGAACGGGGCGCCGTCGTGGAACTTCACGCCCTTGCGCAGCGTGAAGCGCCAGGTCGTGTCGTCGATCGTGGTCCACGACGTCGCGAGGCGCGGGACGATGTCCTGGTTGCGATCGCGCTCGACCAGCAGGTCGTGGATGAGATTGGAGAAGTTGTTGGTGAGCCCCTCGTTCTGCGAATACGGGTCGAGGGTCAGCGCGTCGCCGCGTGCGGCCCAGCGCAAGGTCCTGGCGTCCGCGCCGGCGACGACGCCGACCGCGAGCCCGACGACGAGGACCAGGGTCGTGACGATCGTGCGGCCGGCGACAGGCGTTCTCTTCATCATCGTCCTCTCCACGCGCGACTGGGCGCCTGCGCGGACGATGATGCCACGCGAGCTGCGGCAGGGCGGGAGGGAGAAGACGCGTCGTCGCGGGACGACGGCCGATCAGCTCGCTGCTTCGGGATCGTTCGACACCGGCGACTTCGTCGTCGGGTCGAGCAACGCGGGCGGGGTCGTCGGATCGAAATCGTCCCACGTTCCGTTGGCCCAGGTGCCTTCCGCCGACTCGATGTCGACGGCGCCGGCGTCGCGCAGCGTCGCGGCGACGTCGTCGGACGATCCGGCGCCTACGGCGACGGCGACCATCATCCCGGCGTGGCGGATCTGATGGATGCCTGGATCGAGAGTCGTGCTCATCGCGCCGCTGAGCGACCCCCCGTAGGCGCCGGCGGCCGCGGCGCCGAGACCCGCCACCGCGACCATCGGTGCGGCGAGTCCCGCGGTCGCGCCGATCAGCGCGCCGGCCACGCCGATGCTCGCGCCGAGCGCGGCACCGGTCGCGGCGCCCTTGCCGCTCTGTTCGAGGCCGGCCGACCGATGCTCGTCGCCGCCAACCAGCGTCGCGTCGTGCTGTCCGGGAGGCGTGACGTAGAAGACACTGACGGACTCCCGGGCGACGGAGCGGGCGGCGAGCGCGGCGACGGCGTGATCGGCCTGTTCCGAGGTCTGGAAACGTCCGGCGATGATCGTGGTCATGAAGCCTCCTTGTGGAGCGCGCGTCGTTCGGCCGCAGGCCGTCGCTATAATCCCGCGCGCTCTCCGTAGTTCAATGGATAGAACGGCCGCCTCCTAAGCGGCAGATCCAGGTTCGATTCCCGGCGGAGGGACCACTCCGCGAGTCCGCAATCGTCCAGGAGCGATCGTCACGTTAAGCGGCGACCGCTCGTGCGACCGTGAGACAGGCTGCCAATGACGTGTCGGAGGTTGCGCAATGCAACGCTTGCCGGCTCGCCGCCCGGCCGACGACACCGACATCGACGAGACCGAGGAAATACCATGGAAGACCTGTCCACGCTGGTAAATCATCAGACCCGGCTGGCCGCGCGACCGGTCGGCCTGCCCACCCGCGACAACTGGTCGCAGACCACGGCACCGGTCGTCGAACCCGACGAAGGCGGCGTCCTGGTGCGCACGCTGTCGCTGTCGCTCGACCCGGCGATGCGCGGCTGGATGAACGAAGGCAAGAGCTACATAGCGCCCGTCGAGATCGGCGAGGTCATGCGGGCCGGCGGCGTCGGCATCGTGCTGTCGTCGAAGAACCCGCTCTTCCGGGAAGGCGACCACGTGACCGGCGCACCCGGCGTCCAGCAGTACTGGACGGTCGGCGAGAAGCAGATCGCACGCGGCGACGTGTCGAAGATCGACCTCCAACTCGGCGCGGTCGAGCAATGGCTGAACGTGCTGGGCATGCCGGGCATGACCGCCTACTTCGGCCTGATGGACGTCGGGATGCCGAAGGAAGGCGAGACCGTCGTCGTGTCGGGTGCCGCGGGTGCCGTGGGCCAGACCGTCGGCCAGCTCGCGAAGATCAAGGGCTGTCGCGTCGTCGGCATCGCCGGGGGACCGGACAAGTGCCGCTGGGTCGTCGACGAGCTCGGCTTCGACGCGTGCATCGACTACAAGGCCGGCGACGTCAAGGCGGCGCTGAAGACGCATTGCCCGAACGGCGTCGACATCTACTTCGACAACGTCGGCGGCGAAATCCTCGACGCGGTGCTCACGCGGATCGCGCGCCGCGCGCGCATCGTGATCTGCGGCGCGATCAGCCAGTACAACAACGAGGGCGCCGTGAAAGGGCCGGCCAACTATCTGTCGCTGCTGGTCAATCGCGCCCGGATGGAAGGCATCGTCGTGTTCGACTACGCGCCCCGCTTCCACCTCGCCGTCGCGGAGCTCGCCGGCTATCTGAAGGACGGCCGGCTGAAGAGCAAGGAGGACGTGACGGTCGGCATCGAGACCTTCCCCGAGACGCTGCTGAAGCTCTTCCGGGGCGAGAACTTCGGCAAGCTCGTGCTGCAGGTCGCGACCGCGTGACGGAGGGGATCGCGGCACGACTCGGCTAAACTGCGCGCCTCGCTCGCGCCTCGTCCCTTCGGAGCGGCTCGCGATCGACGCGGCGCCGACGGTGCCGCCGGCATCGACGCCCGAGTCCTCCGCCGTCGCCCTGCCGTACTCACCCGCTTCCCTCATGTCGCTGCTGTCCCTCCACAACATCGAACTCGCGTTCGGTCATGTCGCATTGCTCGACCGGGTCTCGCTGCACGTCGAACGCGGCGAGCGGATCGGGCTGATCGGCCGCAACGGAGCCGGCAAGTCGTCGCTGATGTCGTTGATCGCGGGCCGGCAGCAGCCCGACGACGGCGGCATCACGCGAGCCTCCGGCGTGACCGTCGCGCTGGTCGAGCAGGAGCCGCATCTGCCTCCGGAGATGACGGTGCTCGAGGCGGTGACGAGCGGGCTGCCCGCAGCCGCGCACATCGTCGCCTACGAACGCGCCGCGGCCCGCGTCGCGACCGATCATTCCGACGACGCGATGAACGAGCTGGCCGACCTGCAGTCGGCGCTCGACGCGGACAACGGCTGGGGCGCGGCCCATCGACTCGAGCGCGTCATGAGTCACTTCGACCTCGATCGCGAGGCGCTGGTGCCGTCGCTCTCCGGCGGTCAGGCGAAACGCGTCGCGCTCGCACGGGCGATGGTCACCGATCCCGACCTGCTGCTGCTCGACGAACCGACCAATCATCTCGACATCGCGACCATCGGCTGGCTCGAGGAACTGCTGCGCGAGTTCGCCGGCAGCGTCCTCTTCATCACGCACGACCGCGCGTTCCTCGATGCCGTGACCACGCGCATCGTCGAGCTCGATCGCGGTCACCTCGCGAGCTACCCGGGCAGCTACGCGGCCTACCGGACGCGCAAGGTCGAGGAGCTCGACGTCGAGCGCGTCGAGAACGCCAAGTTCGACAAGAAGCTCGCGCAGGAAGAGGCGTGGATCCGCGAAGGCATCAAGGCGCGCCGCACCCGCAACGAGGGCCGCGTGCGTCGGCTCGAGCAGCTGCGTCTCGATCGCGCGGCGCGGCGGGAACGGTCGAAGGACGTGCAGCTCGCGGTCGATACCGGCAACCGCTCGGGCAGGCTGGTCGCGGAACTGACCCACGTGACGCGGTCGTTCGGCGACGGTGCCGAACGCAGGGTCGTCATCCGCGACTTCACCGCGACCCTGATGCGTGGCGACCGCATCGGATTGATCGGACCGAACGGCGCCGGCAAGACGACGATGCTGAAGCTCATCCTCGGAGACCTCGAGCCGGACAGCGGCACCGTCCGGCTCGGCACGCAGCTGTCGGTCGCGTACTTCGACCAGACCCGCGCGGTGCTCGATCCGGAGAAGACGCTGCTCGAGACCATCAGCCCCGGATCGGAGTGGATCGAGATCGGCGAAGGCAGCGGCGCGCAGCGCAAGCACGTCATGAGTTATCTCGGCGACTTCCTGTTCGCGCCCGAGCGTGCGCGTTCGCCGGTCAAGAGCCTCTCGGGCGGCGAACGCAACCGACTGCTGCTCGCCCGTCTCTTCGCCCGACCCGCCAACGTGCTCGTGCTCGACGAGCCGACCAACGACCTCGACGTCGACACGCTCGAGCTGCTCGAGAGCCTGCTGATCGACTATGCCGGCACGATCTTCCTCGTCAGTCACGACCGCGCCTTCCTCGACAACGTGGTGACGCAGACCATCGCCTACGAGGGCGACGGTCGGTGGCGCGAGTACGTGGGCGGCTACGCGGACACCGAGGCGGCCCGCGCCCGCGCGACTGCGTCCCCGACGCCGACCGCGGTGCCGCCGTCGGTGAAGCCGGCGACCGCCGCGTCGAAGCCGTCCGCGCGCTCTTCGCTCGGCTTCAAGGAACAGCGCGAGCTCGCGTCGTTGCCGGCGACGATCGAGTCGCTCGAGTCCGAGCAGACCGCCCTCGCGCTGCAACTCGCCGACCCCGGACTCTACGGACGGGACCGCGCGGCCGCGGTCAGGGCGCGCGCACGCGCGGCCGAGGTCGAGAGCGCGCTCGCCGCGGCGATGGCGCGCTGGGAGACGCTCGAGCGGATGGCGGCGAACGCATGAGTCCGACGAACGACGGCACGGGCGGGCCGCCTGCGTTGCCTTATTTTTGGTCACGCTCGACGGAGCCGCGCCGCGCAAGGCTCGGCGTGATTCCCACCCCCGTTTTTCCACAGAAAATGGGGATAAGTCCTACAGCATCGACGAGCGTGCTGCGGCGCGGTCCGCCTCGATGAACGCGCCGCGCGGCGCGAAGCCGTCGCAGTACTCCGAAGCCTCGATCCGGGTCCTCAAGGGCCTCGAGCCGGTCCAGCAGCGACCGGGCATGTACACCCGCACCGAGCATCCGCTGCACGTCGTGCAGGAAGTGGTCGACAACGCGGCGGACGAGGCGCTGGGGGGCTTCGCGACGCGCATCGACGTGACGCTCGTGGCCGACGGGTCGATCGAGGTGGAGGACGACGGTCGAGGCATCCCGGTCGGCCTGCATCCCGACGAGGGCGTGCCGGTCGTCGAGATCGTCTTCACGCGCCTGCATGCGGGCGGCAAGTTCGACAAGGGCCGCGGCGGCGCCTACGCCTTCTCGGGCGGCCTGCACGGGGTCGGCGTGTCGGTCACCAACGCGCTGTCGCGCTCGCTCGAGGTCACGGTCTGGCGCGACGGCGGCGTTCACACGATCGGCTTCGCGCACGGCGGCGTGGTCGCGCCGCTGTCGTCGCGGGAGCTCGTGCGAAGCGACGATCGCGGCGTCCGCAGGACCGGCACGCGCGTCGCGATGAAGCCCGACGCCAAGTACTTCGACAGCGAGACGATTCCGGTCGCGGACCTGCAACGGCTGTTGCGCAGCAAGGCCGTACTGTTGCCCGGCGTGACCGTCACGCTGACCGATGCGCGGAAGAAGGAGCCCGCGTCGCAGACCTGGTTCTACGAGCACGGCCTGCGCGGCTATCTCGTCGACGCGCTCGCGCAGTCGAACGCAGGCGAGCCGCTGATCCCGTTCTACGAAGGCGGTCAGCATTCGAAGGGCAACGAGGTCGACGGCAGCGGCTTCGCCGAAGGCGAAGGCGCCGACTGGGTCGTCGCGTGGACCGAGGAGGGCGCGCTGATGCGCGAGTCGTACGTGAACCTGATCCCGACGCCGGCCGGCGGCACGCACGAGGCCGGGCTGCGGGAAGGGCTCTTCGACGCGTTCAAGGGCTTCGTCGACCTGCACGGCCTGCTGCCGAAGGGCGTGCGCCTGTTGCCCGAGGACGTCTTCGCGCGCGTCTCGTTCGTGCTGTCGGCCAAGGTCCTCGACCCGCAGTTCCAGGGACAGATCAAGGAGCGGCTCAACAGCCGCGATGCGGTCAGGCTGGTCGCCGACTACGCGCGACCCGGACTCGAGCTGTGGCTCAACCAGCACGTCGATCAAGGTCGCAAGCTGGCGGACCTCGTGATCCGGCAGGCGCAGTCGCGACAGCGCTCCGCGCAGAGGGTCGAGAAGCGGAAGGGCTCGGGCGTCGCCGTGTTGCCGGGCAAGCTGACCGATTGCGAATCGACCGACCTGGCGCGAAACGAGGTCTTCCTCGTCGAGGGCGACTCGGCCGGGGGTTCCGCGAAGATGGGCCGCGACAAGGTCTTCCAGGCGATTCTGCCGTTGCGCGGCAAGGTACTGAACGCGTGGGAGACCGAACGCGATCGCCTCTTCGCGAACAACGAGATCCACGACATCGCGGTCGCGATCGGCGTCGATCCCCACGGCCGTGACGATGCCATCGACCTCTCGGCGCTGCGTTACGGCAAGGTCTGCATCCTGTCGGACGCGGACGTCGACGGCTCGCACATCCAGGTGCTGTTGCTGACGCTGTTCTTCCGTCACTTCCCGAAGCTGATCGAGCACGGCCATCTCCACGTGGCGCGGCCGCCGCTCTATCGCGTCGACGTCGATGCGCGCGGCAGGCGGCCCGCGCAGAAGCTGTACGCGCTCGACGACGGCGAGCTCGAAGCGATCGAGGACAAGCTGACGAAGGAAGGCGCGAGCGCGAGATCGTGGTCGATCTCGCGCTTCAAGGGACTCGGCGAGATGAGCGCCGAACAGTTGTGGGAGACGACGATGAATCCCGACACGCGCCGGCTCTCGCAGGTGATGCTGGGTGCGCTCGACCTCGGCGCTACCCACGCACGCATCAACATGCTGATGGGCAAGGGCGAGGCGGCGGCGCGCAGGAGCTGGCTCGAGGAACACGGCAACGAAGTCGAAGCCGACGTGTGACCCGCGCCGCCGCAACGCCGATCGCATCCGGAGGGAATCCATGTACGTCACCGTCAACGGCAGTCGTCTCTTCTTCGACGTGGCCGGGCCGGGCCTGCGACCGGTCGACGGCGTACTCGCCGAAGTGCCGACGCTGCTGCTGCTGCACGGCGGACCCGGGTCGGACCACAGCGCCGTCAAGGCGCCGCTGTTGCCGCTGGCCGACGCGTACCAACTGGTGTGGATCGATCATCGCGGCAACGGCCGCTCAGAGCAGAGCGATCCGTCGCGCTGGACGCTCGACCAGTGGGCCGACGACGTCGAGGCGTTCTGCGACACGCTCGGCATCGTCAAGCCGGTCGTGCTCGGGCAGTCGTTCGGCGGCACCGTCGCGCAGGCCTACGGAGCGAAGTATCCGGACCATCCGGGCAAGCTGATCATCTCGTCGATCGGCGCGCGCTGGGACTTCGAGATGTCGATGCAGCGCTTCGCGCAACGCGGCGGTCCCGAGGCCGAGCGCGTCGCACGCGCGTTCTGGAGTCGCATGGACCACGACGACATCGTCGAGTACCGCGAGGTGTGCCTGCCGCTGTACTCGACGACGACGAGCGTCGAGGACGCCCGGAAGATGGTGCTCAACAAGGAGGACGTGATGCGCCACTTCCTCGCGCCGTCGGGCTTCTTCCAGCACATGGACCTGCGTGCGTCGCTCGCGTCCATCACCTGTCCGACGCTGGTCCTCGCCGGCCGCGAGGACCCGGTGATTCCGTGGGAACTGTCGAGAGAGATGTCGGACTCGCTGACCGCGTCGGTCACGCCGGCGGACCGGCGCTTCGTCTGCATGGACGGCTGCGGCCACGGCGTCTGGCGCGACGAGCCGGAGCCATCGCTCGCGCTGCTGCGCGCTTTCATCGACGATGCCGGCGTCGAAGGCGTCTGACCCGCGACGAATGAACGCGTCGGCCGGTCACGCCATCGTCCTGCGCGCGGTTAGCCGCGACGAAGCTGTCGCTCTCGGCGATCGTCTGCGCGCCATCTTCCGCGACGCGGTGACGGTCGCGGGTCCGCGGTTCTACACGCCGCGGCAGGTCGACGCGCGGGCATCGTTCGCGGACGCCGCCGAACGCTGGACGCCGTGGCTCGAAGAGGGCGCGACATGGTTCGCCGAATCCCCGATCGCGGGCGTGGTCGGCTACGTCCTCGTCCATCCGCGGGACCACGTGCAACTGCTGTACGTCGATCCGGCCTTCCACGGTCGCGGCATCGGTCGCGCGTTGCTCGCGGCGGTGGAACCCGCGGCGCGCGCCGCGGATGTCGCGGCACCGACCGCGGAGGCGAGCCTGTTCTCGCATCCGGTCTTCGTCGCGGAAGGCTACGAGGTGCTCGCATGGGAGCAGAAGGTCCACAAGGGCATCGCGTTCACCGGCGCGAAGATGCGCAAGGACCTCGCATGAGGGGGCTCGCGACGTGCGTGTCGCTCGTGGTCCTGCTCGTCGTGGTCGCGGATCCTGCGCACGCCGATGTCTACGGCTACGTCGACGCGGGCGGCACGCTGCATCTCGCGACCGAGAAGCTGGACGATCGGTACGCGTTGTTCCTCAAGAGCGGCGACGGCACGGCGCCGGCGCGGATCGTCGAGGACGACGTCGTGATCGTCCCCGACCAGGCGCTCGCGAAGACCCGCCTGTTCCAGCGCCTCGTCGATCATCCGAACATCGCGAAGTTCGAACCGATCATCAGGGCGGCCGCGCTGCGGCACGGCCTCGACCCGCAACTCGTCAAGGCGGTGATCGCGGTCGAGTCCGGCTTCGAGCCGACCGCGGTCTCCGACAAGGGCGCGGTCGGCCTGATGCAGGTGCTGCCGGCGACCGGCGAACGCTACGGCTTGAGGAGCGACGCGCGCCGGACCGTCGCGGCCAAGCTGACGGACCCGGTCCTCAACATCGAGATCGGCACCCGCTACCTGTCGGACCTGCGACGACTGTTCACGGGCCGGCCCCAGCTCGCGCTGGCCGCGTACAACGCGGGCGAGCAGGCCGTGGTCCGCTATCGCAACGCGATCCCGCCGTTCCCCGAGACCCAGGCCTATGTGCGGCTGGTGGACCAGTTCCACGCCTTCTACGACCCGGGCCGCTACGCCGCCGCCCCGAAGAGCGCGATCGAGCAGGACCGCCTGCGCGTGATCGTCCCGGCGCGTCGCAACCTGCCCGATCCCGCGGTACCCCGGCGCCTCCCGTTCGACGGCGGCTCGGTCACCGTTCCGTCCGCGGTCGCGAACGACGCGTCGACGTCGCGCTGATACCGCCACCCGTCTCATTCATCGATCCATGGACGACCAGCAGACCCTCTTCCCCCCTCCGACGCCCGACCTGCCCGACGATGCGCTGACGCTCGGCGACTACGCGGAGCGCGCCTATCTCGACTACGCGGTCTCGGTCGTGAAGGGACGCGCGTTGCCCGAGGTCGCCGACGGCCAGAAGCCGGTGCAGCGACGCATCCTGCATTCGATGAACCAGCTCGGCCTCGGAGCGGACGCGAAGCCGAGGAAGAGCGCTACGGTCGTCGGCGACGTGCTCGGCAAGCTCCATCCGCACGGAGACCAGTCGGTGTACGACGCGCTGGTGCGCATGGCGCAGAGCTTCAGCCTGCGCTATCCGCTGATCGACGGGCAGGGCAACTTCGGCTCGCGCGACGGCGACGGCGCCGCGGCGATGCGCTACACGGAGGCACGCCTGACGCCGATCGCACGGCTGCTGCTCGACGAGATCGACGAGGGCACCGTGGACTTCGGCCCCAACTACGACGGCTCGAGCACCGAGCCCGAGTTGCTGCCGGCGCGGCTGCCGTTCGTGCTGTTGAACGGCGCGTCGGGCATCGCGGTCGGCATGGCCACCGAGATCCCCTCCCATCATCTGGCCGAGGTGGCCGCGGCCGCGGTCGCGATGGTGAAGTCCAACGGCAAGGCCACGACGGCCGAGTTGCTCGAACACGTCCCCGGCCCCGACTTCCCCGGCGGCGGCCTTTTTTTTTATTAGACGGAGTAGATCGAGTTGTTCTAATTGAGTTGAGGCGGCAGCGTCAAGGTCCGTGCGCGCTGGACCATCGAGGATCTCGCGCGCGGCCAGTGGCAGGTCGTCGTCAACGAGCTGCCGCCGAACACGTCGTCGCAGAAGGTGCTCGAGGAGATCGAGGAGCTGACCAACCCGAAGATCCGTCTCGGCAAGAAAGCCTTGAGCGGCGAGCAGGTCGCGACGCGCCAGACCATCCTCGGGTCGCTCGACGCGGTGCGCGACGAGTCGGGACGCGACGTGGCCGTGCGCCTCGTGTTCGAACCGAAGTCGCGCAACGTCGAGCAGGCCGCGTTCGTGCACATGCTGCTGGCCCACACGAGTCTCGAGGCCAGCGTGCCGCTCAACCTCGTGATGATCGGCATCGACGGCCGGCCGCGACAGAAGCCGCTCGCGCACATCCTCGGCGAATGGGTGACGTTCCGGCAGCAGTGCATCGACCGCCGCACGCGGCATCGCCTCGGCAAGGTCGACGACCGCATCCACATCCTCGAAGGCCGCAGCATCGTGCTGCTCAACATCGACGAGGTGATCCGCATCATCCGCGAGTCCGACGAGCCGAAGCCCGCGCTGATCGATCGATTCGGGCTCAGCGAGCGCCAGGCGGAGGACATCCTCGAGATCCGGCTGCGGCAACTCGCACGGCTCGAAGGCATCCGGATCGAACGCGAACTCGCCGAGCGTCGCGCCGAG
>CALMOR010000198.1:2177-7491 GCA_937872165.1 uncultured Burkholderiales bacterium | reverse complement strand
TGTGCCGGACGCGCGCGCAAGCAGTCCTTTCGCGATCCGCGAGATCGAAGCCGACGCGAAGACCTTCGGCGCGAAGGACCCGCGTCGCACGCTGATCCAGGAGGAACGCCGCGCGTCGCTCGAAGTGAAGGTCGTCGACGAGGCCGTGACGGTGATCGTGTCGCAGAAGGCATGGGTGCGCGCGCGCATCGGCCACGGCCTCGATCCGGCGTCGTTCGTGTTCAAGCCGGGCGATGCGCTGCTCGCGGTCCACGAGTGCCGCAGCGTCGACCCGCTCGTCGTGCTCGGCTCCAACGGCCGCGCGTACTCGACGTCGGTCGGCGGCCTGCCGACTTCGCGTGCCGCGCGCGGCGACAAGACCGACGCGGTGCCGATGACGTCGCTGGTCGACATCGAGGCCGGCTCCGAGATCGTGTCGCTGGTCGCGGGGCCGGTCGATCGACCGTTGCTGATCGCGACGTCCGCCGGGCACGGTTTCGTATGCACGGTCGGCGATCTCGTCGGCCGCAACCGCGGCGGCAAGAGCTTCGTGACGATCGGCGCGGACGAGGACGGTGGCCCGGGAACGGGGACGGCGAAGCCGTTGCCGATGACGCCCGTCGACGTCTCGAACGACAGCGACATCGCGTGCCTGTCGAGCGACGGCTTCCTGCTCGTGTTCCCTTCGGTCGAGATCAGGAAGCTCTCGGGCGGCGGACGCGGCATCCTGCTTGTCGACCTCGCGAGAGGCGCGACCCTCGTGTCGGCGATCCCGATCGGCGCGAAGGGCGTGGTCGTGGCAGGACAGGGTCGCGGCGGCAGGGAGCAGCGCACCCGTCTCCACGGCGCGAGCCTCGAACCGCATCGCGGCAGACGTGCTCGCAAGGGCAGGAAGCTCGCGTCGCGCATCCACGCGCCGATCCTCGCGAAGCCGACCCGAGGCGATCAGTGAAGGGCTCGCCCGGGCGTCGGTGGAAGGCCGCGGCCTGCGCGTGGTGGCTGGCATCGACGATCGGCGTCTCGCACGCCGCGACCGGCGAAGCGGAGAGCGCGGCGAGCGTACCGCGCTTCGCCGGCGCGGCGAAGGTCGACGGTCGCTTCGTCAACCTCTATGCCTTCAGGCTGCCCTCGCTCGGCAACCTCGCCGAGTGGTACTGGCGATGGACGCTCGACGGCGGCACCCGGCCACCGGCCGGTGGTTATGCCTCGGTGCCGGTGCGGACGCCGGACCTCGACTACCTGCGCACCAACCGCAGCGACACGACGGTGACCTGGGTCGGTCATGCGACCGTGCTGCTCCAGCTCGCCGGCCTCAACGTGATCACCGATCCGCAGTTCTCCGACCGCGCGTCGCCGTTCGGCTTCGTCGGTCCGGAGCGGAAGGTGCGCGTGCCGTTCACGATCGCCGAAGGGCCGCATGTCGATGTCGTGCTGATCTCGCACGACCACTACGACCATCTCGACGGCGACAGCGTCGACGCGCTGGCGCGCCAGCCGGGCGGTCCGCCGCTCTTCATCGTGCCGCTCGGGATCGACCGATGGATGCGCGAGCGAGGCATCGTCAACGTCGTCGCGATGGACTGGTGGAACGCGCGCGACGTTCCGTCGGGCGCGGGCGACGATCGCCTGCGCATCACGTTCGTGCCGGCTCAGCACTGGGGTTCGCGAAGCATCGGCGATCGCTTCGAGACGCTGTGGGGCGGTTTCGTCGTCGAGCGGCTGCGCGCCTCGGGCGTCGTCGACTATCGCTTCTTCTTCGCAGGGGACACCGGCTACGCGCCGCTGTTCCGCGAGCTCGTCCACGCACGCTTCGATCGCTTCGACTTCGCGGCGATCCCGATCGGCGCCTACGAGCCGAGGGAATTCCTGAAGGCCCAGCATGTCGACCCCGCCGAGGCCGTGCGCATCCATCGCGAGCTGAACGTGCGGCAGTCGCTCGGCATCCACTGGGGAACCTTCGTGCTGACGACCGAGCCGTTCGACCAGCCGCCGAAGGACCTCGCGACGGCGCTCGCGAAAGCGCACCTGGCCGCCGAAGCCTTCGTCACCTTCGAGCATGGGGAAACGCGCATGCTGGAGAAGGCGGCGCGCTGATCGACCCGATCCGACACGAGGAGACCTCCATGCTGCATCCGCAGGTCCGCGCCCTGCTCGACCTGATGATCGAACGCAAGGTACCGCCGACGCACACGCTGGAGCCGACGGTGGCCCGCGGCGTGTACCGCGAACGACGTATCGTCACCCAACCAGCGCCGCAGGCCGTGGCCGAAGTCCGGGACCTGACCGCCGACGGTCCGCTGGGCGCCGTGCCGCTCCGCCTCTATCGACCGACCGCCAGCGACGAGCGGGCCGCGGGCTCGCCGGTGCTGGTCTACTTCCACGGCGGCGGCTGGGTCATCGGCGACCTCGACACGCACGACACCTTGTGCCGCGAGCTCGCGAATCTCGCGGGCATCGTGGTCGTCGCCGTCGACTACCGCATGGGCCCCGAGCACCGCTTCCCGGCCGCGTACGACGACGCGTTCGCGGCGACCCGCTGGGTCGCGACGCATGCGGACGAAATCGGCACCGACGCGGCGCGACTCGCCGTGGGCGGCGACAGCGCCGGCGGGAACCTCGCGGCGGCGGTCTGCATCGGCGCGCGCGACGCATCGCCGCCGCTGCCGATCGCGTTCCAGTTGCTGATCTATCCGGCGACCGACATGCGTTGCCTGCATGCGTCCCACGTCACCAACGGGCAGGGCTATCTGCTGATCCGCGACACCATCCGCTACTTCCACGATCACTACATCGACGATCCGAAGCACGACACCGACTGGCGCGCATCGCCGTTGCTGGCGTCCGACCTTTCCCGCCTGCCGCCCGCGCTGGTCGTGACCGCCGGCTTCGATCCGCTGCGCGACGAAGGTCTCGACTATGCGGACGCGCTCGCCGGGGCGGGCGCACGGGTCGGCTACGTGTGCTTCGAACGCCAGATCCACGGCTTCCTGCCGATGGGCAAGGTCCTCGACGAGGCGGCCACCGCGGTCGCGTTGTGCGCCGCTGAGCTGAGGAGGGCGCTGTCGCCCGGGTAGGCCGCGCGTGGGGCTCGGATTCCATCGTCTCGCGGGGCGCCCTCGATGGGCGCCACGACGCGACGACGCCTGTCGGATCGATCGTCGCGGGCCCGGTCACGCCCCGGAACGAGCGCGGACCGGGCAGGGCGCGCCGACTAAGGCGCGACGCCGCAGGCGATGCGGCCACCGCCGCCACCGAGCTTGACCGGCTGGTCCGAGTAGTTGTCGCCGCCCGCATGGATCACCAACGCATGGCCGTGAAGATCGGCGAGCTTCACGCGCGGCGCGATCACCGTCTTCGTGGCCTTGCCCTTCTTGTCGACCGTGAGGCTCGGCAGGTCGCCCTTGTGCCCCATGCCGTCCGGTCCGTCGTGCCGCCCGGTCTTGTCGGGGTCGAGATGCCCGCCGGCGCCGAACGCCGGTGCCACCGCACCGCCCTTGTCCGGGTCCGGCGCGGCCTCGCAGCTCGGCTTCTCGTGGACGTGGAAGCCGTGCTCTCCGGCGGGAAGGTTGCGCAACGCCGGCGTCAGGCGCAAGCCCTGCGGCGTGTCGACGGCCGTGATGCTGCCGACCGGCTTGTCGATGCCTTCGGCATTGACCGAACTCATCGGGATCTTGACGCCGTCCACCGCGAGCGCACCTGTCGTCAGGCAGGTACCCGCGGACGCCAGTACCGCCACCCAGAACCACTTGCGTTTCATGTCGGACTCTCCACGGGTCGAGGCGGCTCGCGGAGGAGGCGCGAGCCGGAACGCGATTGTCGCCGACAAACGCCTCGACCCGAAGCGCGGCGCTCCGGAGCGCGTGGCGGCCGCAGCCGCCTCGCGACGAGCAGACTGCCGGCCGGGAAGTCGCGACCCACGATGCGCGTGGACGCGTTCCGGTGTGAACCCTTGCGGCGGAAGCGTCTCGAAGCCGACGGGTGGCCCGCGAGCGCCGGTTACATGCGATCACGATGTTGGCCGTTCGGTGACCGTACGGTCGCGAACGGGCCCGTCCGCTGCACGTCCGATCCACACGTACCACTCAAGGAGAAATCATGAACGGAAGAAAGTTGCTCGCGGCGGCGTTGATCGCGTCGCCCCTGCTGGCCGCGGTGGTGCCGGGAGCCGCCCACGCACAGGCCTCCTTCGACCTGCGCATCGGCGCTCCCCCGCCCGAGCCGCGCGTCGTCGCACCGCCGCCGCCCCGTCGCGGCTATGTCTGGGCGCCCGGCTACTGGGGCTGGAACGGACGTCGTCACGTCTGGTACGACGGCCACTGGGAGCGCGAGCGTCGTGGGTATCACTACGTGGGCCCCGAGTGGGCACGCGACGGGGAGCGCTACGGATTCCGCCGGGGCGGCTGGGTCCACGACTGACGATCCCTTCCCTCGATCGGGGCGGCCGCGGGCGACCGTCCCGTCACCGGCTGGCGACCATCCAGCCGGTCGTGACCAGCATCGCGAGCCCCATCGACGCGTCGAAGGCCCGCATGCGCCAGGTCGCGAGAGGATCGAGCAGCCAGCGTTGCAGATGCGCACCCATCGCGGCCCATGCACTCACGCAAGGGAAGTTGATGATCGCGAAAAGGAGGCAGAGCGTCGCGATCGCCGCCCACGGTCGCTCGCCGGAGCCGAGGAAGCTCGATGCGGCCGAGATCGCCATCATCCAGGCCTTCGGGTTCCAGAACTGGAAGAGGGCCGCCTGCAGCAACGTCATCGGCCGCAGCGTCGCGACGTTGGTCGGCGCCTTCGAGCGGGGCCGGCGGCTCGAGGCGGCCATCAGCAGCCGCAGCGACATCCACGACAAGTAGGCGTAGCCCGCGATCGCGAGCGCCATGCCCGTCATCGGGTAGGCGACGATCACGTTGCCGACGCCGAAGGCCGACAGCCAAAGCAGCAACGTGAAGCCGGCCGTCACGCCGGCGACCTGCGGCAGCGTGCGCATCAGCCCGAAGCGCGCACCCGACGAAGTGGCGAGCAGATTGTTGGGGCCCGGCGTGATCGACGACACGAAGGCGAACAGCGCGATCGCGTTCCATGGATGGTCGTGCATGGGATGCTCTCTCGAAGCGGGCCGTACGACAGCGTCCGGCCACCGCGAAACATTCTAGTAGGCACTGCGGTACGGAACCGGTACACTTGCACGTGCAGCGCCGAGCGGTGGCCCGGTAAGCCGGCCGGTACGGCGCCTCTTCTGAAGGAAGATCGTGCGGGTTTCGAAGTCCTCCATCGACCCCCCGGGTCCCGGAGCCGCCTCGCGTCTGCGAGGCGCCGGCCGGCCGCTGGTCGCGCAGAC
>CALMOR010000198.1:0-2167 GCA_937872165.1 uncultured Burkholderiales bacterium | reverse complement strand
CCCCCCCCCCCCCCCCCCCCGGGGCCCGGGCGCCCGGGCGCGGCGGCGCGGCCACGACCGGACGCTGGTCGAGCAGACCGTCGACTGGATGCGCAGGCGCATCGACGGGCGCGTGGCCCTGCCGGGTTCGCGCGTGCAGTCGATCCGCGCGCTCGCCGACGAACGCGGCATCAGTCGCTTCACCGTCGTGGAGGCCTACGAGCGTCTCGTCGCCCACGGCTACCTCGAGTCGCGACGAGGCTCGGGTTTCTACGTGCGCGAGACGTCGGGTACGGGGCAGGCCGCGGTCGGCGCGGGGATCGCCGGCGCGTCGCGCGGGGTTCGTCCGAAGAACGTTCCCACGGATGCCCGTCGTATCGATGCGCAATGGCTCGTGCACAACATGTTCCGCGACCTGCCGGCGCATCACATGCCCGGTTCCGGCTTGCCTCCGCCTGCGTGGATGGACCGGCAGTTGCTGGCCAGCGGCATCCGCTCGCTCGGTCGCGCGATGGGGGACCCGGCCCACGACATCGGTCTCCAGTCGGCGGGCCTGCTCGACTACGGGCGTCCCCAGGGCTATCTGCCTTTGCGCGAGGTGCTGCAACGCCGCCTCGCGGAACTCGAGGTCGAAGCGGATCCCTCGCAGATCGTCACCACCAGCGGCGCGACGCAGGCGTTCGACCTCGTCGCCCGACAGTTCGTCACCCCGGGCGACACGGTGCTGGTCGACGATCCCGCATGGTTCCTCATGTTCGGCCTGTTCGCGGCGCACGGCGCGCGGGTGGTGGGCGTGCCGCGACTGAACGACGGTCCCGACCTGGCGATCCTCGAGCGGCTCGTGATCGCCCATCGGCCGCGTTTCTACGTGATCGATTCGGTCCTGCACAACCCGACCTCGACGTCGCTGTCGTCGGCCAAGGCCTTCCGCATCCTGAAGCTCGCGGAGCAGTACGACTTCATGCTGATCGAGGACGACGTCTACGGCGACCTCCACCCCGGATCGACCGGCATGCGTAGCTCGCCTTCGATCCGCATCGCGAGCCTCGACCAGCTGAAGCGCGTGGTCTACGTCGGCAGCTTCTCGAAGACGCTGGCGGCGAACCTCCGCGTCGGCTTCCTGGCCTGCGATGCGGCCCTCGCGCCGCGGCTGGCGGAACACAAGATGCTCGCCGCGCTGACCACGCCCGAGCTCGGGGAGCGACTCGTCTGCCGCATCCTCGCCGACGGTCACTACCGCAAGCACGTGGACCGCCTGCGGTCGCGCTTCGACGGCGCGCGCGATCGCGCGGTCCGGGGGCTCGAGCGCGCCGGACTCGCGATCGACCACCAGCCGGATGTCGGTATGTTCATCTGGGCGAGGGCCGGCAAGCGCGATGCGGGTGTCGACGCCAGCGCGCTGGCCGCACGTCTCTTCGACGACGGTTACCTGCTCGCGCCGGGCAGCCTGTTCTCGCCGTCGCAACGGCCGAGCTCGATGCTGCGCTTCAACATCGCGACGTCGTCCAACCCGGGGATGCTCGATGCTCTGGCTCGCGCGCTTCAGACGCTGGGTTGACCGGTGGTTCGAACGGCCCGCGGCGTCGCCGGCTCCCGAGCCTGCGTCGCCGCACGCGGCGGACGATCCGTCGCACGGCGCACCGCCGGTGCCGGTGCCGCCTCGCGTCGCGTCGACGAACGGCGTTCGCGAAATCCGGCTCGCGCTGCAGGGCGGCGGCGCCCACGGTGCATTCACGTGGGGCGTGCTCGACCGACTGCTCGACGAATCGTGGCTCGCGTTCCCGGACATCACCGGCGCGAGCGCCGGCGCCCTCAACGGCGCGATGCTGGTATCGGGTCAGGCGGCCGGCGGTCGGGCCGGCGCGCAGCGCGCGCTCGCGGCCTTGTGGGACGGCATCGGCGACCTCGGCGCGATGATGGCGCCGTTCCATCGGGCGCGCGATCTCGGCGTCCCCGGTGCCGACGCGGTCCAGGCGATGCTGCGCCTGTGGTCGCCGTCGCAGCTCAACCCGTTCCGCGTGAATCCTCTGCGCGACCTGCTCGAGCGGCTGGTCGACGTCGACGCGTTGCGCGCCGGCACGCCGACGCGCCTGCAGGTGGCGGCGACGGTCGTCGAGACCGGCAGGGCGCACCTCTTCGCCGGCGGCGACCTGACCAGCCCGGTGCTGGCGGCGCGGGCCGGCGCTCT
>CALMOR010000197.1:10339-11190 GCA_937872165.1 uncultured Burkholderiales bacterium | reverse complement strand
GCTGGTGGTGCTGGTCGTCATCGTGTTCCTGCAGACCTGGCGCGCGTCGATCATTCCGCTGCTCGCGGTGCCGGTGTCGATCATCGGCACATTCGCGGTGATGATGGGCTTCGGCTTCTCGATCAACACGCTGTCGCTGTTCGGCCTCGTGCTCGCGATCGGCATCGTCGTCGACGATTCGATCGTCGTCGTCGAGAACGTCGAACGGAACATCGCGATGGGGCTGTCGCCGCACGACGCGACCATCCAGGCGATGAAGGAGGTCAGCGGGCCGATCATCGCGATCGCGCTGGTGCTGTGCGCGGTGTTCGTGCCGATCGCGTTCGTGTCGGGACTGACCGGCGAGTTCTATCGCCAGTTCGCGCTGACGATCGCGATCTCGACCGTGATCTCGGCCGTCAACTCGCTGACGTTGTCGCCGGCGCTCGCGGCCACGTTGCTGAAGCCGCACGATGCGAAGAAGGACTGGCTCGCGCGGGCGATGGACAAGGTGCTCGGCGGCTTCTTCCGCCGCTTCAACAGCGTCTTCACGCGCGGCTCGCACAAATACGAGGGCACCATCGCCGGCGTCCTCCAGCGCAAGTCCGCGGCGATGGTGGTCTACGCGGTGCTCATCGTCGCCGCCTTCTTCGTGTTCCGCTCGGTGCCGGCCGGCTTCGTGCCCGGCCAGGACAAGCAGTACCTCGTCGGCTTCGCGCAACTGCCGGACGCGGCCTCGCTCGACCGCACCGAGGACGTGATCCGGCGCATGAGCGACATCGGCCTGAAGACCGAAGGCGTCGAGAGCTCGGTCGCCTTCCCCGGCCTGTCGATCAACGGCTTCGTCAACGCGCCGAACGCGGGCATCGTCT
>CALMOR010000197.1:5199-10329 GCA_937872165.1 uncultured Burkholderiales bacterium | reverse complement strand
CAGCGGAAGGGCAAGGCGCTGTCGGGCGGCGCCATCGCGCAGAAGATCAACCAGCAGCTCGGTTCGATCAGCGACGCGGTCATCCTCGTCTTCCCGCCGCCGCCGGTGAACGGCCTCGGCACCATCGGCGGCTTCAAGCTGTATGTCGAGGACCGCGGCAACGTGGGCTACGACGAGCTCTACAAGGCGATCGGCGCGGTGCAGGCGAAGGCCGCGCAGACGCCGGAGCTCGCCGGCGTGTTCTCCGGTTATCAGGTCAACGTGCCGCAGCTCTTCGTGGACGTCGACCGCACGAAGGCGAAGCAGCTCGGCGTGCCGCTCGGCGACATCTTCAACACGATGCAGATCAACCTCGGCTCGCTGTACGTCAACGACTTCAACAAGTTCGGCCGGACCTATCAGGTGATCGTGCAGGCCGACGAGAAGTTCAGGTCGCATGCGCAGGACCTCGGCCAGATGAAGGTCAAGAACGGCAAGGGCGAGATGATGCAGCTGTCGAGCCTGATGCAGCTGAAGGACACCTACGGGCCCGACCGCGTGCTGCGCTACAACTCGTACACCGCAGCCGACATCAACGGTGCCGCGGCGCCCGGCGTGTCGAGCGGACAGGCGCAGGCCGCGATGGAGAAGGTGCTCGCCGAGACGCTGCCGAAGGGCGTCGGCTACGAATGGACCGAGCTGACCTTCCAGGACATCATCGCCGGCAACACGATGCTGGTCGTGTTCCCGCTCTGCGTGCTGCTGGTGTTCCTGGTGCTGGCCGCGCAGTACGAGAGCTGGACGCTGCCGCTCGCCGTCATCCTGATCGTGCCGATGTCGATCCTGTGCGCGTTGATCGGCGTCGAGGCGACCGGCGGCGACAACAACATCTTCACGCAGATCGCGCTGTTCGTCCTCGTGGGGCTCGCGTCGAAGAACGCGATCCTGATCGTCGAATTCGCGCGCGACCTCGAGCATGCCGGACGCTCGGTGGTCGAGGCCGCGCTCGAGGCCTGCCGCCTGCGGCTGCGACCGATCCTGATGACGTCGTTCGCCTTCATCATGGGCGTGCTGCCGCTGGTCTTCTCGTCGGGCGCGGGTTCGGAGATGCGCCACGCGATGGGCGTCGCGGTCTTCGCGGGCATGCTCGGCGTGACCTTCTTCGGGCTGATCCTCACGCCCGTCTTCTATGTCCTGCTGCGCCTGCTCGCGCAGCGCTTCGGGGCGACCGTGCCGAAGGCGCACTCGTCGATCGGCGCCGATCCGGCCGGCGCCGAACCGATCGGCGTCCAAGGAGCGCATCGATGAACACCTTCGCCGACAACGTGCGGCTCTCGATCCTGGCGATGGCGATGCTCGCCGTCGCGGGTTGCGCGGCGCCCGACTTCCGACAACCCGAGGTGGCGACGCCGTCGGGCTTCAAGGAGTCGGTGCTGGCGTCGACGGTCGTCGTGTCGACCGACGCGCTCGACGCGAACGGACAGGGGCACTGGAAGCCCGCGCAGCCGGCCGAGGCCGCGCCGCGCGGCGTCTGGTGGACCGTGTTCGCCGATCCCGTGCTCGATGCTCTCGAGGCCGAGGCCGCCGCGGCCAACGCCGACCTCGCGGCCGCGGCGGCTCGCGTCGGGCAGGCGCGCGCGTTGCTGCGCGTCGCCGAGGCCGATCGCTATCCGCAGGTCGACCTCGGTACCCGGGCGACGCGGGGTCGCGTTTCGGACGCATCGATCTTCGCGCCGCAGGGCACGAAGCTGCCGACGCTGAACGACTTCCGCACCGGCATCGGCGCGAGCTACGAGCTCGATCTCTTCGGTCGCGTCGCGAACAACGTCGCCGCGACGAAGGCCGACGCGGGCGCGAGCGAGGCGACCTATCGCTCGGTGCTGCTCGCGCTGCAGGCGGACGTCGCGCAGACCTACTACTCGATCCGCGAGTCGGATGCCGAGCTCGACCTGCTGAAGGAGACCGTGCGTCTGCGCGAGGACAACGTCCGCCTCGCGCAAAGCCGCTTCGACGCGGGCGACATCAGCGAGATCGACCTGTCGCGCGCCCGCACCGAGCGGGCGACCGCGCAGGCCGACGCGGTCGGCATCGAGCGGCAGCGCGCGATGTCGGAGCACGCGCTCGCGGTGCTGCTCGGCCGTGCGCCGGCGGGCTTCGACTTCGGCGCCAATCCGCTGCTCGACGTGTCGAACATGCCGGTCGTCCCGGCGGGGTTGCCGTCGTCGCTGCTGGAACGTCGACCCGACATCGCCGCGGCCCAGCAGCAGATGTTCGCGGCCAACGCGCGCATCGGCGTCGCGCGCTCGGCGATCTTTCCGGCGCTGTCGCTGACCGGGCAGGGCGGCGCCGAGTCGTACCAGCTCGCGGACCTGTTCCGCCTCGGCAGTTCGACGTGGCTGATCGGCGCCGTGCTGTCGCTGCCGATCGTGGATGGCGGCCGCAACAAGGCCAACGTCCGCCGCGCGGAGGCCGGCCTCGAGGAGTCGGTGGGCGTCTATCGTCAGCGCGTGCTGTCGGCCTTCGCCGAGGTCGAGGACAACCTCGTCGGTCTGCGCACGCTCGAAGCTCAGGCGCGTGCGACCGACGAGGCGGTCGCGTCGGCGCGCCGCGCGGCCGACCTCGCGGGGAAGCGCTATCGCGGCGGCCAGACCGGCTATCTCGAATCGATCGACGCGCAGCGCGAACTGCTGGCCGTGCAGCGACAGGCGGTGCAGTTGAGAGGCGTGCGCGCGACGACGACGGTCGCGTTGATCCGTTCGCTCGGTGGAGGCTGGGACGTGCAGTGATCTTGCGGCGGATCGGGATCAGATCCCGGCTCGCCGTGGACGATCGTCGCGGTCGATGACGGAGTCGGCGACCGGAGCGGGTGCGGGTCGTGAAGGGTCGAGCGTCTCGCCGGCGGCGGGCCGCAGCCGTGACAGCGACGCCGCCAGCGTCTCGCCGTAGTCGCCGTCGCCGAGAAGCGCGAGGATGCCGGTGTTGCGCAACTTCGCCACGACGCGTGGCGAAGCTGCGCAGAGCATCACGCGCAGCCCGCGCCGCTGCAGCCCGACGATCGCGTGCTCGAGCGCCTGCAGCCCGGTGATGTCGGCGAACGGGACGCGGTCCATTCGCACGATGAGCACCGTCGCGTCCGCGCGGGTCTCGAGCAGTGCCCGCTCGACGAGGTCGACGGCGCCGAAGAAGAGCGGGCCGTCGATCTCGTAGACCAGCAGGCCGTCGGGCGGCTCGGGCATGCCCTGCTCGTCGAGCTCGCCCTTCAGCGTCCGCGCATCCACCGGCTGGACCGCCACCCCGTCGGCCATGCGTCGCAGGAAGTGGAGGACCGCGAGGATCACGCCGACGTCGACCGCGACGACGACATCGGCGAAGACGGTCAGCAGGAAGGTGATGACGAGGATCGCGCGATCGGCGCTCGGCGCCTGCCGCAGGATGGCAGCGACGTGTCGCGCCTCGCTCATGTTCCATGCGACGACGAACAGGATCGCGGCGAGCGCCGCGAGCGGGATGCTCGCGGCCAGTGGAGCGAGCACCAGCAGCACGGCGATCAGCATCCCGGCATGGACGATGCCGGCGAGCGGGCCGGTCGCACCGCTGCGGATGTTGGTCGCGGTGCGCGCCAGCGCTCCGGTCGCGGCGAAGCCTCCGAACAGCGGCGCTGCGAGGTTCGCGATGCCCTGGCCGATCAGCTCCTGGTTCGAGTCGTGTCGAGTCCCGGCCGTGCGATCGGCAACGACCGCGGACAGCAACGACTCGATCGCCCCGAGCAGCGCGATCGTGAACGCGGGCCCGATCAGTTGCAGCACCTGCGACGACGGCAGGTCGGGCCAGTGGAAGCGGGGCAGTCCCTGAGGAATGCCCCCGAACGCGCTGCCGATGGTGGCGATTCCCGGCAGTTGCAGCGTCGCCTGCGCAACGGTCGCGACGACCATCGCGACCAGCGGTCCTGGAATGCGCGACAGCGGCTTCAGCTTCGGTGCGTACAACACCAGCAGCAGGCTCGTCGTCGCGAGGGCGAGCGTCGGCGGGTGCGTGCGCGGCAACTGCCGCAGCAGGTTCGGCAGCCGGACGTGGAAGGCGTCGCCCTCGATCTTCGGCAGTCCGAGGAAGTCGGGCCACTGGCCGACGAAGATGATCACCGCGATGCCCGCGGTGAAGCCGACGATGACCGGCGCGGGGATGAACTTGATGACGCCGCCCATGCGGGTCAGGCCCATCAGCAGGAGCATGCCGCCCGCCATCAGCGTCGCGACCTGCAGCCCGTCGATGCCGTACTTCGCCGTGATGCCGGCGAGCACCGCGATGAAGGCGCCGGTCGGTCCCGCGATCTGCACGCGGCTGCCACCGAAGAGCGAGACCAGACCGCCGCCGATGATCGCGGTATAGAGGCCCTGCTCGGGACGTGCGCCCGACGCGATCGCGAACGCCATCGACAGCGGCACGGCGACGATCGCCACGATCACGCCGGCGATCCCGTTGGGCAGCCACTGCCGGCGTGCGAAGAGACCGGCCCTGCGGGCTTCGAGCAGCGCGATCATTGCGAGGGATCGACCGGAGTCGGTTCAAACGGCCGCAGTGGTTGCTACCTGGCCGGCCGCGAGCGTTGGTGGTGATGCGAGCGGTGAGCGACGGAGCCGATGATAGTCGCCGGTCGCGACTCTGCGTGGCCGATGCGCGTTCGCGAGCCGTGGGCTCGGACGAAGTCCGTCAGAGTCTCCCGTAGCGCGGTCCGAGCCGGGCGATGACCTGGTCGGCGTCGTAAACGAGGCCCGCGGTCTCGGGCCTCGTCGCATAGCAGACGATGGTCAGCGTCGTGGCCGGCACGGTGACGGTCCCCGAGAACAGCGCGAGGGCCGTGCCGGTCGCCGCGTTGCCGCCGCTGGTGAAGAAGGCGTAGCCGTGTTCCTGTGCGACCTCGGCGCTGCGCAGGAGCGCGAGCTCGTCGGTCTCGCTCTGCCTCTGCGTGACGTTGCCCTTGTAGGTCACGCGGAAGACGGCGCGATCGATCTGCGCGTCGGTGAAGCCGCCGCGGGCGTCGACGGCGTGATGGTTCGACGGCATCGCGCAGGCCGACAGCACGACGACGAGCACGACGACCAGCGCGGACGTTGAATGGCGAAGGAGCTGCATGGCGATGCCTGGTCTCTAGGG
>CALMOR010000197.1:0-5189 GCA_937872165.1 uncultured Burkholderiales bacterium | reverse complement strand
CGAGGCGATGCGCGGAACAGATTCGCGATTCGGTGTCACCTCGTCGACGCGCTTCCCGCGTCGAAAAAACAGAGGCCACCGCAAGGGTGGCCTCTGTTCGTCTGGTGGAGCCGGCGTCTACCGAAGTCGTTGGTAACCTATTGAATTCAAGATTCTTTGCGAACAATGTCTGAAGCTGTACCCCCAAACATACCCCCTAAATACTGCAATAGCGTCGCTGCTCAGTACGCCGCGAGTGCGCCCCCTCCGGCAGGAAGTCTGGGAGTGCGGTAACGCGTTGACTGAGCGCAGGCTTCGAGTGCGTGCCCGCCCACTCATGCTTAGGGCTAAATCCGTTGAGGAAAGCGGTTAGCTCTCGGTCATACTCTCTTGCTTACTCTCGCGCCAATCGAGACCAAGTCAGCACGTCGCCGCTGTAAAGGGACTTCTGACTTTGTTCAAACTGATTCAATCCAAGCTCGTGGGCCAGCAGCGAAATGCTGGCCGCCCACTCCTGCGAGCGCGTTGCTGTTGGGTGACAGATGACGAGTAAGAAGCTCCAACTGCGGGGGCTTGCTACGACCCACGTGAGATATCGCTGCAGACGTACGAGTGTCGCGGTAGTGGACGGAGTCTCCGTGTGCTTCGCCTCGCCAATGAACACCTGCCGGCGGTCGCTGCAGAGTCGTAACACGTCCGGCCTGCTGCCATCAGGGAGCGACGCTTCTATACAAAGACGGAAGCCGGCGAGCGTCGCTACCGCATCTAACAACGTGCGACGGTATTCGTGTTCAATACACGGCATCTCGACCTTGCCCTTCTGCGGAATCGTTCCGCATATAGCCAGCCGAGGGCCCCGTCTTAAATCGATCTAGCAGCGCGGTCGCCTCGAGAAGCATTGATGTTCGGACGACCGGCGGGTCGACAATGTCGCCGAGGAGCTCCTGTGCTGAAGCTTCCTTATTCAACAACCGTTGGTACTCAGCCTCTTCAATTGTGTCTTGGCAAAGCAGCACGATGTATTCGACTGCCCGCTCCTGCCCGCGACGATGGATTCGATCTAGGCTCTGCAGGTAGTGCGCCGCTTGGTTCGACATAGATTCGTAGACAGCAGCACGCGCACGGTGGAGAGTCAAACCCGCGCCAGCAGCCGCTGGGTTGGCGACGAAGATGCGAGTTGCATCGTCTGTCTGGAACCTGGTCACCGCGTCGCGTCGCTCCTCAACAGAAACGACCTTTCCATCGTAGCGGACGGCTCCGTAGGCTCCATACCGAAACATGATGCTGTCGATCGTCGCGGTGTAGAACGACCAGATCACGATTTTCTCGCCTTGCACACCGACATACTTCTCGACCACTTGGTCGAGTGCCAACAGCTTGGCCGGCGTCTCGGCGTAGTCCTGCACGGTCGCTGCGGGATTCGAGCAAATCTGCAAGAGTAGCGACCGTTGACTCAAGAAGTTTGTGATGCTGCGCTTGAACTCGATGTCGCTCGTGTTTTCGAGGTCGTCGACGAGGGCACTCAACGCCTTCACGTAGAGACTCGCCTGCTTCGGCTCGAGTTGGACCATCACGCGTTCATAAGACTTGGTCGGTAGGTCGGGGAGGACATCCGATTTTAGGTTGCGGATGAAGGGCCCCCTCTCGTTGATCACCGCCTGCACGACAGGGAGGGCGAGTGTTCGGTCGTCCGGCACCTCTACACCGTCGAACGTCGTACCAAAATCAGCAAAGTTAAACTGCTCCACGATGTCGGCAGGCGAGTTTGGGGCCGGTGTCCCGCAGAGTACATAGCCGCGCGCACACCACTCTCGCAATCGCCGCAGAGCCATCGTCCTCCGCGCTTCTGGAGACTTGATGAAGAACGACTCGTCGACGGCGATAGAAGCGCGCCCGTTGTAGGACCGGAGCAAGGCCTCGAACTGGTCCTCGAAGGCGACCACTGTCTCGAAGTTTGTAATGAGCACATCAGCGCGACTAGCGATCGCAGCGAGTTTCTGTCTTGACGTGCCGACCACGACTTCGACCCGGTAGAGATCGTTAGTGAACCGACTAAAATCTTTGGGCCATTCGCCCACCATGCTCTTGGGTGCCGCGATCAGGAGTAAGTCCACTTCGTCTCGCCTGACAAGTGCATCGAAGGCGTAGATCATGCTCACAGTCTTCCCAGCCCCCTGCTCATCGAACAAGCACAGACCTGGGCTGCCGCGCAGAGTCATTGCCGCAACGTTAACGACCTGATGATCGTCTAACGGAGACTCTCTAGCGAGTTCCGGGAACATCTCCACCGCACCTGCCCGCCCGGTCTCGCGCAAGCGTTGCACGGCTTCTAAAACATGCTTCATATTTCCGCGCGCCCACTCGCGGTTCTTCACGTACTGCAACGCAGGCGCTGTCCATCGAAACGGAAGCACCCGGGCTTGGTCACGCAAGGTCAACGCCTCGTTCAGGCTCAGTGCCGTACCGTTCGCCGTCCGTCGCGAGCGCGTATTCGGCAGCTCGCGCCTGATTAAGGCGACGACCTCTCTCGGTTCGATGTGCGAGTGCGGCACGACTGCCACCCCTTCAAGCGATGAGGACCGCACTACATCAGCGATGTGGCGCGGTAGTGGAGCGGCGTTGCTCTCAAAGACCACAATCAGTTCCCCGCGACTGCAGTCGATTTCATCCCGTCATCACCTTTACTGACCGGCGATACTTCAGACGCAACGACGCTGTCGACTAGTTTGAGGGCCGCTTGTAGGCGCCCGAGGTTGGCCGGTTTGATCTGGTTAGGGTCAGCAAAAGCGCTGAGCGGCAAGTTCAGGAGCCATGTGACGAAGCTCTCGATCCGCTGGTTAGACCCAAGCAGTCGTTCCTCCGCACGATGCACTCGGCCAAGCGCGAGCGCGCTCTCAACGGTCTCTTGGACATCTTCAAGTTCTTCCGGCGTGCCGCACTCCGTTGCTGCTGCTTTGACCAGTAGCTCGCGAGCGTCCGCGTTATCAACGACCCATCGCAGGTCGCGAACCTGCTTCCAGTTCTTGAGCTTGTCGCCGTAGAGCAGTTCGAACACGACCCCCTTCAACTCGGGTTGCCGGTTGAGTTCATAGGCAACACCGCCAGGTCCTGTCCCCTTCGTGAGTTCGTCGAAGTACTGGAAATACTCCGCAGCCTTGTGCTTGACCGCGTACTGGTCGCGCTTCCGGTCGACGATGTGGTGGTCTTCGAACTCTTGCGCAGCCTCGACCATCTTGATGTAACGCGTGACGATCGAAGTGTCGAAGCCGAGCGCGAAGCGGCTGGAGATGTCGCGTTTGATGGCTGCCTGCCGCCGCACGTTCGACGTTGGCTCAAGCGTGATCGCGCCTTGCCACTCTTCGTACACCTTTCTCGCCTTCACGTACTCGGGCCACGCCTGCTTGTGGTCGTCCTCAAAGTTCAGCGACACGATGATCGCTTCTTCGTCGCTTGGCGTCGCGTGTTCCGTGAGCTGCCAGACAAGCACGTACTCGACGCGCTTCTTCTGGCTGCTAGTGAACTCTTCGCTATTGAGGATGTAGTAACACGCCGCCACACGCCGATTTCCATCCAAAAGCCGGCCATCGAGCGACACGATCGGTGGCTTCCGGATACCGTTCGCGGCGATGCTGCGTGCCAGGGCAGGAATCTTGAATTGGTCGTCCTGTGTCACCCCCTCCAACTTAAGGTGCGAGAACATGATGTCAAGTAGTTCCTGGGGGTTCGGCCGTCTACCGTGCTTGCGTTGAAACTGCTGCAGATGGATCTCGATCCGCGCGTTGCTGTCCCAGAGGTTAATGTCCCGAGCCCGCACATAACCTTCGTTTAGCGGCACCTCACGTGTATGGAACACAGCCGTCGGCTGCACGGGCCGGTTCTTCGTCCCGTTGAACTCGATCAGTTGTAGCCTAGTCAAGGGAGGTTCGTTAACGGACCCACTACTTTCAAGTCTCTCTCGTGTGCCAAGGAGCTCGGCGACTAGCGCATCGGCCTTCGCAGAGTCGATAGGCTCCAAGCCCGCGGCAGTCTGATGACGGCGTACGGCAGTAATGACCCGATCGAGTAGATCTTTGGTTTCGGTACTGTCCATCACGTGCTGGTCGGCGTCAGCGAGGATCTGCTCCACCTCGTCGCCGACATCGTCCGAGATGAGCCGAGCACGTTCTAGTAGCCGCGCGAACTCGATGTCAAGTTGCTTGTTCTCTTCACTCATCCCATTCACTCCCATTCTTCTCGTTAACCTCCAACCGTCCGTGGTCGTCAGTATCTGACCCGTATCCTGCGCCTACGGCCCGTTGGTACATGACGAGGTTAAAACCGTTTTCTTTGGCTAGTCGGGTCAGTCGCTCGAACCCGCGGTTCTTCAACCTGCGGACCGTGTCTTCTTTCAGCCCCGTAATCTCCGCGATGCCTACGTCGGTCAAATCTACGACCTCTTTCTCTATGGCATCGAAGACCAATTCCATGACACGTTGGATGTTGTCTTGTCCGAGTTGTGGAAGTAGTAACCGGGCGCGTCGTAACGCTTCGGCCTGTAGCGAACGGCGTACCTCGTCGCGATCCGCGTCGGTGTCCGCATCCGTTGAGTCACGGAGTGTCGAGACGTCGCGAGTCGAAATGTGGCGGGACTCGGCGACGAGGTCGACTGCCATGTTGCGGGCCGACTTGAACAGGTACCCCATCAATGTCGTTAGTCTCTTACCCCCTGCGAGAGCCGCAAAGGCATCGGCGACAGCTTCCGCGACACAGTCGTGCACATCGACGGGCGCTAGGCTGCCGTGGAAGTCACGACCGAGCTTCCAGACTAGGCCATCGATAGCGCGGCTCGCGAATAGCTGCCGAACCATGCCAGCAGCGTCGCCTCGCTTCGCGGCCGCTTCTGCCTCGTTGAGGGCGTCGTTCGCTTTGTTTTTCTCCGACGGCGTCACTCGATGCCTCCCGTGCTGTCCTGCGTCCTTACCCATACAGTCCTGAGCTGGGACAGCGAGCGATTTTCTCGCCCCTTAACCTGTAGTCTCAGGCTGGGACAGGCCGCGGCAGAGCTTGCCTAGTTCAGCCGGCTTGGACAGCGGGTGCGAAGGACGCATTGCCGGCACTTCGGTGTCGGAGCGCGGCAAGTGTCGCGTCCGAGGGCAATCGCGTTGACATGGAACGAGGTGTTAGCGCCGAAGTAATACTGACCCACCTCGCCGAAGTAAAAGTGACCCACC
>CALMOR010000196.1:8403-9273 GCA_937872165.1 uncultured Burkholderiales bacterium | reverse complement strand
GATCAACGAGCAGACGCTGTCGTTCATCCCCAAGCTGCTGGGCGTCTTCGCGGCGACGGTGATCGCCGGTCCGTGGATGGTGCAGGTGCTGGTCGACTACATGCAGAAGACGATCACGAGCATCCCGCACGTGATCGGCTGATCGCGCGCGGCAGGACGAACGTCCCGGCAGGCGCATGTTCCAGTTCACCGAAGCGCAGCTGCTCGCGTGGATCGCGGCCGTGGTCTGGCCGTTCTGCCGCGTCGCGGCGCTGATCGGCACCGCGCCGATCCTCGGCGACGCGTCGGTCCCGCGGCGCGTCCGCATCGGCCTCGCGATCTTCGTCACGGTCGTCGTCGCGCCCGGCGTGCCGGCGGTGACCGACGTGGCGGTGCTGTCGGGCGACGGCTTCCTGCTGGTCGCGCGTCAGGTGCTGATCGGCGCCGCGATGGGCTTCTCGATGCGGCTCGCGTTCGCGGCCGTCGAGTACGCCGGCGACCTGATCGGCTTCCAGATGGGGCTCGGGTACGCGACGCTGCTCGACCCCGAGACCAACAACGAGACGCCGATGATCGGCAGCGTGCTGCGCTATTTCGCGTCGCTGACCTTCCTCGCGGTCAACGGACCGCTGCTGATGATCGCCGGCGTGGCCGAGAGCTTCCAGGGGCTGCCCATCGTCGGCCAGGGCGGCCTCTTCGGCGACTGGCACCTGCTGGTGCTCGAAGGCGCGGCCATCTTCGGGCTCGCGCTGCACATGGCGCTGCCGGTCATCGCGGCGCTGCTCGTGACCAACGTCGCGCTCGGCGTGATGACGCGCGCCGCGCCTCAGCTCAACCTGTTCTCGATCGGCTTCCCGATCACGATCACGGTCGGACTCGTCGTGCTGGTGC
>CALMOR010000196.1:6373-8393 GCA_937872165.1 uncultured Burkholderiales bacterium | reverse complement strand
CGATCTCCGAGCACGCGATGACGGATACCGCGGGACGCCTGCTGCGCTGACGCTTCTCGCGGCGCCTGGAACGCCGGTCGAATTCCTTCCATCATTCGTCCATCGAGGTCATCGTGACTTCGGTTGGAACGAACGAGGAAGCGATGACGACCGAATACGAGATCGGCCTGGCCTTCGGCGCGATCGGCGCGCTGTTGATGGTGCTGAGCAACCTGATGAAGCGGATGGTCGCGCTGCGCCTCTTCGCGCTCGGCGCCAACAGCCTCTTCATGGTCCAGGCGACGCTCGAGCGGAACTGGGTCTTCTTCGGGCTGCAGACCGCGCTGCTGCTGATCAACGTCTATCGGCTGTGGAGCCTGCGGAAGCTGCTGTTGTCGCTCGAGCGGGCGCACGCGGACACGTCGATCAGGGACTGGCTGTTGCCGCAGATGAAGAAGAGGAAGTTCAAGGCGGGCACCGTGCTGTTCAACGAGGGCGAGCCGGCCAACGAGCTGTTCTACATCGCGAGCGGCACGCTGAAGTCGCCGCAGTTCGCGCAACCGCTCGTCGCCGGCCATCTGATCGGCGAGATCGGTCTCTTCTCGGAGGACCACAAGCGCGCGGCGACCGTGTACTGCGAGACCGACGTCGTCTGCTACACGATGAGCGACGAGGCCGCGTTCCTTCTCTACGTCCAGAACCCGCAGATCGGCTTCTACCTGATCCGCCTGATCATCACGCAGTTGCGCGGCGAGCTGCTGCGCCGCCCGATGGTGCCGACGCTCGCGAGCGAGTGACGGGTTCGGAACACGGTCAGAACTTGTAGACGCAGTCGGGCGCGTTGTAGTCCGGGCCGTAGCACTTGCCCGACTCGAAGCGGTTGACGTGCGTCGGGGCGCTCGCGCAGCCGGCGATGGTGACGAAGGCGATCAGGAGGGGCAGGAGGCGTGTCATGTCGGTGCGATGCGAGGTGGAGATGGCCGTTGGTCGCGGCGCTTCGCGCGCCCTTACGGACTCCCTCGTGTCCTCCCTTCCGTACTTCCTCGCGCACTCCATCCCGTGCTCTCGCACGCGCTCTCGCTCGACCGCCGCAACGAGCGTGCGTGCTAGTCTCGGGCGCCCTTCACGAAGGAGAACCGCATGTCCTTCCGCACCGCGTTTTCGGTCGGCCTGCTTGCGATGACCGTGTTCGCTTCGCCGGTGCAGGGACAGCTCTCCGGCAGTTCGATCAAGGGGATGCTCGGCAGCGCGTCCGACGCGGCGCTCGACAAGCTGTCGCAGCCGGGCGCCTTCTCGGCCGACAGCGCGATCCGCATCGCGCTGCCGGGCCAGGCGGACAAGCTCAGCGGCTTGATGAAGTTGACCGACAGGGCCGGTCTCACGAACGACATCACCGGCAGTCTCAACCACGCGGCCGAGGAGGCCGCGTCGCAGGCCAAACCGATCTTCCGCAGCGCGATCGACAAGGCTTCGATGGGCGACGCGGTCACGATCGCACGAGGCGGCGATACCGGCGCCACGGATTATTTGAAGAAGACGTCCGGCAGCGAGATCACCGCGAAGATCGGGCCGCTGGTGAAGGCGGCGCTCGAACGGTCGGGCGTGCTGAAGAACACGTCGATGTTGTCGTCGATCGGCTGGGACGAGGCGAAGCTGACCAGCTACGTGTCGGGCAAGACCTCCGACGGCATCTTCACGTACGTCGGTCGCGAAGAGAAGAGACTGCGCGCCGACCCGGTCACCACCGGCAGGCAGATGCTGAAGGGCCTGAAGTTCTAGGGCCCCGTCCGCGGCCGTCTCGGGCCCTCCCCCGGCCACGCACCCGGCGAAGCCGCAGCGCCGACGCCGCGTCCCGCGCGCCGTCGTCGGGCCTCGCGGCCGCGAGGCCGCAAGCACCCCGCCCGCCCCGGGGCGCAACCCGCCCATCCCCAGCACCCCCCCGTCCCGGCGGGGGCCGAGCGCGCGGCCGAGCGTCTCGGCGGCCGTCCAGACCCCGGCGTAGCCGCCGACGTGCCCGCTCCCGGCCGTGACGTCGGGGAGC
>CALMOR010000196.1:0-6363 GCA_937872165.1 uncultured Burkholderiales bacterium | reverse complement strand
GCCGCGCGGCCGCGAGGCCGAAAGCACCACGCCCGACCGTGGGCCCGCGTCTTCATCGGTCTCCGCGATGACGACCGGACCCGCTTCGATGGAGAGCCGGCACGTCGGCGCGGCCGACGGTGCTATGTCAGGCTCGCCGCGTCGGCGGGCGCGACGGTGATTCAAGCGATCTCGCAGTACTCGTCGCTAAGCCTCTGATGCAAAAGCTGCGTGCTAACATCGTCGCGAGTTTCTCGAGCCGCGACGATCGGCAACACGCAGCGGCCAGCCACCCTTCGAACCGTCCGCACAGCGAGTTCATGCACGACCGACACGACGCTGCGCTCCGCATCCTCATCGTCGACGACCGTTCGATCGATCCTCGTGCCTGGCGCAATGCGGCCCTGGCGGTCGATCCGCGAATCAAGGTGCGCTGCGTGGACCGGATGTCCGCCGTCCAGGACGCCGTGCTAGAAGGCCGCTGGAACGCCGTCCTCTGCGATCCCACTCCCGCGAAGCTCTCCCTCAGCGCGGTGCTCGCGATGACGCAGGTCCTCGAGCCGATGCCCGCCGTGCTGTTGTTCCCCCACTTGCGCTCGCGCGAGGACCGCGAGGGCTGGATCGCCGCGGTGGCAGGGCCCCGCATCCCGGCCCCACCGCTCGCCGGGGCGGGCCCGACCGCCCTCGACCTCGACCTCGGCGCTCCCCATCTGCCTTCGATCACGGGGCAACCGATCTCGTTCAGCACCAGCGACGTCGAAGCGATGCGGGCGTTGCGCGAAAGCGAGGAACGTTTCCGCACGCTGACCGAGATCGCCCCGGTCGGCATCTTCCTCACGGACGCGGACCAGGAATGCGTCTACGTCAACGAACGCTGGTCCGAGATCACCGGCGTGGCCGCGGTGGAGGCGCGCGGCCTCGACTGGCGCGTGTGCCTGCAGACCCAGGGCGCGACGCTTCAGGCGACGTCGCTGTTCGCGGCGGACCCGACGCTGCCGCTCAAGTTCGAGAACCCGATCGAGAAGCCGGGTCGACCGACCGCATGGGTCATCGGCCACCTGCGGCCGTATCGCGATGCGCAGGGTCGCATCATCGGTCACCTCGGCGTCATCACCGACATCACCGAGCGCAAGAGCGCGGAGGTCGCGCTGCAGGAGTCCGAGCGTCGCCTCCGTGAACTGTCGACCCACCTGACGTCGTCCGAGGAGCGACAGCGCGCGCAGATCGCGCGCGAGATCCACGACGACATCGGCAGTTCGCTGACCGGCATGAAGATCGACCTGCTGCGCGTGCGGCAGTTGACCGGGGACCTTCCCGAAGTGCAGGACAAGATCGCGGCGTTCAACCGACTGCTCGATTCGACCGCGGCCGCGAGCGTGCGCATCGCGAAGTCGCTGCGTCCCAGCATCCTCGACGACGGCATCGTCCCCGCGATCGAATGGCAGCTGCGCGAGTTCGCGCGGCGCATGGACATCGATGCCGACTTCGCCGAACCGGAGCACGAGCCGAAGCTGACGTCCGATCAATCGATCGCGCTGTTCCGCGTCGTGCAGGAAGCGCTCAACAACGTCGCCAAGCATGCGCAGGCGCGGCACGTCGATGTCGTGATGTTCGCGCGCACGAACGAGCTCACGCTCGAGATCCGCGACGACGGCCGCGGTCTGCCGCTCGACGAGGCGGGTGCGCGCATCGAGCGTCGTGGCGCCTTCGGCATCACCGGCATGCGCGAGCGCATCGTCTCGCTCGGCGGATGGATGGACGTGACCGGCGCGCCCGGTCGCGGGACCACCGTGATGGTCGGCATCCCGGTGCAGGCGATGGAGTCCGCTGCGTGACGATCCGCGTCGTCGTCGCCGACGACCATCCGATCCTGAGAGCCGGGCTGGTCTCGGTGCTGAACGCGTCGTCGGACCTGCGGGTGGTCGCCGAAGCGGGCAACGGAGCCGAGGTGCTGCGGTCGATCCGCGATGTGTCCTTCGACGTGCTGCTGCTCGACGTCTCGATGCCGGGCAAGAGCGGCCTCGACCTGCTGCGCCAGATCCGCAAGGACCATCCGCGCCTGCCGATCCTCATCGTCAGTTCGCATCCCGAGGACCAGTACGCGCTGCGCGCGATCAGGGCCGGGGCCTCCGGTTACCTGACGAAGATGAGCGCGCCGGCCGATCTCGTCAGCGCGGTCCGCACGGTGGCGAACGGCCGCAAGTTCATCACGCCGGCGCTGGCCGAACTGCTCGCCGATCATATCGAACGACCCGACGACGGCACGCCGCACGAGAGCCTGTCGGACCGCGAGTTCCAGACGCTGAAGATGATCGCGGCGGGCCACTCCTTGACCGAGATCGGGGAGGTGCTGTGCATCTCGGTGAAGACCGTCAGCGTCTATCGTTCGCGGGTGCTCGAGAAGATGCGGATGAAGAGCAACGTCGAACTGACTCGCTACGTCGTCGAACACGGACTGACGAACGACGTGTGAATCGCCGGACCGGCGTTGGTCGCCGGTGAAGCGTCGCCGCGCTCTTCCTTGTCGTAACGGCGAAGGCCGGCACCTCGACCGCCCGCTCGTCGACGAGGCACGGGCCCGCGTCCGGCCTGCGCCGCGCGACAGCGGACGAGGCGGCACTACAGGTAATCGAACAGCGTCTTGTTGCCGATCGTCGCGAAGGTCTTCTGCGCGGCGGTCAGGACGGTCTGCTGCTTCGTCAGGTCCGCGGCCGCCTTCGCATAGTCGGTGTCCTGCAGGTCCGACAGACGGGCCTGACCTTCGGTGTCGGCCGCCGCCGAGGTCTGCCCGAGCGCGTCGAGCTCGTTCTGGCGCACGCCGACCGACGCGCGGATTCCGAGCGTATGGTCGAGCGCGTTGTCGACGTTGGCGAGCGACGACAGGAGACCGCTCGAGATGCGCGCGAGGCCGGCACTGCCGCCGCTCGGCCGGCTCAACAGATCGGCCGCGGCCTGGAGCGTCTGGAACACGCTCTGCTTCGCCGCCGGTGCGATCGCGAAGTGGTCGTCGTTGCCCGGCGCCCCGGTGATCGTGAACTGCGCGCCGTCGACCGCGATCGCGTGACCGCTGGTGTAGACGTTGCCGCTCAGGGCCGGTGCCGGCACCGCGGCGTTGGTCGTCGTGTCGATCACCTGATAGGTCGTCACGCCGTTGGCGACCGCGAAGCGCACGTCGTAGCCATGCCCCGTCAACGCCGACGGCGTCACGACCTGTCCGACGTCGACGACGCCGCTGCCGGTGTTGGCCGTCGCGGCGGCGGTCGTGAAGACGCCGTTGCCCGACGCGATGCGGTTGAAGACGTCGGCGCCGTTCTCGGTGCTCGCGAGCTGCCGCGACGCGGTCACCTGGATCGTGCGGTTGCCGTCGTCGCCCGCGTAGGTCACGCCGTTCGCGGTGGTCGCGAACGGCAGCGTGTCGTTGCGATAGCCGCCGAAGAGGAAGTGCCCGTCGCCGTCCGTCGTGTTCGCCAGCGACACCAGCGCGTCGAGCCGGCTCTTCAGCTCGATGCCGAGCGCGGCGCGGTCGCTGTCCGACAGCGCCGCGTTGTTGGCCGAGACCAGCGTCGTGCGCACGCTCTGCAGCAGGTCGCCGACCTGGCCGAGGGTCGAGTCGGTCTGGCCGAGCAGCTGCGTGGCCGAACTCTGGTTGGCGATGAACTGGGCGTTGGTCGAGAGGCTGCTCGTGGTCCGCAGGATCTCGCTGGCGGCGATCGGATCGTCGGACGCCGTGTTGACCCGCTTGCCGGTCGACAGCTGGGTCTGCGCCTTCGACAAGTTCTGCTGTGCGAGATTGATGGCCGCGAGGCCGCGGTCGAACAAGGTGTTGGTCGCGATGCGCATGGGTCCGCCGCTCTAGTTGAACAGGTCGAGCACGGTCTGGAACAGGATGCCCGCGGTCGCGATGCTCTTGCTCGCAGCCTGGTAGGCCTGCTGGTACTTCTGCAGGTTGACCGCTTCCTCGTCGAGGTTCACGCCCGACACGGAATCACGGTTGTCCTGCGCCTGCGTGCGCAGGTTGTCCTCCGCCGTCGACAGCGAAGTCGCCTCGTTGCTCTTGTTGCCGATCAGCCCGACGAGTCCGTTGTACGTGTCCTGGGCACTGCCGGCGGCCGTCACCGCCTTGCGTTGCACGGATGCGAGCAGCAACGCGTTGCGGTTGTCGCCGGCCGCTCCGCGGTTGGGTCCGACCGTGAAGACGTCGTTGTCGGCCGGCGTGCCGGACAGCGTCAGCGTCCAGCCGTTGCGTGCGATGACGGCGCCGTCCGTGTAGGCGTTGCCGCCCGAGAGCACGTTGCTGGTCGTCGGATCCACGAGGTCGTAGGTCGTCGTGCCGCCGCTTACGTGGAAGCGCACGTCGACCGGCGAGCGCAGGTTTGCCGGGAGCGGAACGGCCGGCGTGACCGCGAGCGACGAGACGCGTGCGCTACCGGTGTTGGCGGCGGCGCCGACGAGCGCCACCGGCGCCGCGGTGGCGATCCTGGCCGGATCGCTGGTGGCCACCGTGAAGTCGCGTGCGCCGTTGCGGGTCGGCGCGATCGTGAAGCGGTCGCCCGCGGCGAGCGCACCGGTCACCGCGATGCGGACGCCGTCCACGGTCTGCGGCAGGCTCGAGAACTGCCGCGACGTGTTGGCCGTCGTATCGGTCAGCGTGTAGTTCGTGCCGTCGTAATCGAGCCGGTAGTCGCTGGTGGTGAGTCGACTCGCATCGTCGATCGTGACGGCGAGGCCGGAGCCGGGGCTGTTGGTCGGCTTCGCCACGACGGCCGGCGAAGCGACCCCGAAGAGCGCGATGCCGGCGTTGCCGTTGGCATCCTGTCCCAGCGCGTTCTGCGCGTTGAGCGCCGACCCGAGCGCGATGGCGATCTGTCCGAGCGTGTTGACAGCGCCCGACAGCACCTCGTCGCGGAACTTGAATAGGCCGCCCAGCGTGCCTTCGCCGACCTGCGCGGTCTGCACGCGTTGCGGTTGCCCGTTGACCGTGACCGCGAGCTGCTTCTTCGTCGGATCGCGGTCGTCGGGCACCGTCGTCAGCGCGCTCGCGGTGCTGCCCACGAGCAGCGGCTGACCATTGCCGGCGAACAGGCTGACGGTCCCGTCGGACTGCGGCAACGCGGTCGCGCCGATCGCGCCCGCGATCTGCTGGACCAGTGCATCGCGCTGATCGAGCAGGTCGTTGGGGATCTGGTTGTTCGTCGCGTCGCGACCGTCGGTGAGGATGCTGCGGTTGAGCGTCGCGACCTGCTGGGTCAGCGTGTTCACGTTCGCGACGACGTCGTCGATCTGGCGATCGACGTCGTCGCCCTGCGACTGCAGCCGTCCGCCGAGATCGTTGAAGCGCGCGGCGAGGGTACGGGCCGTCGACAGCAGCGTCTGTCGGGATGCCGAATCGGCCGGGTTGTTGGCGACCGTCTGCACGGCCGCGAAGAAGCTGTCGGTCGCCGACGACAGGTTCGAGGACGAGTCGGCGAGATAGTTGTCGACGCGCGAGACCTCGGTCGCATAGGTGCTCGCGCGGGTGCTCGACGCGGTGCTGTCGCGCAGGGCCTGCGCGAGGAAGTCGCCGTAGACGCGGCGCACGGTCGTGACGGTGACGCCCTGTCCGACGTAGCCGCTGCCGCTGAGGAGCGCGTTCGACGGCGTCAGCTCCACCTGCTGCCGCGAATAGCCCGCCGTGTTGACGTTGGCGATGTTGTGCCCGGTCGTGGCGAGGCCCGCCTGCGCCGCGCGCAGTGCCGACAGGCCGATCCCGATCAGGCTGCTCACGATGTCCCTCGCATGCTCTTCCACCTCCACCCACCGTATCGGCGGCGCGGCGCGAAACTGGAATCGGACGACGACGCGACGGCGTTCACAGCAGCTTGCTCAGCGGACCGGACAACACGCGGGCGAGCTTGCTGCCGTACGCCGGATCGGTCGCATAGCCCGACTTGCCCATCTCGCTCGCGAACTTCAACGCGTCGCCGGCGGCCTGCACCGCCTTCTCGTAGCGCGGGTTGTTGGCGACCGTCTTCGCGTAGTCGATGAAGGAGTCGGCATACGACGCGTAGGCCCTGAACTTCTGCACGACCTTCTGGGCGACGCCGTTGACGACCTCGGTGGTGACCGCGTCGACGGTCGCGCCGGTCCATCCGGCACCGGCCTTGATGCCGAAGAGATTGAAGCTGCCGCCGCCGCTCGCGTCGCGGACCTCGTGCCTGCCCCAGCCGCTCTCGAGCGCGGCCTGGCCGAGGATGATCTTCGCCGGCAGGCCGGTCGCTTCGGCGGCCGCGACCGCCGCGTCCTTGAAGCGATCGACGAAGTCGCGATGGATCGGCGTTCCCGACGTCGCCGGTGCCGACGCGGGGACGTCGGGCGCGGTCGACAGCGGCACCGCGACGCCCGTGC
>CALMOR010000195.1 GCA_937872165.1 uncultured Burkholderiales bacterium | reverse complement strand
GCGATCTCTCGCTGCGCGTCCTCGCCCATCGACCGATGCTGCTCTTCGAGAGCGTGGCCGAAGCAGCCGACGCGTCCGTCGAAGCCGCCGAGGTGCCGCGCTGGAGCAGCGATGCGATCCGCCTGCAGTCGTCCATCGGACCCGCTTCGTCGACATCGCGCGGCAACGGGCCGACCCGCTTCGACATACCGATCATCGACATCGAGTTCGAGACGCTCGGGTCCGACGACCGGGTCGTCGAGCCGCGAGCCTCGTCCTCGCGCACGGTCGTCGAACGGACCGCGCGAGGCGCCTCACCGCCGTCGATCACCGACGCGCGTGCGCCGATCGCGCTCGACGACATCGTCGTGGCTCGCAGCACGGCCGTCGTCGACGGCGTCGCCACGCCGCTGATCCCGCGTAGCCGCGACGATGGGGCCGCTCCGCCCGCGGCCTTCGTCCCGCTCGTGCTGCTCGGACCGGCGTGGCCCGATCGACCGATGGAACTCGTCGTCCGCCGCGAGCGCGCGGACGAGTCGTTCGACAACCCGGCGCTCGATCACTGGTGTGGCGAAGTGCTGATCGACCTGCCGCGGCTCGGACGCGTCGCGGGCCATCTGGCGGTCTCGATGCAGGGTCTTCGCATCCGCCTCGAAGGCGACGACGACGGCACGGTCGACTCGATGAACGCCGCGGCCGTCGAGCTGACGCGCGCCTTCGCCGACGCCGAGCTGCGGGTGCTGTCGCTGTCGGTCGGCCGGCCCACGCCGGACACGCGTCGTGGCTGAGGCCGCGTCCGACGCGGGCCCGCCGCGCATGGCGGCGGCGCTGCGCTACGAGGGCGGCAACTCGACGCCGACCGTGATCGCGAAGGGTCGCGGCGCGCTCGCCGACGCCATCGTGCGGCGCGCGGAGGAACACGGCGTCGCGGTCCACGTCTCGAACAACCTCGCCGCGATGCTGATGCAGGTCGAGATCGATCGCGCCATCCCTCCGCAGCTGTTCCAGGCCGTCGCGCAACTGCTCGCGTGGCTCTACCAGCTCGAAGGTCGGATGCCGCCTTCGCCGGCGAAACCGTCGTCGCCGTCCCCGAAGGCAAGACCGTGAACCGGCCGGACCACCAGGCCTTCACGATCCGTCATCGTGCCGGCATCGTCGCCCTCGTCGATCGCATGCGACGCGAGCGCACGCTGGCGACGGTCGAGTTCGGCGACGGTCATGCCATCGTCTCGAGCGTGCTCGAGGTGCGACGCGACTCGGGTGCCCTCGTCTTCGACATCGCCCGCGACGCCGACCAGAATGCGCGGCTGTTCGGGGCGGACCGCCTCGGCTTCGTCACCGAGCTCGATCACGTGCACGTCGCGTTCGACACCGGAGCCGCGGTGCTGGTCTCGTTGCCCGACGGACCGGCCGCGTGCGTCGAGCTGCCGTCGGCCGTGGTCCGCCTGCAGCGGCGCGAGTGCTTCCGCGCGGCATTGCCGGTGCAGCCGCCCGTTCGATGCACGGTGCTCGACGAGGACGGCAACGCGATGCCGGCCCATGCGATCGACCTCAGCGCTGAAGGCGCCGCGCTGGTCGTCGAGGGTCCGTTGGGCGCCGCATCGACGCCGGGACGGGGCCACGAGCTCGTGATGACGCTGCCCGACGTCGGGCGCATCGAGACGGACGCCACGCTGTGCTCGATGATGCCGGTCCGGGGCGCGAACGACGCCGCGTCGTCGGCGACCCGGCTCGGCTTTCGTTTCGAGGCGTTGCCGTCGAAGAAGGCGAACGAGATCCAGCGCTACGTGCAACGCATCGAGGTCGAGCAGCTCCGCGTGCTGCGGCGGCGCGGCTGACGCCGTCGATGGCGCGTCAGAGCTGCATGTTCATCACGTCGTTGTAGGCCGAGACCAGCTTGTTGCGGACCTGGACCGTGGTCTGGAAGCTGATGTTGGCCTTCTGCAGCGAGATCATCGCGTCCTCGAGCGAGACGTCGTTCTGATCGAGCTGGTACTGATGACCGAGGCTGTCGGCCTGCGCCTGCGTCGCGTTGACGTGCGCGAGCGACTGCTGCACGAGGCTCGCGAAGTCGCCGCCCTCCTTGCCCTGCGGCGCCCGGGCGGACGGACCGAACGCGGCGGCGGCGATGCCGTCGAGCGCGTTCGCGGCCGGTGCTGCGACCCTGGTGAGTTCCATGACCGTCTCCTTCGACGCGTGATGCGACCGGACGCAGCGTACGGAGGATGCGTCGTGCGCGATGCGTCGAACAGCGCGGCGATTCGATGCCACTTCGAGCGCTCGCGGGCGCGCTCGCGTCGCCATGATGCGGAGCCGTCCGGAGCGGGTGGGCGGTCCGAATTGCACACGAAAAGAACGGCTATTCCCCGCATCGTCCGACCGTCGCGCTGCCGATACTGCACGCCACCCCTCCGATCGCCTTCACGACCTCATCGACTCATCGCATGGATGCGCTCAAACGTCTGACCGCTCTGCCCGCCGCTCAACTGGCCAGCATCGTCATCGCGATCGTCGCGGTGGCCGGCTTCCTGATCGGGACCTGGACCTGGCTGCAGGCGCCCGACTACCGCGTGCTGTTCGCGAACCTCGGCGATCGCGACGGCGGCGCGGTGGTCGCGTCGCTCGCGCAGATGAACGTGCCGTACAAGTACAACGACGGCGGCTCCGCGATCCTCGTGCCGTCGAACCTGATCTACGACACGCGCCTCAAGCTCGCGTCGCAGGGCCTGCCGAAGGGCGGCATCGCCGGCTACGAACTGCTCGACGGCCAGAAGTTCGGTACGACGCAGCTGCAGGAGCAGATGAACTTCCAGCGCGGGCTCGAAGGCGAACTCGCGAAGTCGATCCAGTCGGTCGCGGCCGTGCAGTCGGCGCGCGTGCACCTCGCGATCCCGAAGCCCACCATCTTCCTGCGCGAGCACCAGAAGCCCACCGCGTCGGTGCTGGTCTCGCTCTTCCCCGGCAAGGTGCTCGACGGCGCGCAGGTGCAAGGCATCGTTCATCTGGTCGCGTCGAGCGTGCCCGAACTGTCCGACCAGGGCGTCAGCATCGTCGACGGGACCGGCACCCTGCTCAGCCGCAAGCCGGAGGTCAACGGGCTCGACCCGGGCAAGCTGGCGTACGTGCACGAGCTCGAACAGAGCGCGCAGCGTCGCGTCGCGGCGATCCTCGAGCCGATCGTCGGCCCCGGCAACGCACGCGTCGAGATCACGGCCGACGTCGACTTCAGCCAGACCGAGCGCACCGCCGAGACCTTCTCGCCGAACGGCACGCCCGAGCGCTCGGCGATGCGCAGCCAGCAGAGCACGGAGTCGAGCAACAACACCGGGACGACCTCGCCCGTCGGCGTCCCGGGCTCGCAGGCGAACACGCCGGTCAACGCGGGTGCGGGTGGGGCCGCGCCGGCCGGCGGATCCGCGCCGGGCAACACCAGCAACGCGTCGAAGAAGGACGCCACCACCAACTACGAACTCGACCGTACGGTCGAGACGCGACGCCTGCCGACCGGCACGATCAAGCGGCTGTCGGCGGCCATCGTCGTCAACAACCGCACCGTCGCCGCGAAGCCCGCCGAAGCGGTCGATCCGAAGAAAGACGCCAAGGACGCGAAGGTCGAGCCGGTCGCGACGTCGCAGCCGTTGAAGAAGGAGGAGATCGACCAGATCACCGCGCTGGCGCGCGAGGCGATGGGCTTCGACGAGAAGCGCGGCGACTCGATCAACGTCGTCAACACCGGCTTCACGCAGGCCGAGGCGCTGCCCGCGGTCGACGTGCCGATCTGGAAGGACCCCGACAACCTGTCGACCGCGAAGGAGGTCGGCAAGAACGTCGCTTTCGGGCTGATCGCCGCCTACCTGCTGCTCGGCGTGCTGCGGCCGGCGATCCGCCGCCTGACGACGCAGGTCACGGTGGAGACGACGACCACGCCGATCCTCTCGACGTCGGTCGAGACCTCGTCGACGCCCGTCCTCGCCTATCCCGAACACCTGCAGCGCGCACGCGAACTCGCGCGCAACGATCCGAAGGCGATCGCCGGCATGGTCCGCAACTGGGTGGCCGCCGAATGAGCAACGTGGGAATCGAGGACAGCGCGATCCTGATGCTCGCGATCGGCGAGGACGAGGCGGCCGAGGTGTTCCGCCATCTCGGCGCGTCCGAGGTCGCGAAGCTGAGCGCCGCGATGGCACAGCTCGGCAACGTGTCGCGCGAGCGGCTGACGACGATGCTCGAGCGCTTCACCGGCGCGGCCGCCGTACAGCCGGCGATCGACGCCGGCGCCGACCAGTACGTTCGCTCGGTGCTCAACAAGGCGCTCGGCGTCGACAAGGCCCGCGTCCTGTGCGACCGCATCCTGAAGGAAGACCGCTCGAGCGGCATCGACGGCCTGAAGCTGATGGACGCCGCGAGCGTGGCCGAGCTGATCGGCGGCGAGCACCCGCAGATCGTCGCGTCGGTGCTCGCGCATCTCGATCGCGACCAGGCCTCGGCCGTGATCGCGGCGCTCGATCCGGAGCTGCAGGGACAGGTGATCCATCGCATCGCGACGCTCGACGGCATCCAGCCGCAGGCGATGCGCGAGCTCGACTCGGCGCTCGAGAAGCTGGTCGCGAGCGGCGGCCGCGTCAAGCGCTCCGACGTCGGCGGCGTGCGCGCGGCGGCCGAGATCCTGAACCACGTCGGCACCGACGCCGAGGCGGTCATCATCGAGAACCTCCGTTCGAGCGACCCCGAGCTCGCCGACAAGATCCTCGATGCGATGGTGATCTTCGACAACATCATGGACATCGACGACCGCGGCATCCAGCTGCTGCTGCGCGAGGTGCAGTCGGAGTCGCTGATCATCGCGATGAAGGGCGCGTCCGAAGAGCTGCGCGAGAAGATCTTCAAGAACATGTCGCAGCGCGCGGCCGACATGATGCGCGAGGACCTCGACGCCAAGGGACCGGTGCGCCTGTCCGAGGTCGAGGCCGAGCAGAAGGCGATCCTGAAGACGGTGCGTCGCCTCGCGGACGACGGCCAGCTGCAACTCGGCGGCAAGGGCGGCGGCGATGGCTTCGTCTGAGCACGCGCCGCTCGCGCCGGATCGCATCCCGGACCGCGCGTCCGCCCGCGTGATCGCGGCCGACCGCGTGGTCGGCGTGCAGCCGTGGACCATCGGCGGCTTCGACGTCGTCGGCAACACCCGGCCGGTCGAAGAGAAGCGCATCCGCGCCGAGCATCTGCCCACCGTCGACGAGGTCAGCGCGATGGAATCCGCGGCGCGCGAGGAAGGCTATCGCGCGGGCCTCGCCGAGGCGCGCGAAGGCACCGAGCGCCTCGCGACGCTGTTGAACGGCATCGGTGAATCGGTGGCGCGCATGGAGCGCGAGATGGCCGGCACGCTGGTCGAGCTGGCCGTCGACCTCGCGCGTCAGGTCGTGCGCGAGAGCATCGCCGTGCGTCCCGAGCTCCTCGTGCCGCTCGTCAACGACGCGCTGTCCGGCATCGCCCGTACCGCGGACCCGGGCGCCGTGCACGTCAACCCGGCCGACCTGCCGATCGTCGTGGAGCGCCTCGGCGACGCTCTCGCGCACGCGGGCTGGCGGCCGTTCGCCGACGAGCAGGTCGAGCGCGGCGGCTGCCGCCTCGAGTTCGCGGGCGGGCAGGTCGATGCGACCGTCGCGACGCGATGGGCCCGCGTGATGGCACAACTGGAGCGGACCGATGCCTGGCTCGAATGACTTGTGCAGCAGCGGCCTCGGCGCCGGCCTCGCGACGCCGAGCAACGACGCGTTCGCGGGCTGGCAGCGCTTCGTCGTCGATCACGGCGTGGCCGTGCAGGGCATCGACCCGATGCTGCGTCACGGCCGGCTGGTCCGCATCGCGGGCCTGGTGATGGAGGCGGCGGGACTGCGCCTGCCGATCGGCAGCACCTGCCTCGTCGAACAGCCGGGTCAGCGGCCGACCGAAGCCGAGGTCGTCGGCTTCGCGGGCGACCGCATCTTCCTGATGCCCACCACCGACATCCACGGCCTCGCACCCGGCGCGAAGGTCTCCGCGATCGACCCGCGCCCCCCGGCGCCGGTGTTCGGCACGAAGCTGCGGCCCTGGCGTCGCAGCGAGGACAAGGCCCGCAAGATGCCGGTCGGCTGGGGACTCCTCGGCCGCGTCGTCGACGGCGCGGGACGGCCGCTCGACAAGCTCGGGGCGCTGTCCTTCGAGGCCGAGGCCCCGATCGCGAGCCGGCCGCTGAACCCGATCGACCGCGAGCCGATCTCGCGCACGCTCGACGTCGGCGTGCGCGCCATCAACGCCCTGCTCACGGTCGGATGCGGCCAGCGCATGGGCCTCTTCGCGGGCAGCGGCGTCGGCAAGAGCGTGCTGCTCGGGATGATGGCGCGCTACACGGAGGCCGACGTGATCGTCGTGGGCCTGATCGGCGAACGCGGCCGCGAGGTCAAGGAGTTCATCGAACAGATCCTCGGCGAGGAAGGCCTCGCGCGTTCGGTCGTCGTGGCCGCGCCGGCCGACACGCCGCCGCTGATGCGCCTGCACGGCGCCGCCTATGCGACCACGATCGCGGAGTACTTCCGCGACCAGGGCAAGGACGTGCTGCTGATCATGGACTCGCTGACGCGTTATGCGATGGCGCAGCGCGAGATCGCGCTGGCGATCCACGAGCCGCCCGCGACCAAGGGCTATCCACCGTCGGTGTTCGCGAAGCTGCCCCAGCTCGTCGAGCGCGCTGGAATGGGACCGAAGGCAGGCGTCGCCGGCGGCGGCGGATCGATCACCGCGTTCTACACGGTGCTGACCGAAGGCGACGACCAGCAGGACCCGATCGCCGACGCGGCCCGCGCCATCCTCGACGGACACATCGTGCTGTCGCGCGATCTCGCCGACGAGGGCCACTACCCGGCCATCGACATCGAGCAGTCGGTCAGCCGCGCGATCCATGCGCTGGTCGACGACCAGACGCTGGATCGCGTGAAGAAGTTCAGGCAGCTCTATGCCCGCTATCGCCGCAACCGCGACCTCGTCAACGTCGGGGCCTACGCGGCCGGCAGCGATCCCGTCCTCGACCGGGCGATCGCCCTGCATCCGCACATGGAAGCGTTCCTGCAACAGAACATGCGCGAACGGATCGACTTCGACACGAGCGCGACCGACCTCGCGCGGATCGTCGTCTGACGCTTCCTTCGTTCAATCACCGCACCGAGTCCGCCATGCCCGAACCCAGACAGCTGACCTTCCTCGAGAACCTCGCCGCCGAGAAGGCGGACGCACAGGCCGCGCAGCTCGCGAAGGCGCGGCGGGCGCTGAACGCGGCCGAGGAGCAACTGCAGCAGCTGAAGGCGTACGAGAGCGGCTACAACGCGCAGCTCGGCACCAGGCTCGAGCAGGCCCTGTCGATCGACGCGTTGCGGGGCCATCACCGCTTCATGCAGAACGTGTCGGTCGCGGTCCGTCAGCAGGAGATCGAGGTCGCGCGGCGTCGTGCCTATGCCGATGCGATCGAACGCGTGTGGCAGGACAGCGAACGGCGCCGCCAGGGTTTCCGCGTGATGGCCGACAAGGCCGTCGCGCACGGTCGCGTCGCGAGCGCACGCCGTCAGCAGAAGACCAACGACGAGTTCGCGATGCGCAAGCTCGTCGAGACCAACCTCGGCTTTTGAACGACCCCTTCGAAGAGGACCGATCGATGAGCATCGCAGCCACGAGCGTCAACCCGCAGCTGTCCCCGCCGCAGACCGCTGCGACAGCCCCGCGCACGGCGTCGCCATCGACGTCGGCATCCGCATCCGCATCCGCATCCGCATCCACACCCGCATCCGCATCCGCATCCGCGTCGACGGCGCTACCCGCGTCCGACGGCGTGCAGGTCGATCCGGCGGCCGCCGCCGATGCGACCGTGGCGCAGGGCTTCGGCAGCTTGCTGGCCCGACAGCTCGACAAGGGCGGCGCGACCGATCGACCGGACGACGCGACGAGGAAGCCCGTCGGCGACGCGTCGACGTCCGATGCGTCCCTCCTCGACGCGGGCGCCGGCGTCGGCGTCGCCGTCGCCGTCACGCAGGCCTTCGATCGGAAGAACGTCGGCGCCTCCGCGTCGGTCACCGGTGCCGACCGAGACGGACCTTCGGAAGCGACGACCCGCCGGCCCGACGCCGACACTGCCGTGGCCGCCGACGACCTCGCCGCGCAGATCGCGCTCGCGTCGCAGTGGACCGCGGTCGCTCAGCCGCGACCCGCCGACGGCGCCCCGACCGGGCTCGACGTCAAGGGCAGGCTAGACTCGATCCGTGGTGCCGCTTCGAGAGCCGTCGCGACCGTCGACGTCGCATCCGGCGCGGCGCCGCGGGCGAGCGACGTTCCGGCAGCGACGACAGTGCCGCCGACGTCGTCGAGCGTGTCGACGGAGAAGGATGTTTCATCGACCGATCTGGCCGACGCGCTGCTCGGCAAGGTCGAACCCGCGGCCTCGCATCGAACGAACGAAACGACGTCGTTCACGAACGCGTTCGTAACCCAGGTCGCGGCGCAGGTCGCGAGCGTGGCGACCACCGCGTCGAGCGCGACGCCGCCGACCGCCACGCTGCATCAACCGGTCGGTACGCCGGCGTGGTCGCACGAACTCGGCCAGGTCGCCCTGCGACTCGCGTCCGACGACCTGCAGGGCGCGTCGCTGCGCCTCAACCCCGAGCATCTCGGCCCGCTCGACGTGCAGGTGCGGATCGAACACGGGACCGCGCACCTGACGTTCACCGCGATGCAGGTCGAGACCCGCCAGGCGATCGAGTCGTCGCGGACCACGCTCGACCAGCTGTTCTCGGACCAGGGACTGCGCGTCGGCGACGTGACGGTGGACGACTCGTCCCGACGCGGCTTCGACGGCGCCGACGCGAGAGCGGCGCGCGGCGGCGGTGGTGGCCGCTGGAGCGGCGACGAGACCGTCGCCGACGAGGCCGTCGTCCAGACGCTCGCGACGCGCGTGTCGAAGGCGCTTGGGCTCGTCGACACGTTCGCGTGAGGCCCGTACCAGCCCGGTACCGGCGACCGCGAGGGTAGTCGCCACGACCATCTCGCCCTCGCTCCGGCGAAGACGGAACCCGAGCCGGTGTCGCATCGAAGAACGAGCGACTCGGTAGCCGGCCCTCGCCGCCACGACGAAGAAGAACGCAGCGGTGCTTCATCCGGTCGTCGCCCGGCGACGGCAGGAGCCCGGATCCACGCCCCGACGGCGATGCCGGTCATCGCCGACCGCGCGGCCGGCGATCCGACGCGAATCCCCGATCAAGCCGTCTTTCGGCGATCTGTTCGGCGCATCGACTCGCACGCCCGATTCCCATACTCCTCCTCACCGACGAACGCCGTCGCGTAGCGCCGTCATCCCGAGCCGAATCCCTCTTCCTTCCTCGATCATGTCCACTGCCGCCGCCCTTCCCGCCCGGGACGAAGCCCCGCCCGCCAAAGGCAAGGGCAAGCTCCTCGTCATCCTCGTCGCGTTGTTCGCGCTGCTCGTCATCGGAGGCGGGGGCGCCGCCTGGTGGTTCCATCAGAAGGCCGCGAGCGCCGGCGCCGAAGGCGACGAAGCGAAGGCGAAGAAGGTCGAGTCGGGCAAGCCGCCGGTCTTCGTGACGCTCGAGAACTTCACCGTCAACCTCGCAGGCGGCGACCACTTCATGCAGCTCGGCCTGGTCCTGCAGGTGAAGGACGAGGAGACGGCCGAGAAGATCAAGGCCTATCTGCCGATGATCCGCAACAGGATCCTGCTGTTGCTGTCGGCGAAGACGCCCGAAGAGCTCGAGTCGCCGAAAGGCAAGCAGGCGCTGATCGACGAGCTGCTGGCCAGCTCGCGCGAGCCGCTGCACGCCGAAGGAGAGCGCGTGCAGGCCGTCCTGCTCGGCTCGATGCTGATCCAGTAAACGGACCCCGCAGCCATGTCCGAAGCCCAGCTGTCGCAGGACGAGATCGACGCCCTGCTCGACGGCATCGCTCCCGAGCCCGACGGCCCGCCGTCGTGGAGCACGCGCGGCGCCGTGTCGGGGCACGGCATCGCGAACGGCGGAGGCGTCGTCACCGGATCGTTCGACGTCGCGAGCGCCGGTCGCTTCAACAACGGACATCTGCCGACGCTCGCGTTGATCAACGAGCGCTTCGTCGACCTCTTCGCCAGGGCCTTGCACGAATTCACCGGACGGCGCGTGACCGTCAAGGCCGAGGACGCGACGGTCACCAAGTACGCGAGCTTCACCGACGCGTTGCCGACACCGTCGAGCCTCAACATCGTCCGCATGGGGCCGTCGTGCGGCAACGGGCTGTTCGTGTTCGACGCCGGTCTCCTCTACTTCGTCATCGACAGCCTGTTCGGCGGCAGCGGCGCCATGAGCGCGACCAAGTCGGGCCGCCACTTCACGACCACCGAGCAGCGCCTCATCGGCCGGCTCTGCGAGATGGTCTTCACCCATTACCAGAAGGTGTGGGAGCCGGTCCATCCGATGCAGTTCGAGCTGGTGCGCTCGGAGTCCGAGACGCGCTTCGTCAACCTCACGGGTCCCGACTGCGCCGTCCTGGTCTACGGCTTCACGATCGACTCGGGCACGTCGATGGGACGCTTCCAGATCTGCATGCCGCTCGACCACATCGACCCGATCCGCGACGTGATCATGCGCGACGTGCGCGAGAAGACCACCGTCTCCGACGCGCGCTGGAGCGAACGCCTCGCCGCTCAGGTCGCGGCCGCGGAAATCGAGCTCGTCGCCAACCTCGCGTCGGTCCCGGTGACCTGCAAGGAACTTCTCGAGATGAAGGTCGGCGACGTCATCGTCCTCGACATCAAGCCGAGCATCGTGGCCTGCGCCGACGGCATCCCGGTGCTGCGCTGTCGCTACGGCAACGCCGACGGCCGCTACGCGATCCGCGTCGAGGAAGTCATCGTCCCGTCGAGCGGCGCCTGAGCGTCCCCTCCCCACGTCCACGCGGTCCAGCGCAGCAACCGAACTCCGGAGTCTCCCCATGCCCAACAGCAACCACGATGGCCTCGACAGCACCGCTACCGGCGGTGGCTGGGCCGCGGCGATGAACCAGCCGGCGGGCACCCCCGCGACCGAGCGCCTGCTCGAGAAGTTCGGCGACGCGCCAGCGACGGCCGCGCGCAACGACATCGAGCTCGTGCTCGACATCCCGGTGCAGCTGTCGGTCGAGCTCGGACGCACGCGCGTGCCGATCAAGAACATCCTGCAGCTCGCACAGGGTTCGGTGATCGAGCTCGACGGGCTCGCCGGCGAGCCGCTCGACGTGATGGTCAACGGCTGCCTGATCGCGCAGGGCGAGGTCGTCGTGGTCGGCGAACGCTTCGGGATCCGGCTGACCGACATCATCACGCCGTCCGAGCGCATCCGGAAGCTCAACCGATGAAAGTGGCCTCGAGCGGCGGCAACGCGGTGATGGCGGCTCTCGCGGCATCGATGCTCGCGCTGGCCACCGGCATCGCCACCGTGGTCGCGCTGGCGCTCGGCCTCGTGCTGGTGTCGGCGCTGTTCTCGGGCGAGGCCCGTGCACAGGCCGTCGCGACGCCTTCGGCCGCATCGCCGCTGCTGTCGGTGATGCAGGGACTCGTCGGCCTCGTGATCGTGATCGGGGTCATCTACCTCGTCGGCTGGCTGCTGAAGAAGACGGGCCCGCGCGTGCGGTCCGGAGGCCTCGTGCAGGTTGTCGGCGGCGCGTCGGTCGGTCCGCGCGAGAGGGTCGTGGTCGTGCGCTTCGAAGGACGCACGTTGCTGCTCGGCGTCGCCCCGGGCCAGGTGTCGCTGCTGCAGGCGACCGAAGGCACCGCGACGATCGATCCGGTCGCTTCGGACCCGACGACGCCCCGCTTCATCGACCGCCTGCGCGCGGCACGGAGCGGCACGTGATCGTCACCCGCATGCGGGCGTCGCAACCCCGCGGCGCGTCGGGCAGCCGCGTGCTGGCGATCGTGATCGCGTTGCTCGCGATCCTGCTGCTGCATCCGTCGCCGCTCTTCGCGCAGCAGTCCGCCCCGCTGTCCGCGATGCCGGCGCTGACGTCCACGCCCACCGCGGGCGGTGGACAGAGCTACTCGCTGTCGCTGCAGCTGCTCGTGCTGCTGACGGCGCTGACCTTCCTGCCGGCCATCCTGCTGCTGATGACCGCCTTCACGCGGATCATCATCGTGCTGTCGCTGCTGCGGCACGCGCTCGGCACGCAGAGCTCGCCGCCGAACCAGGTGATGGTCGGCCTCGCGCTCTTCCTGACGCTGTTCGTGATGACGCCGGTCGCCGACCGCATCTACGACGAGGCCTACCTGCCGTTCTCGAAGTCGCAGATCTCGCAGGACGAAGCGTTGAAGCGTGCCGAGGGACCGATCAAGGGCTTCATGCTGAAGCAGACGCGCGAGCCCGACATCGCCCTCTTCATGAAGCTCGCCAACGCGCCGGCCGTCGAGAGCCCGCAGGACGTTTCGCTGAAGGTGCTGATCCCGGCCTTCGTCACGAGCGAGCTGAAGACCTCGTTCCAGATCGGCTTCATCGTCTTCGTGCCGTTCATCATCATCGACCTCGTGGTCTCCAGCGTGCTGATGTCGATGGGCATGATGATGCTGTCGCCGACGCTGATCTCGCTGCCGTTCAAGCTCATGCTGTTCGTGCTCGCCGACGGCTGGACCCTCCTCATCGCCTCGCTCGTGCAGAGCTTCACCTAGGCCCTACCATGAACAACCAGGTCGTCCTGTCCATCAGCCAGACCGCGCTCGAGACCGCGATCATGGTGTCCGCTCCGCTGCTGCTGACCGCGCTCGGCAAGCCGGAGCGGCACCGCCTGGTCGCCTCGGCTCAGGCCAC
>CALMOR010000194.1 GCA_937872165.1 uncultured Burkholderiales bacterium | reverse complement strand
CGACACCATCGAGCGTTATCTCGACGACGGCATCGCCTACGTCATCATCGGCACCGCCGCGGTCAAGAACCCGGGCTTCCTGCACGACGCCTGTGGCGCCTTCCCCGGCCAGATCATCGTCGGGCTCGATGCGCGCGACGGCAAGGTCGCCACCGACGGCTGGTCCAAGCTCACCGGCCACGGGGTCGTCGACCTGGCGAAGAAGTTCGAGGGCTACGGCGTCGAGGCCATCATCTACACCGACATCGGTCGCGACGGGATGATGTCCGGCATCAACATCGAGGCGACCCTGAAGCTCGCGCAGAGCGTCACGGTGCCGGTGATCGCGAGCGGTGGCCTCGCGAAGATGGCCGACATCGAGGCGCTGTCGGCGATCGAGGACGAAGGCATCGAGGGTGTCATCTGCGGCCGCGCCATCTACTCGGGCGACCTCGACTTCAAGCTCGCTCAGGAGAAGGCCGACGGCCTCGAAGCGGACGCACCGGAAGCGGATGCACCCGAAGCGGACGGCCCCGAAGCGGACGGTCCCGCGGCCTGACTTGCGGTCGAACGCCGCCGGTAGGCACCGAACGACGACCATGCTCGCCAAACGCGTCATTCCCTGTCTCGATGTGCACGCCGGCCGCGTGGTCAAGGGCGTGAACTTCGTCGAGCTCCGCGACGCCGGCGACCCGGTCGAGGTCGCGCGTCGCTACGACGAGGCCGGCGCCGACGAGATCACCTTCCTCGACATCACCGCGACGTCCGACGACCGCGACCTGATCCTCGGAATGATCGAATCGGTCGCGTCGCAGGTCTTCATCCCGTTGACGGTCGGCGGCGGCGTGCGGACGGTGGCCGACGTGCGTCGCCTGCTGAACGCGGGCGCCGACAAGGTCAGCATCAACTCGAGCGCGGTCGCCGATCCCCGGCTCGTGGCCGAGGCCGCCGACCACTACGGCTCTCAGTGCATCGTCGTCGCGATCGACGCGAAGCGCGACGAGGCCGGCGGCTGGCAGGTCCATACGCACGGCGGACGTCGGCCCACCGGTCGGGACGTCGTCGCCTGGGCGAAGGAGGTGACGTCGCTCGGTGCCGGCGAGATCCTGCTCACCAGCATGGACCGCGACGGTACCAAGGGCGGCTTCGATCTCGCGCTGACGCGCGCGGTGTCCGACGCGGTGACGGTGCCGGTGATCGCGTCGGGCGGCGTCGGCACGCTCGCCCATCTCGCCGACGGCGTGACCGACGGCCATGCCGACGCGGTGCTCGCGGCCAGCATCTTCCACTACGGCACCTTCACCGTCGGCGAAGCCAAGCGCTACATGGCCGAGCGCGGCATCCCGATGCGACTGACATGACCGCTGCTTCCCCCGCCCTCACGACCGACCGCGCGACGACCGACTGGCTCGACGACGTGGCCTTCGACGACGACGGCCTCGTCGCCGCGATCGCGCAGGAGGTCGGCTCCAACGACGTGCTGATGCTCGCGTGGATGAACCGCGATGCGCTCGAACGGACGCTCGCGCTCGGCGAGGCCGTCTACTGGAGCCGCTCGCGGCGACGGCTTTGGCACAAGGGCGAGACCTCGGGTCACTTCCAGAAGATCCGCGACATCCGGCTCGACTGCGACGGAGACGTCGTCCTGATGAAGGTCGAGCAGGTGGGCCGCGTCGCGTGCCACACCGGCGCGCACAGCTGCTTCTTCCGCCGGCTCGACGGCGGCCCCGGCGAAGCGCGCTGGATCGACGCGCCCGAGCCGCTCGCGCCCGCGCCCGGGGAGTTCGCGTGAGCGGTCTCGCGACGGACGACGTGCTCGCACACCTCGCCACGGTGATCGAATCGCGGCGCGCTGCCGATCCCGCGACGTCCTACGTCGCGCGGCTGCTGTCGCGCGGACCCGACGCCGTGCTGAAGAAGATCGGCGAGGAAGCGACCGAGACGGTGATGGCGGCCAAGGACGGCGACCGCGAGCGCATCGTCGCCGAGACCGCGGACCTGTGGTTCCACTGTCTTGTCATGCTCGCGCAGTACGATCTCGCGCCGTCGGACGTGCTGGCCGAGCTCGCGCGACGCGAAGGTCTCTCCGGCCTCGACGAGTTCGCCGCCCGCAAGGCCGGTCGACGATCGCACCCCTCCCGCTGAAGCTCTCGAACCCATGAACGACAACTGCATCTTCTGCAAGATCGTCGCGGGACTGATCCCGTCGAAGAAGGTCTACGAGGACGACGACTTCCTCGCCTTCGACGACATCAATCCCGCGGCCCCGGTCCACGTGCTGGTGATCCCGAAGCTCCATCTCGAATCGCTCGCCGACTGCGAAGGCGCGCACGAGGACCTGGTCGGTCGCCTCTGCGGCCTCGCGCCGCGGATCGCCCGCGAACGGGGCGTGGGCTACGACGGGCCCGACGGCACGAGCGGCTTCAAGGCGATGTTCAACACGGGGCGGGGCGGCGGGCAGGAGGTCTATCATCTGCACCTTCACGTCCTCGGCGGGCCGCGGCCCTGGAAGCCGCGTTAGGCGACAGGCCGCAGGTTCGCCGGACCCGCATCACGAAGACAGGAAATGCAGCGACCGACGGCTCCGTCCGCGTCGCACAACGCGCCTCGGCGCGCAGGAGAATGCAATGGGCGGTTTGAGCATCTGGCACTGGTTGATCGTCCTCGTCGTGGTGCTGCTGATCTTCGGCACCAAGAAGCTCCGCAACATGGGTGAAGACCTGGGCGGCGCGGTCAAGGGATTCAAGCAGGGCATGAAGGACGGCTCCGAGACGCCCGGCGAGACGCCGAAGGTGGTCGACCGGACCACGATCGACGTCGAAGCGCGCGACCGGACGCGGACCTGAAGCCGGTCGGCCGCGTCGTGATGCTCGTGACTCGCGCGTGAGCCCCGTCCAGGGAGCGTCGTCCGTCCTCGCCGCAGTTCCGCTGTCGCGCTGAGCCGTGCTCGACCTCGGTCTTTCCAAGCTGGCCGTGATCGGCGTCGTCGCCCTCGTCGTGATCGGCCCGGAGCGCCTGCCGAAAGTGGCGCGCACCGTCGGTACGCTGCTCGGACGGGCGCAGCGCTATCTCGCCGACGTCAAGGCCGAAGTCAATCGCGAGATGCAGATCGACGAGTTGCGGGCCATGCGCGACCACGTGCAGAAGGCGGCGACGTCGTTCGAGTCGTCGGTGCACGGCAGCCTCAGGCAGACCGAGGCCGACCTGAACGCGGCATTCGAGACCTCGCCGATCGCGACGACGCCCGAGGAACAGATGGCACCTCTGCCGGCGCCGGTGAAGAGTCCGTTGTCGCCGGCACGCCGCGACCGGTGGAAGCGCAACGTCGCGAAGCGGCAGGGCGCGACGCCGTTGTGGTTCCGGAGCGCGAACCGCAAGCGCACCCGCGTGCAGTCGGGTGCGGCGCGCGTCGCGCGCTACCGCGTGCGCTGAAGGGACCGGCGTGGCGATCCCGAAGCTGACCGGCCCCGATGCCGCGGAAGGCGACTCGTTCATCTCGCATCTGGTCGAACTGCGGTCGCGGCTGGTCAAGGCCGCCGCGGCGATCCTGCTGTTCTTCGTCTGTCTCGCGCCGTTCTCCGCGCGCATCTACGACCTGCTCGCGCAGCCGATGCTGCGCGCGCTGCCCGAAGGCACGAAGATGATCGCGACCGGCGTCATCACGCCGTTCCTGGTGCCGGTGAAGGTGACGCTGCTGGTCGCGTTCATCCTCGCGTTGCCGGTGGTGCTGTACCAGATGTGGGCGTTCGTCGCGCCCGGCCTCTACTCGCACGAGAAGCGGCTCGCGCTGCCGATCGTCTCGTCGAGCTTCATCCTCTTCCTGGTCGGCGTGGCGTTCTGCTACTTCTTCGTCTTCGGCACCGTGTTCCGCGTCATCAACGAGCTCGCGCCGAAGTCGGTCGTGGTGGCGCCGGACATCGACAGCTACTTCGGATTCGTGATGACGATGTTCATCGCGTTCGGCGTGACCTTCGAGGTGCCGATCGTCGTCGTCGTGCTGGTCCGCTTCGGCATCGTCGACGTCGCGACGCTAAGGAACATCCGCCCGTACGTGATCGTCGCGTCGTTCGTGATCGCGGCGATCATCACGCCGCCCGACCCGGGCTCGATGCTGCTGCTGGCGGTGCCGCTGGTGGTGCTCTACGAGGCGGGCTTGCTGGTCGCGCGCTTCGTGCGCGTCGGCGAGCGGCGCTCCGCGGGCGTTGCCTCGACCTGATCGTCGGTCGTCGGCGACGGAGCAGGAGCCGCGGACGCGACGGCCGCGCGCAGCCAGGTATTGAGCGGGACCGCGGCCGCGAACGTCGCGACGATGGCGGTCCCGAGGGCCTGCGCGACCTTCGCGTTGGCCTTCGCCGTCAGGTCCACTTCGGTCGAGACGACGAAGCTCTTCAACCGCAGCAGGTCGCCGAAGCGATCGATGCCCGGCATGGCCGGGTCGTAGCCCTTCGGCAGCCGCGCGAGCTTGTCGTCCTGGCTCAGCATCCCGAACGACGACGCGAACGCCTTGGCCTTGACGACGCGCGCGAGACCCGCGTGTTCCTCGACGACGTGGCGACGTATCCGCGCGAGCACATCGGACTGCGGCAGGTAACAGCCGGCGCCCATGTGCAGGATGCCGCGCGAGTCGATGCTCAGGTAGTACATCGGTCCCGAGTTCTTCGCCGTGCCTTCGGCGATCGACGCCGAGAAATAGGTCTTGTACGGGGTCTTGTCGTTCGAGAAGCGGATGTCGCGGTAGATGCGGAACAACGCCTTCTTCGGCACGACGAGCGCGATGCGCGGATCGTGCTTCGCGAGGCCCCGGACGACCTCGGTCACGAGCTCGACGAACTCCGCCCGGAGGATGTCGTAGGCCGGCTTGTTCATCACGAACCAGGCCTTGTTGTTGTTCTCGCCGAGTCCCTGCAGATAGGCCACGAGGGCCGGCAGATGCATCGTCATTCCTCCGGGTTGACGCCCGGTCTGGGTCGCGTGGCGACCTTGACCGACAGCGATACTTCTTCCTTGCGTCGATAGAGCTTCAGGCGCGCGCTCGTGCCCGGCTTGAGCCGCGCGATCGCGTCGAGCATGGTCACCGTGTCGACGATCGGGTGGTCGTCGACCGCGACGAGGATGTCGCCGGGCCGGACGCCCGCCTGGTCGGCCGGACCGCCGCGGTTGACGCCGGAGATGAACGCGCCCTTGCTGCGGCCGAAGGTCAGCGCCTCGACGTCGGCCGGCGTGATGTCCTGCGGTTCCACTCCGATGTAGCCGCGCACCACCTCGCCGCTCGTGATGATGCCTTCGAGCACTTCCTTCGCGGTCGACACGGGCACCGCGAAGCCGATGCCGAGCGAGCCGCCCGATGCCTTCGTGAAGATGGCCGAGTTGATGCCGATCAGGTTGCCGCTGGCGTTGACGAGCGCGCCACCCGAGTTGCCGGGATTGATCGCCGCGTCGGTCTGGATGTAGTTCTCGAAGTTGCTGAGGTTCAGATGGTTGCGCCCCAGAGCGCTGATGATGCCCATCGTCACGGTCTGCCCGACGTTGAACGGATTGCCGATCGCCAGCACCACGTCGCCCACGTGCGCGTCCTCGATGCGGCCGAGCGTGATCACCGGCAGGTCCTGCATCGCGAGACGGAGCACCGCGAGGTCCGTCTCGGCGTCGCTGCCCACGACGGTCGCCTGGCCGATGCGTCCGTCGGGCAGCGTCACGTTGATCTCGTTCGCCCCTTCGATGACATGGCGGTTGGTGAGCAGGTAGCCGTCCCTGCTGACGATGACTCCGGAGGCGAGCGTCCGTTCGGACAGGGCCTCGTTGAGCCGACGGTTCTGCTGGCGCCGCTGCCGCGGGTCGTCGGAGAACGGGTCGCGCGTGCCGCGTCCCTCGCCGTTGATGTCGATGCTGACGACGGCCGGCGTCGCGGCGCGCACGGCGTCGCTGTACGAATTGGCGCGTCCGCCGCTGAGGACCGGTATCGACGTGCGCGCGACCGCAGCGGTCTCGTTGATGGTGACGGTACCCACCTGGCGTTCGACCTGCAGCCACTCGGGCCTGAGCGTCTGTACGATGAACAGCAGCGCCAGCGCGACCGTGACGGTCTGAGCGAACAGCAGCCACAGCCTTCGCGTGACGGTGCGTGTGGTGCGTGAGGCTTCAGCAGGCATGCGACGAACCAAAAAAAGGCGGGCAGCGCCCGCCTTCGACAGAGGACGGCGGTCGGTGCTCAGGGCTTCTTCAACGTATCGCGGATCTCGCGCAAGAGCAGCACGTCTTCGGGCGTGGGAGGGGCGGGCGGCGGTGCCGCGTCGAGCTTCGGCTTCGCGTTGCTGATCAGCTTGACCATCCAGAAGATGATGAAGGCCAGGATGATGAAGTTGAGAGCGACCGTGACGAAGCTCCCGTAACCCCAAACGGCCACGCCCGCATCCGACAGTTCCTTGTAGGTGTACGGCGCAGCGTGGCCGATCTTGGTGGCCTGGTCGGGCATGACCTTGCCGAGCTGGACGAAATAGTTGCTGAAGTCGAGACCGCCGAAGATCCAGCCGACGACCGGCATGATCAGGTCCTTGACCATCGAGTCGACGATCTTGCCGAATGCGCCGCCGATGATCACCGCGACGGCGAGGTCGACGACGTTGCCCTTGACGGCGAAGTCGCGGAAGTCCTTCAGCATGCTCACCGGAAACCCCTGATCGTTTGATCGCGGCATTCTAGGATATTCGTCGCGTCGGGCGGCTCAACCGCGGCGCGGCGAGCCATCGACGGCCGTCCTCAAGGGCGAACTTTGATTCGCTCGACGAATCCGGTAAAATCGCTCGCTGTCAAAAATCGCGCGTGAGGACTCCTCGGACTCCTCGCACCATCCGCGCGATGCAGGTTCCCGTAGCCATCCCACGTCAATCAAGGCCGAAGGCTGTTCGGATTCGGCGTTCTCATGTCCAGCGCAGATCAACTCGCAACGCCGCACGGTCCCGCCTTCGTCGAGCGTCCGGCCGACACCACCCGTCGCAACCTGCTGATCGCTTCCTGTGCCGCGGGCGGGGTGGCGGGCGTCGCGGTCATCACGCCGCTCCTCGGCAGCTTCGAGCCGTCGGAGAAGGCCAAGGCCGCCGGTGCGCCGGTCGAGGCCGACATCTCGGGAATGGCGATCGGCGAGTTGCGGACCTTCGAGTGGCGCGGCAAGCCGGTATGGGTGGTCCGTCGCAGCAAGGAGATGGTCGACGAGCTGAAGAAGAACGACCCCGCCCTCGCCGACCCGGAGTCGAAGCGCAACCAGTCGGACCTGACGCCGATGCCGGCCGTGCGCAACGAGTGGCGCTCGCTGAAGCCCGAGTATCTCGTCGCGGTCGGCGTCTGCACTCACCTCGGCTGTTCGCCGTCGGCGCGTTTCGCGCCCGGCGCGCAGCCCAGCCTGCCCGACGACTGGCCCGGCGGCTTCCTGTGTCCCTGCCACGGTTCCACCTTCGATCTCGCCGGCCGTGTCTACAAGAACAAGCCTGCCCCGGACAACCTGCCGGTGCCGCCGTACAGCTTCCTGTCCGACAGCAAGATCCTGATCGGCGAAGAGACCAAGGCCTGAGCTTCGCTGGTCCCGCCGCCCGGACAGCGGCGCGCACGGCAGGCGGACGGCTCATCAGCACGACGACGTAACGCGGTACGCGGAGAGATCGATGGCGAATACCAAGGTGGTCGAGATACCGGCGGATGCCAACGCGGCCGAGCGGCTGGTCGGCTGGGTGGACACGCGCTTTCCGCTGACGGCGACCTGGAAGGCGCACCTGTCCGAGTACTACGCGCCGAAGAACTTCAACGTCTGGTACTACTTCGGATCGTTCGCGCTGCTGGTCCTCGTGATCCAGATCGTGACCGGCATCTTCCTGGTCATGCACTACAAGCCCGATGCGTCGCTCAACGCGGCGGGCATCCCGGTCGCGTTCGCGAGCGTCGAGTACATCATGCGCGAGGTGCCGTGGGGCTGGCTCATCCGCTACATGCATTCGACCGGCGCGTCGGCCTTCTTCATCGTCGTCTACCTGCACATGGTCCGCGGCCTGATCTACGGCTCGTATCGCAAGCCGCGCGAGCTGGTCTGGATCTTCGGCACCGGCATCTTCCTGTGCCTGATGGCCGAGGCCTTCTTCGGCTATCTGCTGCCGTGGGGCCAGATGTCGTTCTGGGGCGCGCAGGTGATCGTCAACCTGTTCTCGGCCGTGCCGTTCATCGGCCCCGACCTGTCGATCTGGATCCGCGGCGACTACGTGGTCTCCGACGCGACGCTCAACCGCTTCTTCTCGTTCCACGTCATCGCGATCCCGCTGGTGCTGCTCGGCCTCGTCGCCGCGCACGTGGTCGCCCTGCACGAGGTCGGCTCGAACAACCCCGACGGCGTCGAGATCAAGAACAACAAGGACCGCAACGGCATCCCGATGGACGGGATTCCCTTCCATCCGTACTACACGGTCCACGACATCATGGGCGTCGCGGTATTCCTCTTCGTCTTCTCGGTCGTGGTGTTCTTCGCGCCCGAGATGGGCGGCTACTTCCTCGAGTCGAACAACTTCCTGCCGGCCAACCCGCTGCAGACGCCGCAGCACATCGCGCCGGTCTGGTACTTCACGGCGTTCTATTCGATGCTGCGCGCGACCACCGACGTGTTCACGTGGGTGATGATCGTCGCCATCGCACTGGCCTTCGTGCTGTGGTTCACGCGCGTCCGGCCGGCGTTGAAGTGGGCCGTGCCGGTCGCGATCGCCGCGGCCGTGCTGATGGTGCTGATCCGGACCTTCGACGCGAAGTTCTGGGGCGTGGTGGTGATGGGCGGCGCGGTCGTCATGCTGTTCTTCCTGCCCTGGCTCGATCGCAGCCCGGTCAAGTCGATCCGTTATCGGCCGGGGTGGCACAAGGCGCTCTACGGCGTCTTCTTCGTCGTGTTCGTGGTGCTGAGCTACCTCGGCACGTCGCCCCCGTCGGACGCCAAGAACCTGATGTCGCAGATCGGAACCGTCTACTACTTCGGCTTCTTCCTGCTGATGCCGGTCTGGACCGCGCTGGGCACGTTCAAGACGCCGCCCGATCGCGTGACCTTCCACCCGCACTGAGCGCCGAAAGCCCCGCATGAAGAAACTGCTCGCCGTCCTCCTTCTCGTCCCGCTGTTCGCCTGGGGTGCCGAGGAAGGCTATGCGCTCGACCGCGCGCCGGAGCTGATGAACGATCAGGCCGCGCTGCAGAGCGGTGCCCGGCTGTTCGTCAACTACTGCCTCAACTGCCACAGCGCGTCGTCGATGCGCTACAGCCGCCTCGTGGACCTCGGCCTGACCGAAGACCAGATCAAGAAGAACCTGCTGTTCACCACCGACAAGGCCGGCGACCTGATGCGCGTCGCGATGACGTCGAAGGACGGCAAGGAGTGGTTCGGCGCGGCGCCGCCCGACCTCTCGGTGATCGCGCGTGCCAAGGCGGGCGAGAGGGGCTCCGGTCCCGACTACATCTATTCGTACCTGCGCACCTACTACAAGGACACCACGCGGCCGACCGGCTGGAACAACCTCGCGTATCCCAACTCGGCGATGCCGCACGTGCTGTGGCAGTTGCAGGGCACGCGCGACGCGGTCTACGTGGACAAGAAGGGCGAGGACGGCAAGCCGGTCCACGAGTTCGAGAAATTCGAGGAAGTCACGCCCGGCACGATGACGCCGCTGCAGTACGACAAGTCGGTCGCGAACATCACGGCGTTCCTGACGTGGATGGCCGAGCCGGCGCAGGAGACCCGCAAGCGCATCGGGGTGTGGGTGCTGCTGTTCCTGGGAATCACCTTCGTTCTGACGTGGCGACTGAACGCGTCGTTCTGGAAAGAAGTCAAGTAAGCAGGCGGAATCAGGGCCGGGGAGCGCACTCGCTCCCCGGCCTTCGCTTTTTCGGGGGACGAAAACAATGATGGTTCTTTACTCGGGCACGACCTGCCCGTTCAGTCAACGCTGCCGGCTCGTGTTGTTCGAGAAGGGCATGGACTTCGAGATCCGCGATATCGATCTCTTCAACAAGCCCGAGGACATCTCGGTGATGAACCCTTACGGCCAGGTGCCGATCCTGGTCGAGCGCGACCTCGTGCTGTACGAGTCGAACATCATCAACGAATACATCGACGAACGCTTCCCGCATCCGCAGCTGATGCCGGCCGATCCGGTGATGCGGGCCCGCGCGCGACTGTTCCTCTTCAACTTCGAGAAGGAATTGTTCGTGCACGTCGGGACGCTCGAGAACGTGACGGCGAAGGGCCACGAGAAGGCGCACGAGAAGGCGCGAGCCGGCATCCGCGACCGGCTCACGCAGCTCGCGCCGGTGTTCCTCAAGAACAAGTTCATGCTCGGCGACGACTTCTCGATGCTCGACGTCGCGATAGCGCCGTTGCTCTGGCGACTCGGTCACTACGGCATCGAGCTCGGCAAGAACGCCGCACCGCTGATGAAGTACGCGGAGCGCATCTTCTCGCGGCCGGCCTACATCGAGGCGCTGACGCCGTCCGAGAAGGTCATGCGTCGCTGAGCGGTCCGCGGCGCGGTAAGCTTCCGCGTCCGTCGCTGCATGGGTCTCGCACCATCGCCATGTCCGAGCCGTCCACCAAGCCCTACCTGATCCGCGCCATCTACGAATGGTGCACGGACAGCGGCTACACGCCCTTCCTCGCCGTCCACGTCGACGCGACGACCCGCGTGCCGCAGGAGTTCGTGAAGAACAACGAGATCGTGCTGAACATCAGCGCGCTCGCGACGAGCAAGCTGCAGATCGGCAACGAGCTCGTCGAGTTCCAGGCGCGCTTCGGCGGCAAGGCCCGCACGATCTCGGTCCCGATCACGAACGTCAGCGCGATCTACGCGCGCGAGAACGGCCACGGCATGGCCTTCGACCTCGCGGAAGCCGCGACCTCGCGCGGCCACGAGCCCCCCGCGTTGCCGGCGCCCACGCCATCGGAGTCGATCGAGGACGTCCAGCCCGAGCGCGAGTCGAGCAAGGGCCGCGAGGTCTTGAAGGTGGTACAGCCGGAAGACCATCCGCCGCCTCCCGGCGACGGACCCAAGGGACGCCCGCGCCTGACGATCGTCAAGTAGCCGTCGACCGGCTTCCGGTGCGCAGAGGCCTCCGCTAGAATCACCGCGAGCCGGCTTAGCTCATTTGGTAGAGCAGTTGATTTGTAATCATCAGGTGGCAGGTTCGATTCCTGCAGCCGGCACCACGAATCAGCGAGACCGTGGTTCCGTCCGGACCGTGACGGATGGGTGGTTGCCAGCGGGCTCCGCGACGCTGTCGTCGTCCGCGCCCCCGACGCATCGTCGCGTCCGTCCCGCCACCGGATGGCCGCATGAGCATCGTAGGCGATGTCATGGGCCTGCTCGGCAAGGTCGCCGGCCTGACCACCAACGTGACCGTCCTCACCGGCCAGACCAACGAGAGGGCGCGCGATCTTCGCGGCCTCGATCGCAGGCAGGCCCGGACCGATGCGAAGGTCGACTTCCTCTCGACTTGCATCTTTCGCGGTGACGGCTCCGGAGGCCCCCGGCCGCCTCAATTGCCGGGCTGAGTGCTCGACAGGCAACGAACCGCCGTGGCCTTTTACTTTGCGCAGAGGCCATGCGCTTCGCCGGTATCTCGAGCGCCACCCCTTGAGAGACATGTTGCCCGCGCTGCTCTGCAATCGCCCCCGTCGCCGGCGGCATCTCTCGAGAAGAGTTCGACCGTCGACGCCGTCGTCCTCCACGGCCTACCTCGATCTCCCGCTTCGTTGCGCCGCGCTGGTGCGTGGACGGAGCCGAAATCGACTGCCGCACCGTATGGGTTCGTCGGCGACCGGATCCGCTTCCGTCGAGGCGCCTGCGCCGACCGCGCGGGCGAGCGGCTCGGGGCGGTCGTCGTCTCGTCCTTCGATGCTTGGCACATGTCGTGCTCAGGTCTCGCGAATGTGACGACTCGTTTCTGGTCCGCCAGGAGAATCCGTCGTCGACCCCGGACACCACTATCGATCGGATCCTGATGCGACGAACAGCACGGTTTTCTCGACAGCCCGCCTCTGCCCCTCGACGTTCCTGCCGCATCCGGACGATGGGATTGGCCATCGCCGCGGCATGGCCGGTGCATCAAGCGGCGGCCCAACAGGTCGCCGGCGATGGCGCTCCGGCGAACCTCCAGCTCGATCCGGTCAACGTCACGGCCGAACGCCGCACGGAGAACTACAACAACGTGCCGGTCTCGGCGACGGTGCTCAACGCCGACACCCTCGAGACGCTGTCGCCTTCGGGCCAGGACATCCGGGTGCTCGCCGGCAAGGTGCCCAGCCTGAACATCGAGTCGTCGAACGGCCGCACCTTTCCGCGCGTCTACATCCGCGGCTACGGCAACACCGACTTCAACACCTACGCGTCGCAGCCGGTCTCGCTGATCTACGACGACATCGTCCAGGAGAACGCGATCCTGAAAGGCTTCCCGATCTTCGACCTGCAGACGGTCGAAGTGCTGCGCGGCCCGCAGGGCAGCCTGTTCGGCCGCAACACGCCGGCCGGCGTCATCAAGTTCAATTCGTTCCGGCCCGTGCTCGGGGCGACCGACGGCTACGCGTCGATCTCGTACGGCAACCGCGACACGACGAACATCGAGGCGGCGCAGAGCCTGCCGCTCGGCCAGGAGTGGGCGATCCGCGCATCGATCCTCGGCGAGCATCGCAAGGACTGGGTCTCGGTCCGCAGCGCGGATCCCACCAATCTCTACAACGGCACCGACACCGAAGGCTACGACGACGGGGCCGCGCGCATCCAGCTGCTGTACCAGCCCACCGCGGACTTCAACGCGCTCTTCAACGTCCATGCTCGTTCGCTGTCGGGCAGCGCGCGCGTGTTCCGCGCCAACATCATCAAGAAGGGCACCAACGACCTGGTCGACGGCTTCGACATCGACACCGTCTCGTCGAACGGGAAGAACCAGCAGAACCTGCGCACGCAGGGCGCCAACGCCAACCTGAGCTGGAAGTTCGGCGACGTGTCGCTGCACTCGATCACCGGCTACGAGACCATCGGCCGCTACTTCACGCGCGGCGACATCGACGGCGGCGACTCGACCAACACGCCGTTCCCGGTCGAGACCGGCGGCGGCGTCACCGACCACAAGCAGCTGACGCAGGAGTTCCGCCTCGCCTCCGAGATCCCCGGCCCGTTCAGCTGGCAGACCGGCCTCTACTACTTCTTCGAGGACCTGACGGCCGAGAACTACACGTACAACAGCTCGACGGGGGCACCGACGAGCTACGCCACCACTTCCCAGAAGAACAACGCGTACGCGGTATTCGGCTCGTTGAACTACGACCTGAACACGCAACTGAACCTGCGCGGCGGCGTGCGCTATACCAACGACCAGAAGACATTCACGAAGCGGCTCGGCTTCACCGATCCGGGTGCCACCAAGCTCGGCGGCTCGAAGGTCACCGGCGATGTCAGCGGCACCTACAAGCTCGACCCCGACCTCAGCCTGTACGCCCGCGCCGCGACCGGCTTCCGCGGCGCGAGCTTCGGCTCGCCGTCCAGCGGACAGGCGCTGACCTCGGCCCGGCCCGAGACCACGACGTCCTTCGAGGTCGGCGTCAAGTCGGACCTGCTCAACAAGCGCGCCCGCGCGAGCTTCGACGTCTACCACTTCGACGTCCGCGACCAGCAGCTCACCGCGGTCGGCGGCGGCAGCAACGTCACCCAGCTCGTCAACGCCGCACGGTCGACCGGAGAAGGCGCCGAGTTCAACGTCGAAGCCCTGTTGACCGAGCAGCTCAGCGCCTCGCTCGGCGCGAGCTACAACCACACCGAGATCAAGGACCCGAGCCTGTCGGTGGCCGGGTGCGGCAGCGGCTGCACGGTCACCAACCAGGGGGTCCCGGGGCGGCCGGGCTTCTTCTTCATCAACGGCAACGCGCTGCCGCAGGCGCCGAGATTCATCACCTACGCGACGGCCAAGTACACGATGCCGATCGCCAACGGCGACCTGTCGCTGTCGGGAGACGTGTCGTACCGAAGCCGGATCAACCTCTTCCTCTACGAGTCGGTCGAGTTCACCGGCAAGTCGCTGGTCGAGGCGGGGCTGCGACTCGCCTATCGCTGGGGTGACGGGCGCTACGAAGCGGCCGCCTTCTGCCGCAACTGCGCGAACCAGATCCGCGTCAACGGCGCCATCGACTTCAACAACCTCGAAGGCTTCATCAACGATCCGCGCACGTTCGGCGTCCAGTTCCGGGTCAACTGGATCTGATCGGCAGCGTGGAGCGTCGCCCGGTCGCGGTCGCGCCGGTTGTCCGAGCAGGACTTCGGCGACCGGCCACGTCGTCGACCGCGAAGGGTCGCCGACGATGGTGGCGGGGCGTCGCGGCACTGCTGGTCCTTTCGGCGGGCCTGTCGCACGGTGCGGAGAAAGTCCTCGTCGATCTCGATATCGGCGACGACATCGACGACGCGTTCGCGCTGGCGCTGGTCCTCGCGAGCCCCGAGTTCGAGGTCGTCGGAATCAGCACGGCCTGGGGCGACACGGCGCTGCGCGTGCGACTCGTGAAGCGCTTGCTCCACGAGGCCGGGCGCGACGACATCCCGGTCGCGCAAGGCATCGTAACGACCAGCACCACGGTCTTCAGCCAGGCGCGGTGGGCGCGTCGCCGCCCCGACGACGGCAAGCCGGTTCCGGACGCGGTCGACTTCCTGCTTGACAACGTGACTCGAATGCCGAACAGCGTGACGGTGCTCGCGCTGGGTCCGATGACCAATCTGGCTGCGGCGCGACGACGCGACCCGCAGCGCTTCGCACGGATCGGACGCATCGTGATGATGGGTGGCTCGGTGCGTCGGGGCTACGGCCGCACGCAATACGGACCCCCTGGACCGGCGGCCATCGAATACAACGTCCACGCGGACGTGGCCGCGGCCCGCGAGGTCATGCAGTCCGGCGTGCCGATCAGCCTCTTCCCGCTGGACGCGACCCGCGTGCAACTCGACGACGTGCGTCGTGCCGAGCTGTTCGCGCGCGGGACGCCGATGACCGACGCGCTGACCCTGCTCTATCACCAGTGGAGCGCGGCCGACCAACCATGGGCCAGCGCCATTCCGACGCTGTTCGACGTGGTGCCGGTCGCCGCGACGATCGACCCGACTCTTTGCCCCACGGTGCCGATGCACATCGCGGTGCGGGACGATGGATCGACGGTGGAGGCGGCCGGCCCGCCCGGCGTGCAGGCCTGTCTCGCGAGCGACGGTCAACGCGTGCTCGACCTCCTGATGCGACGACTCGTCGGCGACGGGTCACCGTAGTCGCGTTGCGCCGACCGGTCGCTTCCGCTCGACCCGGTCCGCAGGGAGTCGTCGAGGGTCCGATGCAGCAGCGTTCTCGTGTTGCATCGGACCGCCGCCGTGCACGAGTCGCGTCAAGCCGGCTTGCAGGTCTTGCCGCGCTCGCCGTGATTGCCCGCCGCGATCGCCGCCTGCTCGGTCATGTACGCGCCCGCCTTCGTCTTGCCGTAGTACCGGTCGCCGGGGCAGTGATACACCTTCGAAGCGCTGTTGACCCATACCTGGCCGTTGCCGCCTCCTGCCGCGGCGACGGTCGGGACGCTCGGTGTCTTCGCGACGGTCGCCGGTACGGCAGCGGGCGCCGCGGCGGGCGTTGCCGTCGATGCCGGTGAAGGAGCGACGGCGTCCTTCGCGAACCATTCCTTGACGCCCTTGTGACCGGCGCAGGCACCGCGCTTCGACGCGGCATCCGAATACGTCCCGTCCTTGCAGACGCCCGTCGTCCCCGCCGGAGCGCCGCTCGGCACCTGGGCTGACGCGGTACCGATCAACGCGAACAGCGATATCGCTACGTAGAGAGATCTCATCAGCACTCCTTTCGGTTCGATTCAATGGCCTGCTTCGCAGCCGTGTGCTGCATCAACGCCTGCTCAGATGTCCCATGACGGCACTCAGCGCGACGGCTCCCAGCGTCTTCACGAGCGTCGGATGCTCCGCGTAGAACGAACCGATCCGGTCGACGATCGACGGATCCGTCGTCTCGGCATGAGCGGCGATGGCGCTGACGTCGCTCGGAGAGAGCTGCGACGCCTGAGCCGGCGTGACGGTCGCCGCCTGGGCGTTGCCGCCCAGGATGCGACCGAGCATGCCGCCGGCGACACCGGACAACGCGCCGGGGCCGAGCGACTGGATCAGCTGGTTGAGTACGCCGGCCTGCTGCTGGGGATTCGATTGTCCGAAGAGAGTGCCGACCGACTGACCGAACGGGGGCGTCGCATCCGAGCGCAGGGCGGCGGCGATCCCGCCGCCGAGGTCCTGCACGGAGGTCTGCCGCGCCACCTCGTCGAAGTGGGCGTGGACATCGGCGTCGTCGGGCGCGCCGGCGCCCGCGTATTGTTTGAGTATGTCGAGCAGTCCCATGAGGCGTGTCTCCGGAGGTCCGTGCCACGGTCGTGGCGAGAGCGCAAAGCTAGTCGATAAGGGCATGGCCGGTCGGATGGACAACGGCGAAATGCGACGAATCCAACGACCGCCTACAACGCGGCGTCTGACTTCCGCCGGTTCATCGGGCGAGCGGTGCTTGCAAGATGCGCGCACTGCCTCGTCGCGCGAAACGGGCACTTCGATTTCACCTGAAAGGTCCTCCATGGGCATCCTGTCCGATCTCTTCCACAAGATATTTCCGCCGTCGCATCCTGCCAGCCAGGGCGACCTCGCCGCGTCCAGCCAGACCGCTCCTCCGGGAAGCGCCGCCCCGACCGTGAGTGCCGCCACGGCGCCGCCGGTGGATATCGATGCGGTGCTCACGCAGATGCAGGCCCAGAGCGGGCAGCAGCTAAACTGGAAGACCTCGATCGTCGACCTGATGAAGCTCGTCGGCCTCGACAGCAGTCTCGCGAACCGCAAGCAGCTCGCGACCGAGTTGCATTACACCGGCGACACGAACGACTCGGCGTCGATGAACATCTGGCTGCACAAGCAGGTCATGCAGAAGATCGCGGCCAACGGCGGCAAGGTCCCGGCGGAGCTCCTGTCTTGACCGCTCGTCTTCAAGGCCGTGACGCTCGATCGACAATCAAAGGGCATTGCCCAGGGGGAATTCGATGATTACCAATGAAGCAAGAAGAGGCGTGGATTCGATCGCGCCCGCGACTCCGGCGCTGTCGCAGCCGTCCGGCTCGCAGTCGGCGGTCTCGTGGGGAGCCGTGTTCGCGGGTGCCACGGGTGCGGCCTCGCTGTCCCTGATCCTGCTCGTGCTCGGTGTCGGCCTCGGCATGTCGTCGATCTCGCCGTGGTCTCAGCATGGCCTGAGCGCCACCGCCGTCGGCGTCTCTGCGATCGTCTGGCTCACCGTCACCCAGCTGCTGGCGTCCGGCATGGGCGGATACATCGCCGGCCGTCTGCGGACGAAGTGGGTCGGCACGCATACCGACGAAGTCTACTTCCGCGATACGGCTCACGGCTTCATCGCCTGGTCGGTCGCGACGCTGATCACCGCCGCTGCGCTGAGCTCGGTGATCGGCTCGATCACCGGTGCCGGCGTCGAGGCGGGCGCGTCGGTCGCGGGCGGTGCGGCGACCGCGGCGACAGCGGCCGGTGCCGGTGCCGCTGCGAGCGCCGCCAAGGACGGCGGATCCAACGACGGCGCCTCGACCGGTTACTTCATCGATTCGCTGTTCCGCAAGGACACGAGCGCGAGCACCGATCCTTCCACCGCCAGCCCCGCGCAGTCCACCGCGGAAGTCGGCCGGATCTTCGCTCAGTCGTTGAAGACGGGAACGCTGGCGCCGGACGATCAGCGCTACGTCGGTCAACTGGTGGCTCAGCGGACCGGCTTGTCGCAGCAGGATGCGGAGAAGCGCGTGACCGATACCTTCACGAAGACGCAGGCGACCGTCGCCGATACGGCTGCCAAGGCCAAGGAAGCCGCGGACAAGGCCCGCAAGGCAACGTCCTACGCGTCGCTGTGGCTGTTCGTGTCGCTGTTGATCGGCGCGTTCACGGCCAGTCTCGCTGCAACCTACGGCGGCCGCCGCCGTGACCTCTGACCTTTCCTGACGGAGAAATCATGCGATCGCTTCTTCTGCTGTTCCTCGGTGTTCCCATTCCCATCATCATCCTCATCGCTCTGTTCACGCACTAACGCGCATCGAGAACCGCATCGGCCGAGAGAAAGCCGATGCGGCGCTCGTCAACTGCTCGTCACGCGGTCCCAGGCTGCGCGAACTGCATGCTTCGCGTCGTCCCACTTGACGTGCCCTTCGCCCCGCATGCCCTCGTACTCGGCGGCCAGCGAAGGCTCGACCTCGTCGAAGCTCTTGTTGGCATAGCGGTCGCGGTTCTGCCCCCCGAGCCGGTACGCAGGCTCGTAGGCCTCGTAGTCCTTGCCTTCGACGAAGTAGGGCTGCGTCGCGTGCGCGGTCCGCCAGTGTTCGGCTTCCACCGTCGGATCGAAGTGCTCGGCGATCGCCTTGCCGCCCAGGGCTCCCACGACCGCCCCGACCGCAGCTCCGACCGCGGTCCCCACCGGACCCGCGGCCAGCGTCCCGGCGGCCGCGCCGGTCGCCATCCCGCCCGCGGCCGCACCGATACCGACGCCGACCGGGTGAGCACCGGGCTCTCCGGTGATCGGGTCGAGGTTGGCTTGCTTCCTGTTGTCGTTCGTCTCGTTCATCGTCTCTCCTGTTGGCCCTTGCGGGCGGTTACGGGTTACGGGTTACTGCTTATTGGAGCTCGAGCGCAACGGTGCGCCGGTGCGTCGTTGCTGCATGGTTCGTCAGCGGCAGGTGCACCTCCTCGAAACGTCGATCGCGCGCTCGATGCCCGGCAGCCGCTTCTCGAACAGCTCGAGCGAAGCGGCCAGCGCCTGGACCGCGTCGAGTTCCTGCAGATGGATCGTTCGTAGCCGGATCATCGCATCGCTCGGATGCGCAGCGATCGCGTCGGACAGGGCAATCGATTCCGCCCGGGCGCTGTCGAGGACCTTGCGGATCGACTTGCGCACGCGGGCCAGATCGATGAGCGCACGTTCCATTTCCATGATCACCTCGAAAAGGATGGAGCGCCTTCGCGCGTGGATCCCACCGAACCACGCGCAGGTCGTCGACTCCACTGTCGCCCCGTCGCGACGTCGGTCGATTCGGCGGTGCTCTCAATCGCCTGTCTCATTCGCCGACACGGCGGGGCGGACGATGGTGGTGGCGACAATCCATCCTCGGCATCGCGATGCGAGCAGGCGTCGATTCGATCGGCGAAAAAAAACCGGCGCGTGGCCGGCTTTTCCGCGAAGGACGACGACGGTCAGACCGCCGTGCCCTCGAGCATCTTCTTCAGCTCGCCGCTTTCGTGCATCTCGCCGATGATGTCCGAACCGCCGACGAACTCGCCCTTGATGTAGAGCTGCGGCACGGTCGGCCAGCTGGAATAGGCCTTCACGCCCTGACGGACCTCGTCGTCGTCGAGCACGTTGACGGTCACGAGGCTCGTGACGCCGTTGGCCTTCAGCAACTGGATCGCGCGGCCCGAGAATCCGCACTGGGGAAACTGGGCCGTGCCCTTCATGAACAGCACGACCGGATTCTGATGCACGGTCTGGTCGATGAACTCGTGGACGGTCTGCGTTTCGCTGCTCATGGTGTCACCTTTCGAAAGTCGGAAGAGAGGCCTGGTCGGCGCGGTCAGTTGCTGACCTTGTCCTTGGCCTGCTGGGTCAGTTCCTTGGCCTTGTCGGACGTCTTCTCGGCGCCTTCCTTGATCTTGTCCTTGGCCTCGATCGCGAGTTCCTTGGTCTTGTCCCCGACCTCGACCGCTTTCTCCTTCGTCGCGTCGACCGCGTTGCTGGTGGCGTCCTTCGCCTTCTCCATCGCGGTCTTCGAGGAATCCGTCGCGTCGCCGCTCGCGTCCTTCGTGGAATCGACCGCGTCGCTGGTCGCGGCCCTGGCCTTGTCGGCCGACTCCCGGGCAGCGTCCTTGGTGGCCTGAGCCGCGTTGCTCATCGCGCCCTTCGCGGAATCGACGGCCTGGTTGGTGTCGTCCTTCGCCTTGCTCATCGCGGACGAGTCGCTCTCCTTCTTCGTGCAGGCCGCGAATGCGGCGACGAGCACCAGGCCGACGAGGACTTTGCGATTCATGGAGGATTCCTGTGATGGAGCCGTGCGGCCTGGCGTGCGCGAGGCCGGAAACGAGCGGGCGATTATAAATCAGCGTTCGACGGCGCGTGAGCCGACGGTAATCCGTTCGATGCCGGCGAGGTCGCGATGCGACGCGACGGACACGAAGCCGGCCTCGCGCATCGCCCGCGCGACGGCCGGTCCCTGATCGTGGCCGTGCTCGATCATCAATGCGCCGTCGTCGGCCAGACGCGACGGCGCGTCCACGACGATGCGCCGGATCGCCTGCAGTCCGTCGCCGCCGTCGGTCAACGCATGCGCGGGTTCGAAGCGCAGGTCGCCTCGCCGCAGGTGTGGATCGTCGGCCGCGACGTACGGCGGGTTCGACACGACGAGGTCGAAGCGCGCCGCGAGGTCGAGGGCCGCGAACCAGTCGCCCGCGAGGAAAGCGACCGGTGCGCCCGGGCCCGCGGCGTTGCCGCGCGCGCAGCGCAGGGCGGCCTCGTCGACGTCGGTCGCGACGATCTCGACCGACGGTCGTTCGAGCGAGAGCGTGACGGCGACGATGCCGCTGCCGGTGCCGAGGTCGAGCACGCGGGGCGGTCGCGCCCTCGCATCGATCCATCGCAACGCGAGCTCGACCAGCAACTCGGTCTCGGGCCGCGGGATCAGCACCGACGCGTCGATCGTGAAGCGACGACCGAAGAACTCGCGATGACCGACGAGATAGGCGATCGGCTCGCCGGCCGCCCGCCGTCCTGCGAGCGAGCGGAACCTGTCGACGGCGACCGCGTCGAGCCTGTCATCCGACCCCGCGATCAGCCGCTCGCGCGACCGTCCGCTCGCGTGAGCGAGCAGCAGCAGCGCCTCCGAGCGCGGAAGGCCGCTGCCGGCCAGCAGCGTGTCGACGACCAAGGCCTCAGCTTTCGCCGAGGGCCGCGAGCTGCTCGGCCTGGTGCTCTGCGACCAGCGCATCGGTCAGCTCGCCGAGGTCGCCGTCGAGGACCAGTTCGAGCTTGTAGAGCGTGAGGTTGATGCGGTGGTCGGTCACCCGGCCCTGCGGGAAGTTGTAGGTGCGGATGCGCTCCGACCGATCGCCCGACCCGACCAGCGTGCGCCGCGTCGCCGCTTCGCTGGCCTGCTGTTCGCGGACCTGCCGGTCCGTGATGCGGGCGGCGAGGACCTTCAACGCCTGGGCCTTGTTCTTGTGCTGGCTGCGATCGTCCTGGCATTCGACGACGATGCCGGTCGGCAGATGCGTGATGCGCACCGCGGAGTCGGTCTTGTTGATGTGCTGGCCGCCGGCTCCCGACGCGCGGAACGTGTCGACGCGGATCTCGTCGGGGCGGATGTCGACGTCTCCGATGTCGTCGGGTTCCGGCATCACGGCGAGCGTGCAGGCCGAGGTGTGGATGCGGCCCTGGGTCTCGGTGACCGGGACACGCTGGACGCGATGACCGCCCGACTCGAACTTGAGTCGCGCGTACGGCGCGAGCGCTTCGGGGTCGCCGTTGCCCGGCGCGATGCGGACGATGGCTTCCTTGTAGCCGCCCAGCTCGGCCGGCGACGACGACACGATCTCGACCTGCCAGCGCTGGCGCTCGGCGTAGCGGAGGTACATGCGCAGCAGGTCGCCCGCGAAGAGCGCGGACTCGTCGCCGCCGGTGCCGGCGCGGATCTCGAGGAACATCGGCCGCGCATCGTCGGGATCCTTCGGCAGCAACAGTCGTTGCAGCGTCGCGTCGAGGGACGCGATGCGCGTGCGGGCGCTCGTCAGCTCCTCTTCCGCGAAGGCCTTCATCGCGGGGTCGCCCTGCAGCTCGAGGGCCGCCGTCTCGTCCGACAGCGCGGCGCGATAGGCGGCATGACTCTCGACCAGCGGCCCGAGCTCGGCATGCTCGCGGCTCAGCGCGCGATAGCGATCGAGATCGGACGTGGCCTGCGGGTCCGACAACAGACGTTCGAGTTCGGCGCGGCGGGTGGTGAGCTGATCGAGCTTCGAAGCCAGACTCGGCTTCATCAGGCGGGCTCACTCATCGTTGCGTGCGCCGAAGAGACGGGGCAGGTACTCGAGCAGATGCGCGCGCACGTCTTCCGGCGCATCGTGCAACAGCTGCGTCGGCCCGTGCAGGAACTTGTTGGTGATGCCGTGGGCCAGCGCCTCGATCACGACCGAAGGGTCGTCGCCCTTCGCGAGGCGGCGCCTCGCGCGATCGAGTTCGATGGTGCGGAAGGTGTCGCCGCGTTGATGCAGGTCGCGGATCGCCGGGACGGTCCCGCGCCCTTCGAGCCAGCGCATGAAATGTCCGACCTCGCGCTCGATGATCGCCTCGGCCTCGCCGACCGCGGCGAGGCGCGTCTGCATGCCGCTCGAGACCACCTGGCCGAGATCGTCGACGGTGTAGAGGAACACGTCGTCGAGGTCGCCGACCTCGCGTTCGATGTCGCGCGGGACCCCGAGGTCGACCATGAACATCGGCTTCCGTCGGCGCGACTTCAACGCACGCTCGACCATGCCGAGTCCGATCAGCGGCAACGTCGAGCCGGTCGACGAGATCACGATGTCGAAGCGTCCGAGCTCCTGGGGCAGCTCCGACAACAGCATCGCCCGCGACGCGACGCCGGTTTCCGCCAGCCGGGCGGCGAGACGCTGCCCGCGCTCGAGCGTGCGGTTGGCCACCGCGACCTCCGTGGGTGTGCGCGCCGCGAAGTGGGTGGCGACGAGCTCGATCATCTCGCCCGCGCCGACGAAGACGATGCGCTGGCGATCGAGCCGATCGAAGATGCGCTCGGACAGCCGCACCGCGGCCGCGGCCATCGATACGCTGGCCGAGCCGATGGCCGTGCCGGAGCGCACCGCCTTGGCGACCGCGAACGAGCGATCGAAGGCCTGGCGAAGCGGCGTGCCGAAGGTGCCGACCGCCTCGGCCTGGCGCGCGGCGTCCTTCATCTGGCCGAGGATCTGCGGCTCGCCGATGACCATCGAGTCGAGACCGCTCGCGACACGACAGGCATGCCGCACCGATGCGTCGTCGACGTGCCAGTACCAGTGCGGCTCGAGCGCTTCGCTCGACGTGTCGTGGTGTGCGGCCATCCACCGTGCGAGGTCGTTGCGCAGGCCCGGCAGCGCGTCGTGCGGGCGCTCGGTCGCCGCGTAGATCTCGGTGCGGTGGCAGGTGGACAGGACGACCGCATGCGGCACCGAGTCGGCGAAGGTACCGGGCAGCGCGCCGAGTGTGG
>CALMOR010000193.1:44367-46386 GCA_937872165.1 uncultured Burkholderiales bacterium | reverse complement strand
GCAGAAGGACGACAGGGTGTGGATCGAGATCCCGCTCGAGCGCCTCGACCGGCCGTTCTTCTTCTCGTACAACGTCAGCGATTCGGTCGGTGAACGCGGGGCCTACGCGAGCCAGATGGGGATGCGTCACCTCGTCGTCTTCCATCGCGTGGGCAACGCGATGCAGCTGATCGCGAACAACACCGCCTTCGTGGCGGCGGCCGGCACGCCTGCCGAACGCGCGGTCCGCCAGAGCTTCTCGGACAGCCTGATCGGCAGCGCCCCGGTGCTGTCGCAACCGAAGCCGGGCGACAAGTCGGTGCTGATCGACGCGAGCGCGTTGCTGATCACCGACATCCCCGGCTACTCGACGACGCTCGAGTCCGCGTTCCGCCTCAACTATTCGCTCGACCGCGCCAACTCGAGCTTCGTGAAGATCCGTGCCGACGAACACGGCGCGAGCTTCTCGGTGCGCGACCACTTCGCGACGCCGCGGCTGCCGGGCTTCGTGCCGCCCGGCAACCCGGCGCCGCCGCGGCCGCCGAACAGTCCGCCCGACCCGCGCAGCGTCTTCGTCGGCTTCGTCTACAACTTCCTCGCGTTGCCCGAGCCGATGCGACCGCGTTACGCGGACGACCGCGTCGGCCATTTCACGACCGACCTCGCCGACTACGGCAGCGACGTCCGGCCGAACGTGCGCAACTTCTTCGTCGACCGCTGGCGGCTCGAGAAGAAGGACCCGGGCGCGGCGATGTCCGACCCGAAGGAGCCGATCGTCTTCTGGGTCGACCGCAACGTGCCGGTCGACTACCGCGACATCATCGTCGAAGGCATCCTCGCGTGGAACAAGGCCTTCGAGCGGATCGGCTTCTCGAACGCCATCGTCGCGAAGATCCAGCCCGACGACGCGGACTTCGACACGCTCGACGCGCGGCACGCGTCGGTGCGCTGGTACTTCGGCGCCGATGCCGGCTTCGCGATCGGACCGTCGCATACGGATCCGCGCACCGGCGAGATCCTCGACGCCGACATCGCGATCCCCGACATCTTCACGCGCAACGCGCGCACCTTGATCACCGAGGCGATCCCGCAGCCGCCGAAGGCGTTCGACGGCACCACGGCGGCTGCCGCTCGCACCGCCCGACTGTGCGACTTCGCGGCCGAGGCCGTCGACGAAGCCGCGTTCGCGCTCGGTCTCCTCGACGCGCGCGGCGAAGTGTCGGCCGACAGCGCGGAGGCCGATCGCTTCGCGCGCGACTACCTGCGTGCCGTGGTCACGCACGAGGTCGGCCACACGCTCGGCCTGCGACACAACTTCCATGCGTCCACCATCCGCAGCGGCCCGCAACTGCAGGACGCCGCCTTCACGCGTGCCAACGGACTGACCGGTTCGGTGATGGACTACACGCCGTTCAACATCGCGACGCGAGACGAGCGGCAGGGCGAGTACGTGATGAGCGGCCTCGGCCCGTACGACTACTGGGCGATCGAGTACGCGTACAAGCCGATCGACGCGCCGACGGCCGAAGCGGAGCGTCCCGAGCTCGCGCGCATCGCGGCCCGCAGCAACGAGCCCGCGCTCGCGTTCGCGACCGACGAGGACGCCGACGCCGGACCCGACGGGATGGACCCGGAAGTCAATCGCTTCGATCTCGGCGACGACCCGCTCGCCTACTACCGCAAGCGCTTCGCGCTGTCGCGCGAGTTATGGGACCGTCTGCAGGACCGGCCCATGAACTCCGACGAGAGCTACCTCGTCGTGCGTCGCAACCTCGAACGCGGCTTCAACGAGATCAACCGCGCCACCCCGTTGATCGCGAAGTACGTGGGCGGCGTGCGCACGAGCCGCAGTCACGTCGCCGGCGTCGGCGGTGTCGTCGACGGTAGCGGCCACGTCGCCTTCGATTCCGGCAACGCGCTCTTCGTGCCGGTCGATGCGGCCCGCCAGAAGCAGGCCCTCGACCTGCTGGCGACGCAACTCTTCTCGATCGACAGCTTCCGATTCCGGCCCGAGTTCATCGGCCGTCTCGGCATCGACTT
>CALMOR010000193.1:594-44357 GCA_937872165.1 uncultured Burkholderiales bacterium | reverse complement strand
TCCTCGACCGCGACGCGCCGAACGGCAACAACAAGAGCGCGTTCTACCTGCCCGGCCGCGTGCTCGCGATCCAGACGACGGCGCTCGATCACCTGATGTCCGACCCGGTCGCGAAGCGGATCGGCGACGCGGAGAACGTCAGCTCGCATCCGCGCGACCTGCTGACGCTGGCGCAGCTCTACGGCTCGTTGCAGAAGGCGATCTGGAGCGAACTCGGCAGCGGCCGCGACATCGCGCCGATGCGCCGCAACCTGCAGCGCGAGCACCTGAAGCGGATCGTCAACGTGCTGCTGCACTCGGGCAACGCGACGCTGGCCGACCAGCGCAGCCTGCAACGCGACAACGCGATCGCGCTGAAGGCCTCGATCCAGCGCGCGCTGGCGTCCGATCGCCTGTCGGCCGCGAGCCGCGCGCATCTACGCGAAAGCGCGGCGACGCTCGACGACGCGTTGCGCGCCAACCTCGTGAGGGTCGCCGCATGAGCCTGCCGCTGCCCGACGCGATCCCGCGGTCCGAAGTCCGCGCCGACGAGGCGCTCGATCCCGAGAGCGGGCAGAGGCCGGTGGTCCTGCGCAGCAACGCCGCATCGCCGTTGCAGCGGGTCGATCCGCGCAGCGCGGCGCTGATCACCATCGCCGTCCTCGCGACGCTGTTCGCATTGCAGGCCGCGGCCAACTTCGTGATCCCGGTGGTGATGGCCGTGCTGCTCGCCTATGCGCTCGACCCCGCGGTCTCGTTCCTCGATCGCTGGCACGTGCCGCGATGGCTCGGCGCGGCGTTGATCCTGCTGGTGCTGGTGGGCGCCGGCGTGATGAGCGTCTACGCGCTGCGCTTCCAGGCGCAGGCCATCATCGACCAGGTGCCCGAGGTCGCGAAGAAGGCGTCGCGGGCCTTCGACGTCTTCGATGCGGGGCAGGGCCTCGGGCTCGACAACGTGCGACGCGCGGCCGACGCGCTGCAGAAGGCCACCGACGCGGCGACCGGCGGCGCGCCGCGCGGCGGCCCGACCGTGCTGATGGTCCAGCCGGGACTGCGCGTGACCGATGTCTTCCTGAGCGGCGGCCGGAGCGTCCTCGCCGTCGGGGGACAACTGTTGATGGTCTGCCTGCTCGCGTACTTCATCCTGCTGTCGGGCGACAAGTTCAAGCGCAAGTTCGTCAAGGTCGCGGGACGCACGCTGACCGAGAAGAAGATCACCGTGCAGATGTTCGACCAGATCAACCTGTCGATCCAGCGCTTCATGGCGATGCTGCTGGTGTCGAACGTCGTGCTCGGCGTACTCACGTGGGCGGCCTTCCGCATCGTCGGCCTCGACAACGCCGGCACGTGGAGCGTCGTCGCGGGCGTGCTGCACGTGGTGCCGTACTTCGGGCCGGTGATCGTCGCGGTCGCCACCGGCGTCGCCGCGCTGATGCAGTTCGGCTCGCTCGGCATGGCCGCCCTCGTCGCCGGCCTGTCGCTCGTGATCGCCGCGCTGGTCGGCGTCGTGCTGACGACCTGGATGGCCGGCCGCATCGCCCGGATGAACACGGTCTCGGTGTTCGTCGGCCTGCTGTTGTTCGGCTGGATCTGGGGCGTCTGGGGCGTGCTGCTCAGCGTCCCCATCGTCGTGATCGTCAAGGTCGTCTCGGATCACGTCGAGGACCTGAAGGTCTTCTCGGAATTCCTCGGCGACTGAGCGGCTTCCGCGAGTCGCGGGAGCGCGAGGACGTGTTCGTTCCGCGGGTATCGGGCCGGCTCGCCCACGAATCCGGTCGAGGACCGGGAGGTCTTCGCGGATCCTCGGCGACCGGTCCGCGATGCGCGAGCGGACGGGGATCAGAACCACATGTTCGTTCTCCGGCGGGAAACCGGCTCGCTCACGAGCGGGCGATCGACTCGAGGCGACCCGAGCCGTCGGCCCTGCAACCCGGCGTCGGTTCGGCGCGCGCGGCGGTCAGCCTGCGCAGGATGGCGGTGACGGCTTCGGCTTCGAAGCGTCGCCGGGCCGCGTCGTACGGCTCGTCTCGCGGGTCTTCGGTCTCGTGGTCCAGGCGGTGATCCATGTTCTCTTCCGGTGTCGACGACGGCTCGTCATCGCTGGCACCGAGTGTGGGCGGCCGATCCATACGGATGACCCACGGATGGAAGGAACGAGCACGGATGCCGCTGCATCAGCATCGGACGGACCGGGCGTCGACGGATCGGCGAAGCGCCACGCGGTCGCAACGAAATCGCACACCGGTGAGAAGGCGACACACGATTCGTGGGTGATCCGTAGGTGGGTCGGGCGGATGCTTCGGCGGTCGGCGAAACCAGCCCCCGCATCCCGGAGCCCTCCATGACCCTCGCTCGTCCTTCCAACCCCGCCACCGTCGACCGCGACGAGTCGAAGCACTCCGTCCGGCAGCCGGCCGGCCTGCGCATCGCCACCGCCGGCGGCGAACCGACCGGAACCTTCGTCGCCGTCGAGATGGCGATCCTCGTCATCGTGACGGCGCTGGCGATGGTGTCGATCATCGTGGCCGGCATGGACGCGGCCGAGACGTCCCACGCCGACGCCGCCCGCGCGCGGGCCGGCGATCGTTCGCAGGCCGGACACCGGGCCCCGCTGCCGATCGACGGACGCTTGTCGATCGAACCCGAGGCCCGACGCACGGACGTCGCGACGCGATGAGCATCGCGCGTCGTGCGACGTTCGATGAAGGGAGCGCGTCCCGCGCGGAGCGTCACTCCGCTGCATCGGGACGGCGATCGCTTCGTTCCATCGCGCTCGCGTCCTGACGGTTGCATGAATGTTCATGCATCGCCGCGCGACTCGACCGACGGACCTTTCTATTGCGGGATGACCGACGGTGCCTTTAAATGCGCGGATGGTCTCCAGCAAGTCGAACCCGGCCGGTCTCCCGAAGACGGCCGCGCACGCCGCTACGCCCGCAACCGCCGCGTCGTCCGCCTCGGGCGGCATGGTCCTGGAGCGCGAGCGGCTGCATGCGCTGATCGATGCGCGACTGCCGGGCGCGGTGTGGCTGCACGGACCGACCGGCGCCGGCAAGACGTTGCTGCTGCGCTCGTGGCTGCAGCACGATCGTTGTCCTTCGATCTGGCTGACCGTCGATGAGCGGCATCGCGACCCGGCGGCATTGTTCGCGGCGATCACCGCGCTCGCGGCGACCCATTGCCGCGGACCGCTGCCCGCGTTCTCGCCCGAACATCGCGAGGACCCCGGCGCGTTCGCCGAAGGTTATTTCGCACGGCTCGACGAAGAGCTCGCCGTCGCGCACGCGATCGTCCTCGACGACGTGCATCACCTGGCCGGTCCGACCACGCCGCTGCTGGCCTACGCGGTGGACGCCTTCGAAGGTCGACGCAAGCTCTGCTTCGCGTCGCAACTCATGCCCGACGCGCACTTCGCGCCGCAGCTCGCGGGCTCGCGGCTGTGGATCGTCGGCCACCGGCTGCTGGCGTTCGATCGCGACGAGGCGAGCGCATTGGCCGGCCGCATCGGAGCCGACACCCGCAGGCTCGAAGCGTTGGTCGCCGCGACCGACGGCTGGGCCGCGGGTCTGATGCTGGCGATGCAGTTCGGCGCATCAGGCGGGACGGACGACGGATCGGGCGATCCGCTCGAGGCGGTGCGCACGCCGCTGGCGTTGCTGATCGGCGGGCAGGTGCTGGGGGGCGTGTCGAAGGATGAGTTGGTGCGGTTGCGGTTGATGGCGGAAATTTCCCAGGTGCCCATCGATCTTGCCGACGTCGCACCGGAATGGGCGCCGGCGTGCGGGCGGTTGCAAGCCTTGTCCGAGCGTGGACTCTTCGTTGAAAGGCTCGTATCCGAGCAAAAGACCGTCGCCAGCGAACCGCCATTGGGCAACGTCACGCGCATCTCGAAAGGATGCTGGCGTCTTCACGACCTGTTTCGCAATGCGTTGCGCGAACCATCTGCGATCGCCGGACCGAACGAAGCCATGGGTGAGAGGCTCGTTGCGCATCTGCTCGATGTCGATCGGCTCGACCTCGCATGGCAGCTGGCTTCCACGTTGGGCCCGACGAGCCTCGATGTGCTCGTTCGAACCCATGGCAGTCTCGCCCTCCGGGACTCGCATCTGCTAGGACTGGTGCAGACGGCTCACGCGCACGTCGATCGTTCGGTGCCCGCGATCGCGGTGTGGCAGGCGCGTGCCTTGATCGGCAATGACAGCGCAGGGGCATTACGCGCCTGCGAAGAAGCGTTCGCTGGATTCGAGGCGTCACACGACGAGGCCGGCATGGCGCAGTCGATCGGGCTCGCCTTGTTCATCGTTTTCGCCACGATCGAGAACGTCGGCGAGATCGCAGTGTGGGCGGATCGATTCAAGGTCTTCACACGCCCCGACCTCCGTTGCTTGGGCGACCCGGAGAGTCGGGCGATCCGTGTGGCCGGCGAAGTCGTCTACGACATGTTGATCGGCGGACGTGCTGAGGGAGTCGAAAGTACATTGCAGGACCTATTGATGCTCGACGTGTCGAACGAGATTCTCTCGGCCAACGAGACCATCCTGGCCGGATCGTTGCTGGTCACCGCGATGCGACGAGCGAGTCGAATTCAGGAACTGGAAATTGCCGTCGTGCGTATCGAAGGCCTCGCTTCGTATAGGCGTTCGGCACCGCATGTCCGAGCGGCATGGAACATCGAGAACGGGCACAGCTTCACGCGTCTGCACGCATCGGACCAGGCGCGTCGCTGCTTCGAAGAGGCCCTCGTCCTTGCTGACGAAAATGCACTGGTTCAGCCTCGCATCGGTGCTTTGATCGGTCTCGTGCGGCTGGCGTTAGGTCGAGGCGAGTTGAAGCAGGGGCACGAACTGCTGCTGACGCTCGAAGGTATCGATCAAGACCGGGTGGGACGACAGCGAGGATGGATCGTTCATCTGAGAGCACGCCACGAAATGCTGGCAGGTCGGGCAATGGCTGCTCTGGCCCTTGTCGACAAGGCGGAGCAGTTGGTCTTTGACGCCGGATTTCCTCAGTCAGCCAAGGCCATCCTCGAAAAGGATCGGATTCAGGTCCTGTATGGAGCGGACAAGGCCAAGGAAAGTGCCGCGCTCGCAAGAAGGGTCATCGAGACCTGTGCCGCTGCGGATGTGCCGCATATCGAATTGACCGACGGGCTCCTGCAATCGCATGCGCTGTGGAACGAAGATCGTCCGCGTGCCGAGCAGATGTTGGCCACGCATATCGGGACGGCTCGAAAACTGAACGTCCTGGCTTACCTCAATCTTTTGCCGCAAGTGGCGTCGCATGTGGCCGCCGAGGCTCTCCGAGCCAACCAGGAAAACGACTTCGTTGTGCGTTCGATCAAATCCCGCAATCTGCCGGCCCCACGAAACGCTCCGAAGAGCTGGCCGTGGCCGATACGGGTCGAGGTCTTGAGAGCGTTTCGAATATTGCGAGATACAGAACCCCTCTTGTTCAGTGGCAAGGCGCAGCAGAAGCCGCTAGAGCTGCTCAAGTATCTGGTCTGTACCCGAGACCTCGTCGCCGATTCGACCACCACCGCTTCGGCACTGTGGCCCGATGCGGAAGAAGGCGCTGCACGAAAGAGTCTCGAGGTGACCGTCTCGCGTCTACGGAAGCTGCTAGGTGACGACTCGCTCGTGATCGTCAAGGAGGGCAAGGTATCCCTTGACGAACATCGCGTTTCGTCGGACCTGCACGATTTCACGAAGGCCGTCGCGGAGGCGGAGTCCGTTGCATCCGGTCGCTACCGCAAGCTGCAGGTCGTCGAGCTGGGCGACGAGCTTCTCCGTCTCTTCGAGGCGTTGCCTCTCGAGCAGGAGGAGCCTACCGCTTGGCGTGAAGCAGTCCGCGAGCGTCATCGTGCAGCCTTTCTCAGAGCGACCCGTACGCTGATCGCTTATTGGGAAGGAACTGGCGATGCGGTCCAAGCCATCTTTTTGATCGAGGCTGCGCTCGCGCGCGACCCACTTTCCGAAACTCTCTATCGTCTGTTGATGCAGATCCACATCGACGCGGGCAATCCGACGGAAGCTATGCGGATTTACCGCCAGTGTCGACAGATGCTTTCTGTACTGATTGGTACCCAACCTTCGGTGGATACCGAACGACTGAAGAAGTCAATTCAACTCTAGGGAATGCAAATGAAAAAAAGCTCTCTGGTCTTCTTTCTGTGGGCCGCGTTGTTGTCCTGTGCTCCTGTTCATGGGCAGGAGGCCGCCGGGTTGTGCTCTCCACCATTGAATCGCGCTTGCATACAGCCTAATTGGGGCCAAATCGATCCGGCGGGATTCGTCGCCGAGGCGGCTTCGGCGCCTCATGATGGCGCAGGCAATCGCCGCATTACGATGCGTCTCATGCCTGCTGTATCGACAGACTCGTTGCACGGCTCCAAAGCGCAGCTGAAAGTCCCCGTCGATGGAACGCCATTATTTAAAAAGGAAACGGACGCGCTGGTCGCCGCAATCGAGAAGGCAGGGTTCGACGCAAAGGGCAATATAGTGACGGGTGCGGCAAAGATCGATGCTGCAGCCAAATCTGCCATGGCGGCGGCGCCGAACTATGCGCTCACGCTTTATATCGGTGCTCCGTTGCACTTGTCCAAGGCTCGGCAACAGTTGCTGAATAACGAGCTTTCGACAATCAATAAGTTACTTGATCGCTTAAGGTCCAACAGCCGAGGATAAAGCCATGACTGCTGTCTTGGCATCTGCTCCCCCGATACCTCAGAGTAAGTAATTTAGAAAATACAAAGTTTTGTAAGTTGTTTTGCGTAACGTTGAGGCGCGCCCGCGCGGTGCGCTTTTTTTAATTGGCTGATGCATCAACAACTCTTTTAGCCAAAGTCTCCCGTCTCTAACGCTCATCCGCGTGATCATCCGCCAGCCCCACCGCCTGCATATACGCGTACACGATCGTCGACCCGACGAACTTGAAGCCCCGCGCGATCAGGTCCTTCGACAGCGCGTCCGATAGCTCGGTACGCGCGGGGATCGGCGACCGGTCGGACCGGCGTCGCACGATCGGCTCGCCACCCACCCAGCTCCAGAGATAGGGTCCGAGGCCGCCGAACTCGTCGATCAACGGCGCCACCGCCCGGGCGTTGTCGATCGCCGAGAGGATCTTCAATCGGTTGCGCACGATGCTCGCATCGTTCATCAGTCGCGCGACGTCGGCATCCCCGTAGCGCGCGATCTTCACGGCGTCCCAGCCGTCGAATGCCGCGCGGTAGCCCTCGCGCTTGGCGAGGATGGTCGACCACGACAGGCCGGGCCTGCGCGCCCTCGAGGTTCAGCATCTCGAAGAGCCGGGTCTCGTCGGTGCACGGCACGCCCCACTCCTCGTCGTGATAGCGCAGGTAGAGCGCATTGGATGGATTGGCCCAGCCGCAGCGGACCGGCGGCCGCGCTTCGGTCATCGGGGATCGTCGAACGTCGGTCGTGGTGGCGATGGAGGGCGGGGCGGTCATTGCGGCGCAGGCGACGAGGCGGGTCATCGCCGGAATATAGAAGACGTTCGTCGCGGTCGCTACCTTCGTTCGACGGAGCCGATCGGCGGATGGCGTCGACGCGGCTTTGCTCGCAGACTGCGAAGCGTCAGAGCGCGGGCGCCGGCTCGCTGCTCGTGGCCGCTTCGCTGCTCGTGGCCGCGGGCGCGTTGCCGATGCCGCGATAGGTTCCGTCGCCCAGCAGCTTCGCCCTGACCCGATCGATGTGCAGCTTCAACGTGTAGAGCTCGTCGGCGTACGACAACGGAACCACCAGATGATTGACCTTCGCTTCGATGTCGGCCAGTCGCGCGAGCTGCTTCGCACGACGCGATCCCTTCGTCATCGCGTCGCCGGGCTTGGCGGGCGTGGGTGCATCGGACGACGAATGGATCGCGTCGACGTCGCTCTCGACTGCTCGCAACTGACCGTACCAGCGATAGACGCGCGAGCGCACGCGCCACGTGTAGAGCGGCGGCAGGACGCGCGACAGCGGGATCAGCAACGCGAGGATCGGCACGATGATGACGCCCATGCGCTCGATCAGGTTGGCGAGCCAGAAGGGCAGGTAGCGCTGCAGGAACGGCGTGCCGTTCTTGTAGTAGCGCTCGGCGACCGGCGAGACCGGAACCTCGGTGTACTGATCGTTGGGAAACTCCCCGGCGCGACGAAACCAGCCGGGTCCGCCATGGACCTCGGCGGTCGCCTGCATCAACAGCTCGATGATGGCCGGATGGGTGTCGCTGCGGGCCACCAGCGTCGCGGTGGGAGCGATGAGGTGGACGTCCTCGTGCGGCAGGTCCTTCTCGAGCGCGACGATGCCGCGCGGAAGCACCACGTGCTTCAGGAACGGAAAGCGGCGCGAATAGGCTTCGGCCTGATCGAAGTTGAAGAGCCGGATGCCCGGCGTCTGCAGCAGCATCTGCACCAGCGGCGCCTCGGGCGCCGTGACGAACATCAATGCGTCCAGCGACCCGTCGAGCAGCTTCATCACGGCGGGCGTGTCCTCGAGGTTGCTCAACGTCATCTCGTCCTTGTCGACGCGGTTGGCCTCCAGCAGCTGGCGCGCGAGGCGCGGGCCGCCGCTGCCCTGCGGTCCCACGTTGAGCGACAGGCCGCGCAGTTCGCCGAGCTGCGTGATCGCGGTGACCGGAGTCGGCATGTCCGCATCGGCTTTCACCTTCGCGCGCGCCGTCGCGACCGGCACGCGGGACGAGACCTCGACTGGCGCGACCGGCTTCACCTTCGCAAGCGCGCCCTCGCGGTAGAAGATCCAGACCGGCTCGACGAAGAGACTGCCGAGCGATACCAGGCCACGGCGGTCGGCGGCTTCGTCGTTGGTGGTGCCGCTCTGCACGAACGCCACGTCCGCGTCGGACTTGGCGGTGTTGAGGCGGTTGAGGTTCTGCATCGAGCCGGCCGACGGACGGATGTCCGTGCGGATGTGATGGCGCGCCAGGGTCTCGCTGTATTTCTCGGCGAAGTCCTGATAGGCGCTGCCTTCGAGCCCCGTCGCGATGACCACGTGATCGGGCGGCGTCGGATCGATCGCCTCGTAGGCGAACCACAGCAGCGCCGTCACGACCACGACGACCGGCGCGTAGGTCGTCATCAGATCGCGGAACGAGACGAGCGAGAAGCGAAGCAGGCGCGGCATGGAGTCCCCGGCGACGAGCCGGTGCGAGGGCAAGGGCCGGTCCGCATCGTACAGCGCGACGGGAGCTGCGGGCAGCACCGGATGCGGGTGTCGCGCGCACTGCCGTCGGCACGTACCCGACGGGCGCGGTGCTACGGCACGTGCCGTCCGGTCGGTGTCCCGTCGAGCCGTGCGATCTCTTCCTTCACCGCGCGTCCGACGACGTCGCGCAAGGCCTCGGTCAGCTGCATCCGCAGGTTCGACTGCAACTGCGCCAGCGCCGTCTCGATCTCGGACCGCATCGCATGGGCGATGCGGGCATCGAGCTCCGTATCGATGCGGTCCATCAGGTCCTCGAAGACCGACTCGCGCACGCGACGCTCGAGCGCCGCGGTCTCGTCGGCCGTCCTTTCGAACACCACCGGCGGGGCGAAGACGATGTCCATCGAGCCGTGGTCTACGGCGTCGTCGAGCGTGGTCGTGGCGACCACCTCCGGTTCGTCGATCGCATCGATGAAGGCTTCCGAAGGAGGGTTTTCGAGATCGTGGTCGTGTGGACGGCGGACCGCGTCGGCTCCGTCGTTGGCATTCGTTCGTCGAGCGGGCAGGTGTTGCGTGTCCGCGGCGGCATGGGCCTCGATGACCGGCGCGACGACGAGGGGCGCGGCGTCGATGGAGTCGACTACGACGTGCGACGAGCGTCGGGCTTCGGTGACGAAGGGATCGGTGCCGTCGGCCACGAGGGGGGCGGCGGGACTCCCGGGTCCTGCCTCGCGCGCTGGTTCCCTCGATGGTTCCGACAAGGGTTCGAAGGGCTCGAAGGGCCGGGAAGATTCAGCGGCCGTGAAGGATTCGATGGGTGCGAAGGACTCGGAGGGCTCGAACGACTCGGGGGGTTCGAACGACTCGGGTGCGAAGGACTCGAGGGGTGCGAAGGACTCTGGGGTTGGAAAGGACTCGAAGGGTGCGCGAAGCTCGCCCGGCTGGGACGAGGCTTCGCCCGGCACTTCATGCGATCTCTCGTCGGTCGGGACCCGCGTTTCCGCGAACAGGCGATCGCCGGGCTTCGCGTGCGAGCTATCGACCGTTCCTGCAGACGAACCGATGAGCGTCCCTGCGGACGAACCGTTCGCACCGCCTTCGGACGACGTGGCGTCGGCTTCGAGAAGGACACCGGTAGTGGCATCGGTATCGAGTCCGCCCTCGGGAGGACCCTCGGCCCGCAACGCGGTATCGGCGGCGGCATCCGAGCCCGCAGGGGGACGGACGCGGGCATCGGCATCGATACCGGCATCGGCTTCATTACCGGTGCCGCCCCCTATACCGGCGTTGGCTTCGCCGCCAGTCCCGGCGTGGACCACGGCCGCGGCATCTGGCGCGGCCCCGAACCAGGCACGCCCCTCGGTCGCGCTTTCGGCAGGGGCGCCAGCACCGGCATAGCGATCGCCCTCGCTATCGCCCATGGCAGAGGCACCATCATGTGCAGAGACACTGGCATCGGCATCGGCATCGGCATCGGCAGCAGCGGCACCGCCATCGGCAGCAACGACCGCCGCAGCAGAGCTGCCCACATCGGAAGAGGGGCCGGCATCGGACGAGCTACCGACATCGGCAGAGGGACCAGCGCCGGGAGAGCTGCCAGCATCGGCAACGGCCCCACGTCCGCCGCTGCCCGCCATCGATCTCTCGAACGGCGCAGGCGTCCGGGCTTCGATGGGGGCTTCGTGCGCAGCGGTCGACGAGCCGACGGTCGCGGTCTCGACCGGGCCATGGATCCTCGCCTCGGCCGACTCGTCGCGTGCGACGCCGGCGACGACACGGTCGACGATGGGGGCGCCCATCCTGCCCTCGAATGCGGCCCTCGTCCGGCCGCGGTCTTCGCGGTCGATCGCCGGATCGGCAGCCGGCGTCATCGGCCCTTCGCCGGTCAAGCCGAGAGCCTCGACGTCTCGGCCGGTCCGCGGCGCGTTGCCGATGATCAACGAGTCGCTCGGCGAGACCGGCTCTTCTCCGATCGGCGGCATCGGCCCGGCCACGAGCGGCTCGATCACGAGCGGGGGGATGAAGCGCGGCGTGCTGCCCTTGCCGGTGCGCAGGACGTGCGTCAGGACCGGCAGGTCGTCGTCGTCGATCACGATCCGGCCAGGTCGGAAGGCGCCGCCAGGTCGTGCCGCTTCAGCGGATAGCCACGGTCGCGATAGAACTTCCAGCGCGCGCGGCCGGCCTCGAGGTCAGCGGCTTCGGACCCCACCACCTCGATCATGCGTTCGAAGCGACTGAAGAAGTCGGGCTGCTCGCGATCCAGGTTGACGAGCATCTCGTACTGCAGGCAAGCCTCGGCGTCGGCCGGTCCCGCGAGCAGGATCGGCGTGACCGGTGCGAGGCGGCTGCGGACGTGGCAATGCGGAATGAAGTCGAGCGCCGAGAAGGTCCACAGCAGGCGATCGAGCTCGGCCACCACCGCGTCGGCGGCGTAGAACACCATCCGCGTGCCGGCGCCATATCCCTTCCGTGCGAGCCGGCACGCGTGCGCGAGCTTGGCGGGTGCATTGACGTGGAAGTCGATCTGCGTCATTGCGAGCGGCGAGCGGGCCGGAGGTTGCGGGCGGAATGCGTGAAGGGTACCGCACGCCCCGGCCGGGACGTACCGAAGACGAGGACCCTATTGCGCGCGGGCCTCGAGGAACGCCGTCAGCAGAGGGACCGGACGACCGGTGGCTCCTTTGGCGACGCCGCTCTTCCAGGCGGTGCCGGCGATGTCCAGATGCGCCCATCGATAGTTCTTCGTGTAGCGGGAAAGGAAGCAGGCGGCCGTGATGCTGCCGCCGGGCCGGCCGCCGATGTTGGCCATGTCCGCGAAGTTCGACTTCAACTGTTCCTGGTAGTCGTCCTCGACCGGCATGCGCCAGGCCGCGTCGCCCGACGTCTTCGACGCGGCCAGCAGTTCGCCGGCGAGCTCGTCGTCGGTCGAGAAGAGGCCGGAGTTGACGTGGCCGAGCGCGATCACGCAAGCGCCGGTGAGGGTCGCGATGTCGATCACCGCCGCGGGCTTGAAGCGCTCCGCATAGGTCAGCGCGTCGCACAGGATGAGGCGACCCTCGGCATCGGTGTTGAGGACCTCGATGGTCTGACCCGACATGCTGGTGACGATGTCGCCGGGTCGTGTCGCATCGCCGCCCGGCATGTTCTCGCAGGTCGGCACGATGCCGACCACGTTGATCTTCAGTCCGAGCTCGGCCACCGCGCGCAGCGTGCCGAGCACCGAGCCGGCACCGCACATGTCGTACTTCATCTCGTCCATCGCGTCGCCGGGCTTGAGCGAGATGCCGCCGGTGTCGAACGTGATGCCCTTGCCGACGAGCACGACCGGCGCGTCCTTCGCCTTGCCGCCGCTGTAGCTCAACACGATCAGCTTCGGCGGCTCTGCCGACGACTGCGAGACGGCCAGGAACGAGCCCATCCTGAGCTGCTCCATCTGCTTCCGCTCGAGGACCTCGACCTTCAGGTCCCATTCCTTGGCGATCTGCTTGGCGGTCGACGCGAGATAGGACGGCGTGCAGATGTTGGGCGGAAGGTTGCCGAGACGCTTCGTCAGGTCGCAGCCGTTGGCGAGCGCGACGCCCGACGCGATGGCGCCGGCGATCGACGACGCCTGCGCCTTCTCGACCGGGAACACGATGCGCGCCAGCGTGCCGTCCTCGTCCTTCTGGCTCTTCAGCTCGTCGCTGCGGAAGACCGCCTCGCGCGCGGCCAGCACGACGACGCGGACGACGTCGACGGTCGAGAGATCGGGCAGCGACACGTCGGCCAGCGTGAAGAGCGCGCTGCTCGCGCCGGAGGCGCCCAGCGCCTTGACGGCCGCACGCACCGCTTCCGCCACTCCCTTCGCCTTCAGCTCTTCCTGCTTGCCGAGACCCACGATCAGCACACGCTCCGCCGCGATGCCCGTGACGCCGCTCATCATCAGCACGCCACCGCGCTTGCTGGGCAGATCGCCGCGCCGCCCCGCCGCGGCGATGGCACCGTTGGAGGCCACGTCGACCAGGCTCGCAGCCGGCGTCAGCTTGCGATCGGCATAGACGCCGACGACGACGCAGCCGCTCTTGATGCGGTCCGGCGTACCGGCTTTCGTGCTAAATTCCATGCGCTGATTCCTCTGGTTGTACGGTGCCGCGGAACCCGCGATTATCTCGGTGCCGACCTCATCCGTCAAAGACGCGTTCGGGTGATCCCCGTTTCCATCAGCATCGTGTACCGGACATCGCCCGTCGATGTTCTCCGCCGGCGCCCGACCCCTTCATGATTTTCGAACGCTCGCTCGTGCGAGAACTCGTCAACACGGCGAGTGCGATCTTCATCGCGTTGCTCACCATCGTGCTGACGATCGGGCTCGTCCGCGTGCTCGGCCAGGCCGCCGCGGGTCAGGTCGACAACGGTGCGGTGCTCGCGCTGATCCTCTTCGCGTCGTTGAACAACCTGCCGGTGCTGATGCAGCTCACCGTCTTCGTCACCATCCTGCTGACGATGACGCGCAGCTATCGCGACTCTGAAATGGTGGTGTGGCAGTCGTCGGGGCTCGGCCTCACGCGCTGGTTGCGACCGGTCATGAAGTTCGTCGTCCCGGTCGCCGTCATCGTCGGTCTCACGAGCCTCTTCGTCGCGCCGTGGGCCAACCTGCAGGCAAGCGAATTCAAGGCGCGCTTCGAGCAGCGCACCGAGGTCGCGCGCGTCGCGCCGGGCCAGTTCCGCGAGTCGTCCGACGGCTCGAAGGTGTTCTTCGTCGAAGGCTTCGACCCGTCGACGTCGTCGGTGCAGAACGTGCTCGTCAACACCATCCGCGACGGCAAGGTCAGCGTCATCGTCTCGAAGACCGGAGTCGTCGAGCGCGAGCCCAACGGCGACGAGTTCCTCGTGATGAACAACGGTCGGCGCTACGAGGGCACGCCGGGCAAGCCGGACTACCGGGTCATGGAGTTCGAGCGCTACGGCGTTCGCATCGAGAACAAGTCGCCGGACTTCTCGAACGACGACTCGGCCAAGATCCGCAGCACGCCGGCGCTGATCGCCGACGGTTCGGCGCGCGCCAAAGGCGAACTCGTGTGGCGCATCGGTCTCGCGCTGTCGGTGATCGCGCTCGCGGTGCTCGCGGTGCCGCTGTCGTTCGTCAACGCCCGGGCGGGCCGGTCGGCCAACCTGATCGTCGCGTTGCTCGTGTACTTCGTCTACAACAACGCGATGAACATCATCCAGAGCTGGACCAGTCGCGGTCGCATCGACTTCGCGATCTCGTGGTGGCTGGTGCACGGCATCGTCATCGCGCTCGGCATCGCGATGCTCGGCTGGCGCAACAGGGTGCCGCAGTCGTTGCGGGGGCGCTTGCGGGCCGCGCAGTCACGCCGCCTGATCGCGGCCAACTAGAGCGATCGTCTCCGGCGACCGCCTCGATCGTCCATGAAGCTTCGCATCGGCATCGTCCAGCGCTATCTCGCTCGAGAGATCCTGCTCGCGGTCGCGTTGGTGCTGACGGCGCTGCTGGTGCTGTACACGTCCTTCGACTTCATCAACGAGGTCAACGACGTCGGCAAGAACGGCTACCGCATCGAGCAGGCCGCCTTGTTCGTGCTGCTGCAGGTACCGGCCCGCGCCTACGAGCTGCTGCCGATCGCGGCGCTGATCGGGACCATCTACGCGCTCGCGCAGCTCGCGTCGCACTCGGAGTTCACCATCCTGCGCGTCGCCGGCCTGTCGACCGGCGGCGCGGTCCGGCTCGTGATGGTGCCGGGGCTGCTGCTGGTCGTGTTCACGTTCCTGCTCGGCGAGGTCGTGACGCCGAACGTCGAGACGCTGACGCAGAAACTGAGCCTGAAGCAGAGTTCGAGTCCGATCGCGCGCGGCTTTCGCAGCGGCCTCTGGGTCAAGGACAACACGCGCGACGACCGGGGGCGGCCGGTGGTGCGCTTCGTCAACATCGGCACGGTGGGCGGCGACAGCACGTTGAAGAACATCAAGGTCTACGAGTTCGATACCGCGCTCCGCCTGCAGGACATCTCGTTCGCCGAGAGAGGCACCTTCGTCGCGCCGCATGCGTGGCGCCTGTCGAAGGTCACCGAGACGCGCTTCATCAATCTCGGGGGCAGCGACGCGCCGGACAAGGTCGAGGTCACGCGCCGGGACGAGCGGCTGTGGCAGTCGGACATCAACCCGCAGCTGCTGGCCGTGCTGACCGTCACGCCCGAACGCATGGCGGCCCGCAACCTAGACACCTACATCCGCCATCTCGAAGAGAACAAGCAGACCTCGGAGCGTTATCAGATCGCCTTCTGGAAGAAGATCATCTATCCGTTCGCGGTGCTGGTGATGATGGCGCTCGCGCTGCCGTTCGCCTACCTGCACTTCCGGTCGGGCGGCATCAGCTTCAAGATCTTCGCCGGCATCATGCTCGGCATCGGCTTCTACCTGCTCAACAACCTCTTCTCGCACGTCGGCCTCCTGAACACCTGGCCGCCGATCCTCTCGGCGGCGATGCCGAGCATCGTCGTGCTCGCCGCCGCGATGGGCGCGCTGCGCTGGGTCGAGCGGCGATGAAGCGCGGCCTGATCCTCTTCGGGCACGGAGCGCGCGACCTGCGGTGGGCGGAGCCGTTCGAGCGCGTGCGGGAAAGGGTCGCGCGTACGCACGACGGTCCGGTCGCGCTCGCCTTCCTCGAACTGATGGAGCCCGACCTCGATCGCGCGGTGGACGCGATGAGGGCCGACGGCTGCACACGGGTCTCGATCGTTCCCGTGTTCTTCGGACAGGGCTCGCACCTGCGCCGCGACCTGCCGCGGATCGTCGACGCGTTGCGTGCACGGTTGCCGGCGATCGACATCGTGGTTGCCGAAGCCGCCGGCGAGGACGACGCGGTCATCGACGCGGTCGCCGGCTACGCGTTGCGCGCTTCGGACTAGCTCGCCGCCGCGGGTCGCAGGCGCATGCTGACGAAGATCGTCGTCGCGAGGATCGCCAGGATCACCGCGAGCGACATCAGCGGCGCGATGTGGAAGACGCCGGCGGTCAGCATCTTCGCGCCGACGAAGACCAGGATCACCGCGAGGCCGTAGGGCAGCAGATGGAAGCGGTCGGCCATGTCGGCGAGCAGGAAGAACATCGCCCGAAGGCCCAGCACCGCGAAGACGTTCGACGTCAACACGACGAACGGGTCGGTGGTGATCGCGAAGATCGCCGGGATCGAGTCGACCGCGAAGACGACGTCGGTCACGCCGATCAGGACGACGACGAGCAGCAGCGGCGTGACCATGCGCACGCCGCCCCGGCTGGTGAAGAAGCGTTCCCCGTCGTGCCCGGGCGAGACCTTGGTCACGCGTCGCATCAGCTTCAGCGCCGCGTTGTCGTCGAGCGACGACGCCTGTCCGACCGAGCGCCACATCTTGATGCCGGTCAGGACCAGCAGGGCGCCGAACACGTACAGGATCCAGTCGAAGCGCTCGATCAGGATGGCGCCGCCGAAGATCATCGCGGCCCTCAGCACGATGGCCGCCACGATACCGATCATCAGCGCGCGCTTGCGGAATTCCGACGGCAGCGAGAAGTACGCGAAGATCGTCAGGAAGACGAACACGTTGTCGATCGCGAGCGCCTTCTCGATCAGGTAGCCGGTGAGGAATTCGATCGTCCTCGCGTCGGCGGCCTCGCGTCCGACGGTGCGCGCCAGCCACCACCAGAGCACGGCCGCGAACGCGAGCGACAAGACGACCCAGACGGCCGACCAGACCGCGGCTTCGCGGATGCCGACGCGATGCGCGCCTTCCTTCTTCAGCACGACGAAGTCGACGACGAGGGCCGCGACGACGAAGACGGCGAAGCCGGTCCACAGCCAGGGGGTACCGATGGTGATCATGCATGCGCTCCCGAAGGTCGGCACGAGGCCGAGGGGCGCGACGCGGGGATGCTCGCAAGCGTCGCCTCGTTGCCGGACCTTCCGTCACGAAGACGGAAGAGCCCGCAAAGGTCTTGCTTGCCGCGACGCCCGCCCGGCGCAGGACCGGACGACGACGCTGCCTGCGGGACCGGATGTCGGTTGCACATCGTGCTGACGACCCCGCAGCGAAAAGCGACTCCCCTCTGGAGTGGAGCGATGGAGTGTCGCCCGGCTGCGGAAGTTCCATCACCGATGGGCCGTAAACGACTCCTCGCTCGTGGTGCAGCCGCGCTCTATCAGTGCATCTACCGATGTCAAAGCCATGGACGTCCACAATCGCCGGTCGTACCATCGCTGCGTCGTGCGCGGTTTTCGACCGTTCGCGCACCGACCCGGATCGGCACCAAGGAGGAGGAGGGGCGGCTCAGGCCGCCGCTTTTTGACGCGAAGGCGAACCCTTCGCGTTTTTTTTGCGCGTCCGCGGCGCGTGCGGATCGTCAGCGGATGCGCGCGGCGAGGCGAGCCGCATCGCCCACGTACGCGGCCGGCGTCAGGCGGAGCAGGCGGTCGCGTTCGTGCGCGGGGATCGCCAGCGTCGCGATGAAGCCCTGCAACGCGTCCTTCGAGATGCCGGTGCCGCGCGTGAGCGCCTTCAACTGTTCGTACGGATTCGCGACGCCGTAGCGGCGCATGACGGTCTGAACCGGCTCGGCGAGCACCTCCCAGGCGTCGTCGAGGTCGGCGGCGATCCGTTCCGGCTGGAGCTCGAGCTTCGCCAGCCCCTTGAGGCAGGACTCGTAGGCCACGAGGCAATAACCGAAGGCGACACCGACATTGCGCAGAACGGTCGAGTCGGTGAGATCGCGCTGCCAGCGCGATACCGGCAGCTTCTCGGAGAGATGTCGCAGCAGCGCGTTGGCGAGGCCGAGATTGCCTTCGGAGTTCTCGAAGTCGATCGGATTGACCTTGTGCGGCATCGTCGACGAGCCGATCTCCCCGGCCTCGATCTTCTGCCCGAAGTAGCCGAGCGACACGTAGCCCCAGACGTCGCGGTCGAGGTCTAGCACGATGGTGTTGGCGCGCGCGATCGCGTCGAACAGCTCGGCCATCCAGTCGTGCGGCTCGATCTGGATGGTGTACGGATTGAACGAGAGGCCGAGATCGTGCTCGACGACCCGGCGTGCGAAGGCTTCCCAGTCGAGGTCCGGATAGGCGACGCGATGCGCGTTGTAGTTGCCGACTGCACCGTTCATCTTCGCGAGCACTTCTACGGCGGCCATCCGCTCGATCGCGCGGCCGAGGCGGGACGCGACGTTGGCGAACTCCTTGCCGACCGTGGTCGGACTCGCGGTCTGCCCATGCGTGCGGGACATCATCGCGACCCCGGCATGCCGATGAGCCAGCTCGACGAGGCTCGCGTGGAGACTTCGCAGGACCGGCAACAGCACGTCGTCGCGCGCCGCCTTCAGCATCAAGCCGTGCGACGTGTTGTTGATGTCCTCGGACGTGCAGGCGAAGTGGATGAACTCGCTCGCTGCGCGAAGCTCGGCGGCGACGCTCGACGGTGCGGCCGCGAAGCCTTCCTTGAGCCAGTACTCGACGGCCTTGACGTCGTGGTTCGTCACGGCCTCGATGGCCTTGATGCGCGCGGCGTCGTCGCTGTCGAACGAGGCCACGAGCGCATCGAGCCAGGTTCGCGTCGCGGCCGAGAACGGCGACAGCCCGGCGAGCCCCGCCTCCGACAACGCGAGCAGCCACGCCGCCTCGACGCGCACCCGGTGGCGCATGAAGCCGGCCTCGGACAGCAGCGGCCTCAGGCGATCGACCTTCGTCGCGTAGCGGCCGTCGAGCGGCGACAGCGCGTTCAACGCGAAGGCGTTCGTCTTCGAAGCGTCGGGGGAACTGGCGTCCATCGGGACTGCGGCGGATGACATGGAAGGAGGCGGAGGCCGGATCGACGGTCGCTTCCGGCGCCGCCCGACACTCTAGCATCGTGTCCCCGGAAAGCCGCTCGCAGCAAGGCGCTGCGGGCATCGGCGGCCGTGGGGCCGGTGCTATACTGCGCCGCCCCAATCGCTGGACCCGTCCCCCCAAAGATGAAGTTGATCGGCTCGATCACCAGCCCGTACGTGCGCAAGGTGCGCATCGTCATGGCCGAGAAGAAACTGGATTACCAGTTCGCCCTCGAGGACGTGTGGTCCGCCGACACGACGATCGGGGAATCGAATCCGCTCGGCAAGGTGCCCTGCCTGATCATGGAGGACGGGGGCGCGGTGTTCGATTCGCGCGTGATCGTCGAGTATCTCGACGCGATGAGTCCGGTCGGCAAGCTGATCCCGACGAGCGGTCGCGAGCGGGCCGAGGTCAAATGCTGGGAAGCGCTCGCCGACGGCCTCGCCGATGCCGCGCTGCTGATGCGCATCGAGACCACGCAGCGCCCCGACAGCACGCCGAGCGAGCAATGGCTCTCGCGCCAGCGCGGCAAGGTCGATGCATCGCTTCGCGCGATGTCGACCGGTCTCGGCGAGAGCGGCTGGTGCAACGGAAATCACTACTCTCTCGCCGACATCGCGGTCGGATGCTCGCTCGACTGGCTGGCCTTCCGCTTCGCCGACATCGAGTGGCGCGACGAGTACGCGAACCTGGCCCGCCTCGTCGACAAGCTGGCCGAACGCGCTTCGTTCCGCGAGACCGCGCCGAAGGCCTGATCCTCGTCGTCGCCGGTGCGCTTCGAAGCCGCGTCGGTCGGCGCGCTTCGGCACTTGCGGACCCGATCGCGTCGCCCCGGTCGGAATTCGGCAGCGCGGCTCGGCATCGACGGCGGTTATCGGAGGGTTACCGGGCGGCCGGAGGCGGCACGCCTATTGCGATGAAGGAAGGAGTCGAACCTTCTCCATCGAGCGTCCCATGTCCTTCCGTAACCTGATCGCGGCCGTCGCGCTGCTGTCGGCCGCCGCTACCGCGAGTGCGGCCTATACGTCGTCGATCCCGGAGTCCGCGAGCGTCACGATGGTCTTCATCGCGCTCGCGACAGTGAGCCTCGCCGCCCATCGCAAGACGCCCCGGACCCCCGCGAGCCGCGACGCCTGAGGCCGCGCGATCAGCGCGCGCCGATCGCCGCCGAGATCGAAGCGGCCGTCGCGCGCAGGTCGCGCACCCACGCTTCGTCGAGGCGATCGGCCGGCGCTGTCAGCGACAGTCCGGCGACGAGCTTGCCGCTGTCGTCGCGGATCGCCGCGGCGATGCAGCGCACGCCCGTCTCGAGTTCCTCGTCGTCGCGCGAGTAGCCGTGCGCGCGGACCAGCGAGAGCTCGCGCTCGAGTCGTGCGAGTTCGGTGATGCTGTTCGGCGTGTGGCCCGAAAGGCCCGTGCGCATCGCGTAGCTGCGCACCTGTCGCGGCTCGTCGACCGACAGGAAGAGCTTGCCCACCGACGTCAGATGCAACGGTGCGCGGCCGCCGATGGCGCGGACCACCTGCACGCCGGAGAACTCGTTGTAGGCCCGCTCGACGTAGACGATCTCGTCGCCCTGACGGACCGACAGGTTGACGGTCTGACCGGTGCTCTTGTGGAGCGCGCGCATCGGGTCGAGCGCCGCGTCGCGCACCGACAGCCGCGACTTGACGATGTTGCCGAGCTCAAGCAGCCGCATGCCCAGCTGATAGCGACCCGGCTCGACGCGATCGACGAAGCGCGCGAGGACCATGTCGTTGAGGATGCGATGCGCGGTCGACGAGTGCAGCCCGGTCGTCGTCGCGAGCTGCTTCAGGCTGACCGGGTCGCGCTCCTTCGCGAGCACGTCGACGAGCGACATCATGCGTTCGATGACCTGGACGGTCGGTGTCCTCGCCGCGTGCGTGTCGTCGATGTTCAAGGGGAACCTCGCAGGGCCCTCGCGCACTCCGCGACGAGCGAAGGGCCGCGGTAGATCAGGCCGGAATAGAGCTGGACCAGCCGGGCGCCGGCTTCGCGCTTCGCGCGTGCGTCCGCGCCGCGCATGATGCCGCCGACGCCGATGACCGGGATGCGTCCTTCCAGCCGTCGACCAAGGGCGGCGACGACGCGGTTCGACGCGGTGGCGAGCGGCGCTCCCGAGAGGCCGCCGACCTCGTCCGCGTTCCGCAGGCCCGCGACGCCGTCGCGCGACGTCGTCGTGTTGGTCGCTATGACGCCGTCGATGGCGTGGGCGAGCAGCGCATCGGCCACGATCCCGATCTGCGCGAGGTCGAGGTCCGGTGCGATCTTGACGGCCAGCGGCACGTAGCGACCGTGCCGGTCCGCGAGCTCGGCCTGACGCCGCTTCAGCGCGGCCATCAGTGGGTCGAGTCGATCCGCGCCCTGGAGCTCGCGCAGCTGCGTCGTGTTCGGCGACGAGACGTTGATCGTCACGTAGTCGGCATGCGGATAGACGCCGTCGAGGCCGGCCAGATAGTCGTCGGTGGCGCGCTCGATCGGCGTGTCGGCGTTCTTGCCGATGTTGAGCCCGAGGATGCCGCCGCGCGACCGGAAGCGGGAGCGCCGCACGTTCGCGAGGAACGCCTCGAGGCCGGCGTTGTTGAAGCCCATGCGATTGATCAGCGCGTCGGCTTCGCGGATGCGGAACATCCGCGGCCGCGCGTTGCCCGGCTGCGCACGCGGCGTCACGGTGCCGACCTCGATGAAGCCGAAGCCGAAGGTCGCGAGCGCATCGATGTACGCGCCGTTCTTGTCCATGCCGGCCGCGAGCCCGACGGGGTTGCGAAAGCGCAGGCCCATGACCTCCGACGGATCGTCCGGCACGACCGGAGCGAGCAGGCGGTCGAGGCCGAAGCCCGACGCGCGCCGCAGGTTCTCGAGCGTGACGTGATGCGCGGTCTCGGCATCGAGCGCAAACAGGGCCCCGCGGGCGAGGGGATACAGCCGGTCGAGCGCCACCGTCGTTCAGCGACCGGCTTCGAGATCGGACAGGTGATGCCAGCGGCCGGCACGCAGGGCCTCGATCGGCTTGAAGTTGGCCTTGTACGCCATGCTCGCGCTGCCGCTGATCCAGTAGCCGAGGTAGATGTACGGCAGGTCGAGCGCACGCGCCTGGGCGATCTGCCAGAGCACGTTGAAGGTCCCGAAGCTCGCGTGGTCGACGCCGGTGTCGTAGAACGTGTAGACCGACGACAGGCCGTCGTCGAGCACGTCGATGATGCTGACCATGCGCAGCACGCCTTCCGGATCGCGGAACTCGACGAGGCGCGTGTTGACCTTGCTCTGCAGGAGGAACTGGCTGTACTGGTCGCGGCTGTCGTGGTCCATGCCGCCGCCCGCGTGCCGCGTCGTCTGGTAGTCGCGATAGAGCGCGTAGTGCTCGGGGTCGAAGGCGAGCGCGCAGATGCGGGCCGAGAGGTCCGCGTGCTTGCGGGTGGCCCGACGCTGGCTGCGATTGGGCACGAAGCGCTCGACGCAGACGCGCACCGGGATGCAGGCGCGGCAGCCGTCGCAATGCGGCCGGTACGTGAACAGGCCCGAGCGCCGGAACCCCGAACGAACGAGCTCGCCGTAGACGTCGGCGTTGATCAGATGGCCCGGCGTCGCAACCTGGGAGCGCGCCTGCCGCAGCGGCAGGTAGCTGCACGGATAGGTGGCCGTCGCGTAGAACTGCAGCGTCGCGAACGGCAGGTCTTTCAGTTGCGTCATGCAGCGTTGCCGTCGTGGTCGAGCGGTGCGGTCGAACGGAAGGACGGTTGCCAGACCAGCCGTTCGGGCCATGTGTCGATCGAGGGTTGGTCGACCAGACCGGCGATCCGTGCGGCGAAGTCGTCGCGCGGGATCGCGCGGGCGCCCATCGAAGCGAGGTGCCGGGTCTGCTGCTGGCAGTCTAGCATCGGCATTTCGTGATCCCGCGAGAACGCGACGAGATGGGCGAGGGCGATCTTCGACGCGTCGGTGACCCGCGTGAACATGGACTCGCCGTAGAACATGCGGCCGATGGCGATCCCGTAGAGACCACCGGCGAGTTCCCCGTCGATCCAGGTCTCGACCGAATGTGCGATGCCGACGCGATGGAGTTCGAGATAGGCGTCGATCATCTCGTCGACGATCCACGTGCCGCCGCCCGGATCGCGCGGCGCGGCGCAGGCGGCGATGACGCGTTCGAAGGCATGGTCGCAGCGGATGACGAGGCCGTCGTCGGCGACCGATCGCGCGAGCTTCTTTCGCAACGAATGCGAGACGCGGAACTCGTCGACGAAGAGGACCATGCGCGGGTCGGTGCTCCACCAGAGCACCGGATCACCTTCGTTGAACCACGGGAAGATGCCGTGGCGGTAGGCGTCGACCAGCCGATCCGACGTCAGGTCGCCGCCGACGGCGAGAAGTCCCGGAGGATCGCGCAGTGCGGCCGAGATGGGCGGGAAGGCCGCGCCGTCGACGAGCCGGCGGATCAAAGGGCCGTGACGGCGGCCGCGATGGCCGCGGTGCGCGACGACCATTCGATCACGCCGGAGTGCAGTTCGAACGTACCGCGCGAGCGGTCCTCGAAGAAGTGGCGCAGCGTCAGCGACACGGTGCGGAACGCGAGCTCGTCCCACGGTACGTCGGCCTCGTCGAAGAGACGCACCTCGAGGCTCTCCTCGCCGGGCGCGAACGCGAGGTCGAGCAGTTGCGCGCGATAGAACAGATGGACCTGATCGACGTGCAGCACGTCGAACATCGTGAAGAGCGGACCGAGCGCGATGCGGGCACCGGCTTCCTCGTCGGTCTCGCGGAGGGCACCGGCGCCGGTGCCCTCACCGGCCTCTAGGAAGCCCGCAGGCAGGGTCCAGTAGTTGCGCCGCGGCTCGATCGCACGGCGGCACAGCAGCACCTGATCGTTCCAGGTCGTCACCGTGCCGACGACGAGCTTCGGATTGATGTAGTGGATGGCGCCGCAATGGTCGCAGCAGGCGCGGGGCCGGTTGTCCCCGGGCGGGACGCGCAACGCGATCGCATGCGCACAGACCGAACAGAAATTCAGCGCCGGATTCATCGGGCGAATATACCGCAAGGCTTCGAAGGGACCTGCGGCGACAGCCGATTTGGCGAAGCCCCCGACATCGCATACAATCCGGCCGCGGGGTGGAGCAGTCTGGCAGCTCGTCGGGCTCATAACCCGAAGGTCACAGGTTCAAATCCTGTCCCCGCAACCCTTCGTAAAAACGCCGCAAGTTCAACGATTTGCGGCGTTTTTCATTTCCGGCGGTGCGCCACCTGGTGCGCCACCCATGCCCTACCTCAAAGTAGCTCGGCTATACCGCAATCGCTGCGGCGTTTGGTGCTATCGGCTTCGCTCAGGCGAGCGCGACCAACGCGTCAGCTTGGGCACCAAGGATCCGCTCGCGGCTCATATGATTGCCGCCAAGATCAACGACGCGGTGGCATCAGCCCGCGCATCGCGAGGCGCGTGGCCGATGGGCTCGAAGAACCCTAAGCTCGAAGACTTGAACCTCGACCTCGGCGCGATCAGGCGCTATGAGATCGACCTCTCGCGCGGCATCCTAAAAGCCGACGGAGAAGCAGACCATCGTCGGCTATTGGAGGCGATCGAGAAGATCGGCCCATGGGGCCTGCCGAAGGACCCGCCGCGGCGCGCGGCAGCCGAGGCGCCGCCTTCGGCCACGCTCAAATCCGAGATGCTCTCGTCGGTCGCGGAGAAGTGGCTCGCCGAGCGCAGGCAGAAGAACGGCGCGCGCACCGTCTACATGAAGGAGCTGCACTACAAGGATTTCCAGCGTCGCATCGCGAAGGACGTGGAGATCGACTCGATCACCAAGGCCGTCATGGTCGGCTACAAGTCGGCGTGCCTGGCGGCGGGGCAGAAGGCCAAGACGATCGACAACAAGCTGCTGTCGATTTCGGACCTTTTCAAATACGCGCTGGCCCACGGCCTCTACAACGCCTCGCCGGTTAGCCCCGTCTCGGGCCTGTTCATGCAGACCAAGTCCGAGCGGCTGGCGAAGGCCGAGTCTTACAAGCCCTTCACCGACAGCGATATCAAGGCGATCTTCGAGGCCGAGGCCTACAAGGCGGGCATGGCGGAGCCCGAACAGGATTTTTCCGCGACGGGTCAAAACGACGTGCCCAAGTATGTCGCGGCCTTGGACCACGCTCGCGACAACCGACAATTTGAAATCGAGCTTTATTGGAAGAGAGCGACGTATTTTTGGGGCCTGATCACCGCAACCTTCGCAGGCTATTTCGCCATCCTCTCTTCCGGCACGGCCATCGTTGAGCGCGACTTCCTAGCGTTCATCCTCGCGTGCATCGGATGCGTGCTCACATTCGCTTGGTTCATGGTGGACAAGGGCAGCAAGCAATGGCAGGCGAACTGGGAGGCGCACGTCGATATGTTGGAGGACAAAGTGACCGGCCCCTCTACAAGACGGTGCTGCGTCCCCAAGGCGAGAATCTCATCAAGAGAGTTTTGACGGGGCCGGCCAAGATGTCGGTCTCCCGGATCAATCAGCTCGTCAACGTGTTCATCCTGGCGGTATGGGTGTTGCTCGCGCTCCACGCGGCATGGCCGATCGGTTGGCTAAGAAGCCTGTCGCCGGATACGACCATCTCGAATAAATACGCGATCTTCGCGATCCTGTCGGTGGCCTTTGTTGTGCTGATCGTATGGCTTGGCAGGACCGGAGAGGGCAACCAAGTCCATGCGGCGACGAAGCGGGAAAGCCGCATCCTCGACTAGCGGGCGACTGAGACACGTTAGCCGCAAGGAGGCTGCCCTTGCACGCGGCCGGTACCTTGTTAGGGCTTCGAGCCGCCATCCGTGCCGATCGCGGCACCCGCAGATGTGCTTCGTGTCGGGCAACAATGGTTAAAAGAGACGCGCGCCGGCGCTTCAGGCACGGCGGCCCGGCGCTGCCACGCAGGCCGTCAACGATAGTTCGACGCCGCTCAGCCTAACGGAGAGCGCGCCGTCATTGAGCACATCGAGCTTCTGTTCGCCACGTCCACGGGGCCGGTGGCGAGCGGGACTGGCGCGCTGTCGCCGCTCCACGCGTCTCGTTCCGAGGAAAATTGACTTATAGGTGAACAACCGTTCACCATATTCGCGACCTGCGGGATCGCTGGCTGCGGTCCGCACTAGCGTTCAATTCGCCGCGGCGAGTCTGCGCTCATGGAAATTGCAGGCGTATGCACGTCGGACGCGGCTCTCAACTCGGTGTGCAGACGTTTGCACAACACATCAATGCGGCGCGCGACAGAATGATGCTCGCCGGCTCGCAATCGAGTAACCTTGCGGCCGAACTGGTGAAAGTCACCAGTTCGAACGCAAGCCAACCCATTTATGACTTCGACCGCGGCGCCTCCGACCGGACTCCCGGCTCATTTTTCCGGGCACGAGACATTTCCGCTTCGGCAGATGTGGTTGAAGAAGGCGTTCGATAGCTCGGACGCTGGCAAGGTGTCGAAGGCTACGTTTTCCAGTGAAGATGCCATCGCGAAGTTCGGCGTGGGCAAGAATATGGTGGCGTCGATACGCCATTGGGCGCTCGCATGCGATGTGCTGCGCGAAGAGTCGGAAGACGCTTACGCGGTCACCGACACCGCGCAAAAAGTTCTGCGCGACGGCGGTCTCGATCCGTATTCAGAGAACCCTTCTACCGCTTGGCACGCGCACTGGCAGCTTGCCGGCAAGGGCAATCGGGCGACCACGTGGTATTGGCTGTTCAACCATGTGACGGCGTCCACGTTCTCCCGAGATGAGTTGGAACCTGCGCTAGCCGCCTTCGCAAGCTCGCTCGACGCGAAGCGCAAGCTGTCCGCCTCCACCCTGTCGCGCGATTTGGAGACCTGCCTTCGCAGCTACGCGCCGCGCGCGGCCGGAGGCTCGCCGGAGGATTACGCCGAGCCCTTGCTCGGCGAGCTTGGCCTGCTCTACGAGGAGCACAAGGGACAATTTGCTTTTCGGCGCGGACCGAAGCCCACGCTGCATGATGGACTGTTCGCATACGCGCTCCTCGATTATTGGGACCGATCAGCGGCCGGCCTCAGCTCGCTCGCGTTCGAAAATTTAGCCTATGCCGAAGGATCTCCGGGACGCGTCTTCAAGCTTGACGAGGAGTCGATAGCGGAGCGGCTGCTCGCCTTGGAAAGCCTGACGAGCGGAGCGCTGTCTTGGACGGACACCGCCGGACTTCGGCAAGTGCATCGACAGCAGATCGACGCGCGCAAGCTCGGCGCGAGGATGATCGAGAGGGCTTATGGCTAAGGCCATCGACGCGAAGCTGTCAGACGTCGTAAGCGTCTCTCGGCACTATCAGCGTTCGATCCGCATCGACGCCGACCTTGGGCGCCCGGAGGCTCTCGCCGGCTACATTTGCCACGCAACCGCTCGAGCGGTCCTCGACGGCATGTCGAAGCAGCTGATCGACAACAACCAGCGAGCTTTCACTTGGACGGGGCCGTTTGGCGGCGGCAAATCGTCGCTAGTCGTCGCGCTTGCCAGCGCCTTGGCTCCCGATGAAGCCCTGCGCTCGAAAGCTCGGTCCCTGCTGCGCCTCGACGATCTGCCAGCCTTCGACGAAGCTTTTCCCGTGCGGCGCGGGTGGATGGTCCTGCCCATCGTTGGCAAACGAGGCAGCGTGGTCAACGAATTGGCGGACAGCCTTCGACTTTTCGGTCGCCTGCGCGATAGCTCGCGCAAGGTCTCGGCCGCGGCGCTTGTTTCGGAGCTGCTTCGCGCTGCCGCCGCCGGAAGCCACGATGGAATACTCATCGCCATCGACGAGATGGGAAAGTTCCTCGAAGCCTCCGCTCTTGGCCTTGGCGAGGATGTCTACTTCTTCCAAGAGCTCGCCGAGGCCGCCGCGCGAAGTCCGGCGAAGATCATCGTCGTCGGCGTCCTCCACCAATCGTTTAGCCAATACGCCGCTCGGCTCGGAATCGACACGCGGGACGACTGGGCAAAGGTGCAGGGCCGCTACTCGGACATTCCACTGGTCGCGGCGAGCGACGAGGTCGTCGAGCTGCTCGGACGGGCCATCGAGGCCGATCGGATGCCTCGCATCGCTGCGCAGGCGGCTAATCTCATCGCGTCATCCATCAGAACTCGACGACCCGCCGTCGGCGAATCTTTCGCGAGAAGCTTAGCGGCCTGCTGGCCGTTTCACCCGGCCATGGCCGCGCTGCTCGGCCCCATCTCGAAGCGGCAGTTCGGGCAAAACGAGCGCAGCGTCTTTGGCTTCCTCGCGTCCGTCGAGCCGCATGGGTTTCGCGCCTTTCTCGATGAGACGGGGCTCTCCGACGCGAGTTGGTATCGCCCGCACGACTACTGGGGCTACCTTCGCTCGAACTTGGAGCCGGCGATCCTCGCGTCCCCCGATGGCCATCGGTGGGCGCAGGCGGCGGAGGCCGTCGAGCGGACTGAGGCGAGGACGGCGGACCCGCTGCACGTCGCGCTGATCAAGAGCATCGCGGTCATCGATTTGTTCCGCAACGGGTCGGGCTTGGCGGCCGATTCAGATGTGCTCGGCGCCGTTTTCTTTGGCGAGTCGCGAGAAAAAATCAAGCGAGCGCTCGAACAGCTCTCAGCGTGGCGCGTGGCGCTTTTCAAAAAGCACATCGGAGCTTGGTCAGTCTTCGAGGGTAGCGACTTCAACATCGAACTCGCGGTCGGGCAATCTCTCGCGACGCTTCCCGGCGTCGACTTCGACCTCCTTTCGAATCTGGCGAATCTGCACCCCGTGGTCGCGAAGCGCCACTATCACGAGACGGGGACCATGCGATGGATGGAGATGGCTCTTTGCCGCCTCGAAGACGCGCATCGGCTGGCCTCGGCTTTCAAGCCGCGAAAGGGAGAATTCGGCCTCTTTCTAATGGCGTTGCCCGCCAGAGGCGTGGGCGACAATGCGGCTCGGCGCATGTGCCAACAGTCCGCTCGCGCGCAGCCTTGGCCGGTCGCGGTGGCCGTGCCTCGCAACCACGCCAAGATCGAATCCCTTGGCGCGGATCTGCTGGCCTTGCAGCATGTGCAGTCGCGCCATGAGCTTGGCGGCGATGCCGTCGCAAGGCGCGAAGTCCAAGCCCGCCTGTCTTCGGTCCGGGCTAATTTGGAAGAGCAGCTGAGGTTGGGAGTGGCCAACGCGCAGTGGTTCGTTGGGGGCGGTGACGAAGTCGAGTCGGGCGCGAGGCTCGCGCCGCTGGCGTCGACCTTGGCCGATCAAACCTACGGATCGGCTCCCGAGGTATGGAGCGAGCTTGTCAACAGGGATCGCCCGTCGAGCAATAGCGTGAAGGCTCGGCGCGATCTGCTGCATAGGATGGTCGCCAACGAGGGCGAGGCGCATCTCGGAATCGAGGGGTTCCCCGCGGAGCGCGGGCTATACGAGACGCTGCTCAAAGCGACCGGCCTGCATCGGGCTGGCGCAGAGGGGCGGTGGGGCTTCGCCGCTCCTGACGAGTCCGAGGCCTTGTCGTTCGCAAAACTGTGGGAGGCCACGCGAGCCATGTTCACCGACTCGGGAAGGCGAGTGGGGCTCGCGGATATCCACGCGCTTTGGGCGGCCCCTCCATTCGGAGTCCGCGACGGTATCGCGCCGGTCATTCTCGCGGCGTTTCTGCTCGCGCACAAAGCGAACGTTGCCGTCTACAAAGAGGGCATCTTCATACCGAGGGTGACGGACGCCGACATCGACGAGTATCTCCAAGACGAGCGGCGCTTCTCGATGCGCTGGATACACATCGACGACGCCAAGACGAGCATCCTCGCGGGCATCTCGAAGATTCTTGGAGAGGTCGGAGCGTCGTCCGAGGCTCGCGATCCGCTTGAGGCCGCTCGCGGCCTTGTCGCGTTGGTCTTTGGCTTGCCGGCTTGGAGCCAGCGCACTCGGAGCCTTAGCGCATCGGCCAGGGCCGTCCGCGACACGCTGCTCAAAGCTAGCGATCCGCACAAAGTCCTGTTCGTCGATTTGGCCGCGCTGTTGGAGAGCGCTTCCGGCTCCTCATACGTCGAGGCCCTGCGGGCTCCGATCAAGGAGCTCGCGGGCGCTTACGGCGCTTTGCTGGATAGAATCGAGGCTGCCATGCTCGATGCCCTCGATGCTCCGGCCGACCGGCTCGACCGATTGAGGGCTAGGGCCGAGGCGGTCGCGGGCGTGACGGGCGACCTGCGGCAGGACGCGTTCGCCACCAGGCTGGCCTCGCATGATGGAAGCAGGGAGAGCGTTGAGGGCATCCTTAGCTTGGCGGCCAACAAGCCGCCTCGCGACTGGAACGACCGCGACATCGATGCCGCGCTACTCGACATTTCCAAAGCTGCTCTGCGTTTTCGGCAGGCCGAGGCGTTCGTCTCGGTCACGGGCCGGACGCCGACAAGCGAGGCGTTTGCCGTGGTGATCGGCTCGGGCTCCGAGACGCGCGTGGTGTCACGCCAATTCTCGATCACGGACCGGCACCGCGCGGCGGTGGACACAATGGGCGACGACCTTGCCGGGCGCCTCAAAGCCGAGGGCTTTGGCACCGACGTGCTGCTCGCGATTTTGGCTCGCGCGGGCATGCGCCTCGCCGTCGACGAACGCGAACAGACGGAGGCTTCGCATGGCTGATCGGCACGTCCTGGGGATCTCAGGGGGCAAGGACAGCGCGGCCTTGGCCGTCTTCGTCCGGCAGGCGCATCCAGAGCTCGACGTCGAGTATTTCTTCACCGACACCGGCAAAGAGCTGCCCGAGGTATATGAGTTCCTGGGCCGGCTAGAAGGGTTCCTAGGCAAGCCCATCCTGCGGCTCAACCCGCGCCGCGATTTCGATTTTTGGCTTCGGGAATACGGACACTTTCTGCCATCGGCGCAGACGCGCTGGTGCACGAAGCAATTGAAGCTGAAACCCTTCGAGCAGTGGATTCGCCCCATGCTCACTTCTGGCGAGAAGGTGACCAGCTACGTCGCGATCCGTTCGGACGAGGAGTTTCGCGAGGGCTACGTCTCGAAGAGCGAGAACCTGTCCGTTCGCCTTCCATTCCGGGAGTCGGGCATCGACAAGCGCGGCGTCATGGACATCCTCGAGTCGTCGGGCGTCGGACTGCCGAAATACTACGATTGGCGCTCGCGAAGCGGGTGCACGTTCTGTTTCTTCCAGCAGAAGATCGAGTGGGTGAGGCTTCGAGATCGACATCCGGAAGCGTTTGAAGAGGCCAAGCAACTCGAAAAGAACGCCCTGGACCATGGCTCGCCGTTCACCTGGTCGCATGGCGAGCCGCTCACCGATCTCGAAAAACCGGCTCGTGTGATCCAAATCGTCTCGGACCATGAGCGGAGACGGCAACGCGACTTGGGCGCGCGCCCGGTGAACCCGCTTAGACCAGTCGATCGCGTTGAGGATATCGACGAGATCTATGGCGAGGACGAGGGCGGCGGCGCCTGCCTTGTTTGCCATAAGTAGGCAAATAGCTAGACCTCCTAGACGGATTTCAACAGATGATCTAGCTTTGCCGCACTTGACTTATTGCGAACCGGTTGGCCTGCAAGTCGGAGGAGCTGCGCCTCTGCAATTACGATCTTGTTCGTGATCATCGTCGATGAAACTGGGTCCCACATAATGTGATGCCAGACATCATTTTGTAGGTAGAGCGGAGCTTTACTTAGCGCTTCGACTGCCGCAGAAGTTGACTTCCCTCGGCTTACGAGCAAACGCGTGGCGCGCGCAAATGTTCGCTGACCAATTGGCCTGAAAAGCAAGTGATTTCTTGTGGGGCTCCTGTAATACCCTGGCTTATGTTTTTCCTTCAGAAAGGTTGACGAATATTCTGGAATAGACTCAAGCAGAGTGTCAAAGTAGGACTTTGCTTGAGCGAGCGCATCAGCTATATCAGCATCCATTGGCCTCTTCTTGCCAAAGGCGATGTCGACCAAGGTGATATCTTTAATAATCTCATATAGGCCTACTACGCTTGTGATAGATGTTGTGTCAAGCGCTGGAAGCGATCCACCCGTGCTGTATAAAACGTATTTTTTGTCATCCGAGAAAAGCCAATGCTCGTCGATCATTCGACGCGTCACAATGGCGTATCCGTCATCTTCGTCGAGTGCGATCCGAGCTGCCTTAGATACGATCTTTGCTTTTTTATTTACCGTCGTAAATAGTCTTCTTGTCCTGCGCTTTCCTTCTTCGGTTTTGGGGTCATGCGCTACAAATATCGCGCTAACAGTCTCGTCAAGCAGCGGGCAATCGCTGCCGTCGGCTTGCTTGACGGCCTGCTTGATCCCGGCTACCCGAAGTTGTCCATCAATCGCAAAGAGTTTTTCCTCTCCGGAAAAATGAAGCAGACCAATCCGTCCCTCTAAATTCTCAACTTGTTCAGGCGTAATTCCCTCGTCCTCCGGAACGCGCACGTTCAATGAGGTCCAGTTTGGCGCACCTCCGTAGACGCCGACTACAAGCGACCCGAGAAAACGTTGCGGAGTTTCTGTAATATAGGCTGCAATGTCTTTTGCGTGCGCGTCAATCGCAACTCTCTGAATCCAGTCTGCTAGCCGGATTCGTTCGTGAATCTCGTCTGTTGACTTAATTAACGCAGTCACGTCGCGAAACGTCAATGTTGTGACGTAATAGCTCCAATCGCCCACGATTCCTCGTAACGAAGGAAGCAATCTGCTCGTTGTCATAGAAAAGCTCTCACAAACTGACTTGTCGTTGCTTCAAACCTTTTATTGAAGGGCGGCCGGAACGCTTCTATTAGTTCAGTTTCAAGTGATTCTGCCGATTTCGTGTCTTGAGTTGTTGTATAGAAATATAGCAGGTGGCCGTCCCATTGATTTAGCATACGCCATGCAAGAGGCCTTTTGGTTTGCAGCAAGTGTCGGTCAACGTCAGCCAAGTAGGCGCCGATGCGTTCGTAGAGGCTTGTTGCTTTCCCGATATAAAATATGGCGTTGCCGTGTGGAAATCCGAATATCTCGCGCATTAGCACAAAGATGTAGACCCCAGGTTTCTTGGGTATTCGCTTGCGCGGCTTTGGTGGAAATGCTTCTCTTTCCCACTTTCGCGGCGGCGCCGCCACGTGCTTCCATGTGTCCGGATAAAACATCACCGGCACGAGATGCGATTCTTGGAAAGCTAGATCTTTCACTGCTTCCGCCACTGTTTTTGAAATGGTCATGACAGGTGCGGTATCGCTAAAGAATCGTCTTGAATGGCCCGAACGGCTGCCTCTATATCTTGATCAGATAGAAAGGGCGCTTGAGCAAAGACCAAGCCCTGCTCGCCGTTGAGCTTCGCCGCGAGGTGTCCTTTTCCAAGCAGCAGCTCGGCGCCCGACCGGTCCAAGGCAATCTTCGAGGTTGCTTCGCTCGTGACCTTGAGAATGAGGCGATTGCCAAGGTTCTCGCGCAGCTGCATTGGCATGACATCTTTGTCGGGCCGCTGCGCAGCGAAGATCAAATGAATGCCCGCGGCTCGCGCCTTGACGCCCAGTCGCTGCACCGTCGCGCTCACAGCGCCCTTGTAGCCGTCGTCGAGCATCCAGTCCGCGAACTCGTCATGGATAAGGAAGAGCATCGGCCGGCGATCCTCGGGGGACGCCTTTGCGTTGAAGGTCGTGAGGTCGCGGGCCCGGGCGGCGGCGAACAAGCGATACCGGGATTCCATCTCCTCGACAAGCTCGGCTAGCAGCAGAGTCGCCCGCTCCTTCGTCGTGACGATCGGCTCCCGCATGTGGGGCAAGTCTTCCAATGCGGAGTAGTCGACGCCCATCTTCGGGTCGATCAAGACAATCTTCGCTAGGCTTGGCGGGTTGGTCGCAGCGATGTCAAGAAGGATCGCCTGAATCAGCACGGACTTGCCGCTGCCAGTCGCCCCAGCCACAAGCGAATGAGGCTCGTGCGACGCAAGCCCGCCGAACTCGGCGCCCAGATTCAAGTAAAGCAACGATCCGCTGATCTCTTGCAGGCCGAGCACAAAGGACGTGTTGATCCCGGCGGCGTTCCGATTGAGGCTTCTGCGGGCCCAAAGGTCCCATAGCGAGACGGACTGTCGTTTCGGGCTTGCGATGGTGACCACGATCTCGCCCGGCTTTGGCTGCACCGTCACCAAGCTGATGGCGTGGGTCGTCAACAGCTGAGTGCGCTTCGCCTCGATGTCCTCGACCCGGAGGCGATCCGAGCCTGCCAACCTCACCAAGCATCCGTTGGGCGTCAGTCGCGTCCCGAGTATCGCGGCCTGCAGTCCGTAGCTATTCAGCGCGGCTTTGAGCTTCTTGGACGAATCCTCCGCCCACGCCTCTCTCTCGTCGACTGCGCCCGTCGCCGCCGTCGCACGCGAAGCGATCAACGCGGCGAACGACGAGTCCATGGGCGCGCTCTGGCCTGCCGGAGGGGCAGCCGTTGGGGGCATTGGCGCCGGGGGCGCGACCGGCGCCTCGACCAACGGGGATATTGGTGCCTGATCTGGCCTTTCAGTCCGCGTTGCCTCGTCTGCTTGCGAGCCCACCGCGGCGACAGGACTGGCAGCCGGCGAGTCGGCGTGGGGAACAGGCGCAAGTCGCTCGACCATGGACGTCCAGGCGACGCGGGCTGCCGGTGGCAGCGGCGTCGCGCTAAGCCACGGCTGGCTGTGGCCAAGCTTGGAGCGGACTCCGGCCGGATCCGCTTTGCGCGCATAGGCCTCGACCAGCTCTCTGAGCTCTGGCCGGTCGTAGACCTCCTGCCAGGCCTGGACATTGTCGGTATCGTCGACGAGAACTTGCTCAGATGCCGAGCGGCTGGCCGCGGCATCCGCCGAGTGGATGAACACTTGCGAGTAGCCTCGCAGCGAGATGCTGGCCTCCCCATCCCTGAGATGAGCGCGAGCCCTCTCCAAGAGGCCAGAGCGGCCCGGCGGTATGTCGGCATCTAGAAGCAGATCGGCGAGCCGCGCGAGCCATACATCCCGATCGAGGCGCCCTGGCGCGCCGAACAGCGCGGCTCGGAAAGTCGACAGGGTCGCGACAAGCTGCGCTTTGGACGAGCGCCGCGCTTCGGCGGCGCCGTCGGCCAGGACATATTTCGACTCGACGACGGCGATGTGGAGACGGATGCCGTCGTCTCTCTCCTCAACGCAAAGGCCAAGAATGTCGGCGATCCGGCTTTCCTTTTGCGCCAGCCAGCTCGCGTAGTCGTCCAGAAGAAAGAAGACGCTGAAAGACTGTTTGGAATCGCTTCCGCAGATCGATTGGAATTCGCGCTCGATCGTGTAGCGGCTCATGACGAGTCCAAGCATCTCGCCGGCCGAGACGCCCCTCTTGGCCGCCCTCAGGACGATGTCCCCTGAGATTGAAAGCGCGTCGCTCTTGGCTCGCGAGGCGACTTCGTCGAGCTGCCGCGCTTCCAATGCGAGCCCGAGCTCGTCGAGCCGCCGCCGAATGAGGACTCCAAGCAGGCGCAGCTCGGAGGTCGAGCTCACGATCATATTGCGACCGTTGGTCGACCCTCGCCGATATCGGACGATGGTCACGCCGTTGGCTTGAAGCTGCCTCTTGTCCAGCAGCTCGTCATACGTAGCGACCCATTCGGCCACCGCGTGCGCGTCCTCCATGGTCGCTTTGAGCCCCTCGTTTTGGAGCGATATGCGCCTTGACGGAAGGACTCGCGAATCAGCCGCGGCGTCGGTCTGGCGCACGACCGCGGCCACGGCGGCGACATACGCCCAACCCGAGTCGGTTTGGCGCGGACACGTCAAGAAGGTCGTCGATTTCAGCTCGTTTTCGCCGGTGACGCTTCGGTAGGACCAGCGCGAGGGGGCGTGCTCCAAGCTCGGCCTGCCGTTGGTCCAATCGACCGCAATCCATTCGACGCTCGCCGTGCGCGAGACGACGTCATGCAGAAACGCGATGTCGAAGTGGCGGAAGCCATTGTGGGAGCGCAGCGGTGTCGATGAGGACGCCGCGACCGCGATGCGGAGCTTGGCTATGAAATTCGACGAGGTCTCGCTCACCACCGCCATGTCGGGGTCGTCGCCGCCTTTGGTCACGAGCTCGGCGTAGACCCGGCGAAGCTTGCCGGGATCGCGGTGCCGCACGGACACGTTGCATTGGAAGTCGAACTCCGTCTGCAAGCCGGCCAACTCGCGCACGACCGCGAGAGGCAGTTCCGCGGCATCCGCGTTGTAGAGCAAGACGCTGAGGTTGTTCGCCTCATGCGGCTGCAGTCCCACAAACCGCTCCACAAGCTCGCGGACCTGCTTGGCCGCGGAGGCCGGATCGACGTCCGTCAGGGCGTCGTCGTTGCCGCCCACGGGGCGCTCGAAGAGGCTGTATCCGTTGACGGTGCTGCTTTCGGCCACGAGGGCCGGGACGCCGGATCGCTGCATCGCCGCGACCTCCGGATAGAACGGATGCGCTAGCTCCTCGGCGAACTCGCGAAAGAAGATTCCGCGGTCTCCAAACAGGACGTTTTCTCCGCCAAGCATGTGCGTGACGAGGGCGGCGACTCGCCGCGTCTTCACCGACAGCGCCTTCATGCGCTCCGGATGCCAAGGTGGGATGATCAAGGACGCTTGGTCGCCCTCGACGCGAACCGTGCCGATCGTAAGGACCTCGGCCACCAGACGCGACCTGCACACATCGCCGCGCGCATGGATGGCGAGCGCCCTCAGCAGGGCCGCGAATGATTCAGCTTGGCGGGACACCGCCTCGCCGTGCAGGCCCGTCCGCGCGAAGTCCGACATGCCTTGGATGTAGTCCGCCTCGAAGGCGTCCCAGGCAGTCCGAATCTCGTCGCGCTGCTCCTTGGATAGCCGGCCCTCGTCCCGCAGCTCATCTATGCGCCGCTTTATCTCCGCGCGCTGACTTTTCATCTTGCTCGGGGGCGGGACTAGCGAGCCGGCGTCTCGCGAGAAAGTCGCCTCGAGAGTCGAGGTGTCCAGAAGCGACACGCTTTGGACGCCGCCCTTCTTGCTGACCACGCGGCGCGGAACCTCGGTGCAGCCCACCGCGCCCTTTTCGATCAGGCGCTCCATGTCCTCGACGAGCGAGAGGCCGATGGACTCGGGCCGGTAGCCCCACAGGAGCTGAGTCTTCTCCAACATCCTCTCTTCGTCGCCTACGCGCTCGACCAGCGACACGTCGAACTTTATTTGTATCGAGTTGCGGGCAAGGGAGATGACCGGCCTCAACTTGTCTCCGCGGATCTTCCTCTCAGCCGCGAAGAACTCTCGATACTGGAACAGCGGGTCTGGAAGGTTGCTCGTGCGCATGCGCTCGACGCGCCAATCGACCTTCGACCCCATCAGCTCCTTCACGCCTCGATACATCGCGGAGAAGTAGGCGCCGACGTCATGGTTGAAGCGCTCGCGCCATTCAGTTCGGCCCTTCGCCACGGTGAAGCGCAGGAATCGCTCGCCGGCGGCGGGTCCGTTGGACGCGATCAGCCGCTGGGCGACGTTGGCGAAGCCATCGAGAAAATCGTGGCACTCCAGCGGCTTTCCGAAGACCGCCTTCTCCCAGCGGGCGTGCAGCTTTGGGCTCTGTTCGAGATAGCGGCGATGCAGCTCGAAAAACGCCTCGTCGTCGTCGTTGCCAATGTCCGATCGCTTTTCTCGCGCCTTCAAGTCTTCGAGGTGTTGCCGCCCAACGGCATCGAGAACGTCGCTGTCCTCGCAATCGTGGTCGAAGAATCGAAGCGTCGAGTCGGCCAAGCCTAGCTGCCGCTCCTTGGGCTTCTCGAATATGAAGTGGACGCCATCGCGCTCCCATTCGAGCAGCGAAACGTCGTTGGCCGCCCGGTCGTCTCCCTGCGGGGCATTGATAAACGCATCGAGAGCCACCCTGGCTGCCTCTGGGATGGAGGCCTCGTTCTCCTCCATCCGCGCCTTCATGTCGTCGGCGTCGAGCGGCTGTCCGTTCGCATGGAGCCGCTGCAGAAGGGGGGCGCGGTTGGCGAACAACTTTTCGAACGCTTTGCGCCAAGGGCCGACGTTTTGCGCGTAAGTCTTGGCGTTCGAGAAAAACGACGTGTCGCGCGGAAGCGAGACGCACGGGAGCGAGAATCCGATCGCCTCTCGAATCGGGTAGCCGCGCGTGGCGATGGCCTCGCCAACAAGCGCGCAGAGATCGCCTAGTTGGATAAGAGAGAGGTCCGAAGCGCCAACCAAGCCTTTGAGCGCCGATTGGAATATCTGCCGGTCGTCGAGGGTGGGCGCGATCCCGCCGACGTGGCAGGCCGCGTCGACCCAGGCGTCCTGCGCGGCCCGCAACTCTTTGGCGCCAAGCCCCGTCACGTGCCCAAGGGTGTCGGCCAAGTTGCTCTCGTTGCCATTGGCCGTGAGCAAAGCCTCTTTCTGCGTTCCGGCGTTTCGAACCGCCCCCGCGTTCTGCGTGGTCAACGCCTCGTCGGGCAACCCCTCGCCGCGCACCAGGGACTCTGGAATGCGAACGTCGATCTTCTCGCGCAGCTCGGGGCTCGCCAGGATTTCCTTGACGATCGCGGCTATCTGGCTCGAAGACAGCTTGTCGAGGCGGAAGAGCGCGGCGGAGTCCGCGACGCTCCCATCGCTTTGGCGGCCGTCGGCGAGCCGGCGGCCAAGGATGTCGGCGCCCACCCGGCCGATGATCCGATCGGTGAGCATCATTGCGCCGCCTCCGCGCCGAAGGGATTCTCGACGAACGAGCACGAGTCCGACAGACGCCTCAGCAGGCCCAGGCTCGCCAGCCTCGCCTCCAAATTTCCGCGGTTCTCGCTCAGCGCCTCTTGGTCGACCAGCTTCTCTTTGACAAGGTGCGCTCCCTCCACGTCTCCAATCACCAGCCCATAGCGGCGGCGCGCCTCGGCCAAGAAGTCATCGAACTGCATGCGGTCGTCGACGATGGCCACAACAAGCGTCTTGAGCAGCTTGTCGTTGGGCGCGTATCGCGTGCGGCGAGCCTGGCGCCGCGAGCTCAAACCGATCGAGCGCGACCATGCCGAGTGGATCTTGCCGAAATGCTGCTCGTGGCGGGACTCGGCCAAATCGCCCAGCTTTTTCACAAGCTCGTCGCCCGGCGTTTGCGAATAGTCCGCGTCGTCGGTCGCCTCGGCCGAGGGCCACTGGAAGTTGTCGCGCAGCACGCCCGCGCAGGCGGCCCCTGGATATTCCGAGGCCAGGGCGGCTTGCCACTCGTCAGTCAACTTGATGCCCTCTACAGCGGCGCGCACGGCGCGGATCGAGGCTGCCTGGTTGGCTTGGTAGGAGTCGCCTGAGAGCGCCCGGACCTTGGTTCTCTCGCGCACGATTTCGCAGATGATCTCGACGGGCTCGGCGTCCCGGGCCTGCGCCTTGGCGCACTCCAAAAAATACAACAGCAGATTGAGCCCGGCCGAGGCGATCAGGTGCTCCAAAGCATCGTAGATCGGCATGTCCCTTCGCAGGATCGCGAGCCAATCCTCGCAAAGGCGGTCGAAGCGGGGGTGCGTGGCGTAGGGCAAATATCCGACATCGCGCGCGCCATCGGCGGCCTGCGGCTCACCTTGGAGCGTGCGGACCAGCCGATTCATTGTCGACGAGCGATCGAACAGCCGTTGCACGAGCAGGCGCCCGAGCTCTTGGCCCCTGGCGGAGCGGCTGAGCATCAAGTAGAGCAACTCGCCGGTCCGCGCGAAAAACCGCCGGTCGTTGGACGCGCCCCCCGAGCTGTCGATGCGCAGGTCCTCGTAGAGGGCATCGGGCCCAAACGGGAAGACGAACTTGGAGCTCCAACGCTTGTTGCTTCGCGCCTCGAAGGCCGATGAGCGCAGCAGCTCGATGGCCTTCGCGAAGTCGTCGAACTCGACGAAGACATCGCGCAGATAAGCCATGTCCTCGTCATCGTTTTTGGTGGCGTCCTGCTTGAACCGCTCGCCCCACTCCGCCCACTTCTCCTCATCCGGAATGCGCCGATCGCGCACCGACTCGACGTAGGGGTTGTTGAACAAGAGCCCTCGCAGCCGGAACTGCCGTTGAGGGCGGTAGCGGACCGTTCCGCTTGTCGGAGCGGACAAGGGAGCGTCCGCATTGGATCCGAGCACGCCGAGGAATTCGAGGAACGTCAGATGCGGGAGCTGCTCGTCGTAGAGGCGATGGCCCCAGATGTGCTCGTCCACCGCGAAGTCGACCGCGTCGATGCGTTGCCTCATGCGGCGGCCCTCACCGTCACCGGCCGCGAGAAGCCGTGCCCGCTTTGCTCTATCTCGATGAAGTTGAGCGTCAAGGCGCCATCGTCCGCGTCGCCCTCGTCATCGCCGCTGGCAAGCCTCGCCTTTTTCAAAATTTCCGCCCGCCGCAATAGCTTCGCCTTGAATGCGAGCAAGTCCTCCAAGCATTCGTTGGAGAAGCTGCCGGGAAGCGAGCCCTCGGCGACGCGGCTCAGGAACTCGAAGCGAATCGGAGTTAGGTCGAAGGTGACCGAGTTGCCGGCTCCGGGGGCGAGCGCCATGTCGAGCATGGCTTTGCCGCTCTGGCTGTTGATCCTCACCTGCATGCCCCTGCCATCCTGGCGACGCGAAGGCGCCTCGGTGTCGCACAGGACGCTCACGCGCGACTGCGTGAAGCCTCCCGAGCTGGCGACGAACACCCGCTCGGCGTTGTCGATCAAGAGCCCGGTCATGACTCGGTTGAGTCCTCGCGCGAGCTGAGTCCGCGTCGCCTCGCTGATGGGCTTTTTGGCGACCAGCGCCGCGGTGAGCGCGAGATACTCGCCAGCGGACTTGAACGCCGTCATGTCCCAGTGCGGATATTCGACGTCCCCGTCCGGCAGGGTGAAGAAGAGCCTGCGCCGCTGCCCCGCCAAGCGCGCCAGAAACTCCGCTGGGCCGTCCTCGGTCCTGGCGGCCTCCTCGCCTTCGAGGTAGCGCCGCTGCGCCGATAGGTAGCCCGCGGTGGCCCCGTAGACCGTGTCCGCCTCGACCAGCTTTTCGAACGCAGGGCTCAGCCTCGCGTCGTCGCGTCCATAGACGAGCAGGCCATCGGCGACATTGGTGGTCTCCTCGCCAATGCCAAACGAGGAGAGAGCCCTGAAAACGGCGCGGTCCATCGCGCGAAGCCGAGGCAGATTGGCTCCGAAGATGTTCGCATACAGGCTTCCGCGCTCCTCCGCCCCATTCGCTTGGATCCGCGCGATGTCGGAGCAAGCCATCAGCCCCTCCTTCGCGTCGCGGTGCCCCAAGATCATGTTGGCCGTGAGGGCGAGCAGATCGCGCACGGGCAGATGCCATCCGTTGAGCCGCGCCACCTCCACCAGGTCGCCAAGCCTGCGCGGGAGCTTTCCGCCATCGCTTTCGCGCAGCAGCCGTTTGCGGTTCTCGAAGATTGGGCAGATTCGCCCCTCATCCTTGAGCGGGCAGCGCGCGCAATTCTCCCATTCCGGATGGCCGGCGACGGCCGAGAGGACCTCCTCCAAGGAGTCGCGGCTCGTGGTCCGGCTCAGGTCAAAAATCGCCAGCCGGTCCGGGGGAGGCGATTGCAGCAGGAATGCGTCCTGGATGGACTTGCGCAGAGGATGCGCTCGGCCCTGCCGCGCTCCCAGCTCGCGGAGCCGATCGAGGATCTGGCCGTGGTTCGCCGCGATGACGACAAACTCCTCGTCGTCGTCGCCAAGCGCCGAGCGCTCCAAGATCGCGAGCGCGCGGTCGCTCTCGCCGCTGGGCAGCTCGCTAAGGTCCTTCACAAAGACCGCTAGCCGCCCATCGGCAACGCGCAGCTCCTTCAACGTCGTCGCCGCCGCCCACTCCTTGTCCTGGCCGCCCATCTCCGTCCAAAGGCTGCGGCAATGGTAGGTTTTGCCGTCGCCCGCGGTTCCGGCGATCAAGATGGATCCGGCGCTTGCGGAGGCTGCTCGCGCTTTCAGTTGGTCAAGCAGCGGGCTTGAAAGAAGAATGGGGCGCACCTTGGCCTTGCCCAGGGCGGCGCTGACATATTCGTCAAACAGCGTGGTGTTGTTGGGAGTTGGCCCGTAAGACCGCAGAAAGCGCACCCAAGCGCTCGATGGCGGGGAAGTGACGTCATTGCTCGTGGGCATGAATGGCGAAGTGTTGTCGCTTTGCGAGACGGCGCGAGGGTCCTGGCGCGCTCCGAAGCCGGCGCCATTCTTGACCAGAAATGGGCCCGCATATTCAACATCGCCCCCGGCCGTGTCATTTTTGCAAAGGCGCGCGCCGACGATCGCTTTGTCGAAAGAGCAGCGCTCGTCGTGTCGCGCGGTCTAATCCACAAGCCGCGCTGCCGGCGCCGGCTTCGTCTGCAAGCCTAGCGCGCAGCCGCTTAGGCCGTCCGCATTGGCGCGGCGACGGTGCTGGCCGCGATCGCCTCGACCCCACCGAGCCGCCATCATTGACGGCACCGCTTTTCCCGGTCGTCGCTGCCGCGCGCGAAGTCATTGCCCGGTCTTGGATGCCTTAATCCCCGGCCGGCGGCGCCGCGATCCCCGGTCTCGGGCGGAGCGAAGGCGCCAAAAACCCGGCCGTGGATGGAGCGAAACCCGGCCCGCGTTGCCGCGCCAGGGCCCACTCTATGTAGTTGTCTTAGACAAAAACAAAAACATAGATCGCCGGCCCGCGGCCGGCCAACGGCGTTGGGCGGCGGCTCGCGCCCCGCCCCGGCTCGTGGAAGGGCAATTACGGCCGCGGGGGCGGCCCCCCCGCCAGCGGCGGGCAGTGCGGCCGCAGCCGCATTGGGCGCGGTCCGCGCGCCTCTTGCCGCTGGATCACGGCGCCCGCGACCGTGGCCGCAATAGGTTATGCGTGTGGCCCGCGGTCTTTTTCCCCAGCCCCGGCATGCGGCCTCACAAGGCCGCTCCGCCGCGAGGCTTGCGAAACCCGCGGCCGGCGGCCCCGGCCGGGCGGCTCGCCGGCAACTCCTCGCGCGCCTGCGCGGCTCGCGCGGCGTGCGCCTCCCGGGGCATGCTGAACTTCCTCTTCTCGGCGCCTGGCTCGAATCGCAGCTTCCAAGAGAGGCTGCTCCTTCTGACGCGCTCCAACTCGTAGGCGGAGGCCACCTCCGGGGCCCGCGCCACGACGTCGTCCATCGCGGCGCGCAGGAACGTCGAAAACTTTCCTCGCTCGCCCTCAAAGCCGCATAGCTTGGCCAAGTCGCCCAGCTTGAAACCGCTCTCGAACTTTTCATGCGTCGCCAGGAAATCGTGCATCCACATCGCCAGCTCGCCTTTGAGCAGGCGGCGGCGGGAGGGGTCGACCGGGAAGGAGAAGTCGTCAGACAGCGCGGGGAGAAGCCCGGGGTCCAGCGACAGCAGCCATTTGGAGCCCTCCTTTCGGGCCGATCCAAGCATGCGGGCATTCCCCCCTTTGCCGTCCCGCAAGGCATAGCGGACGCGCGCTTCGGATAGCCTTTTCAGCCGCTTGGCCAACGCAAGCCACCGGCCGGGGGCCCAAGCGCCGCGAGCGGCGCTCGCGCGTCGTCGCTAATCCCAGCCGCCGCGGGAGCCGACCGGTCCGCGAGAGCTCCACCCAGGGCCAACGCATGGCCCTTGGGCTCGTCGGGTTCGGGAAGAGCGATGGGCAGGGGATCCTCCCAATCGTCGGAGTAGGTTTTTAGAAATCGCGGAGTATCGGACATTGAAACCTCGTATGAATGATGAGCAGCAATCGTTCATATAGGTCTCTCAAGACGGTCGGCATATGTCAATAGATGCCAAGGTGTTTGCGCGCATTAAACTTTCCCCGATCAATTCGATTTGGCAATTAGCGCTAATGTGATAAAACACAAGAATACATTTAGTGAGCTGACGCGTTTGGCTTCGCGTCAACGCTTTGCTTATCGAGCTTCTCGCGAAACGTTGGGAAGGCGCCAAACGCGAG
>CALMOR010000193.1:0-584 GCA_937872165.1 uncultured Burkholderiales bacterium | reverse complement strand
GGCCCTCACTCATCGCGGCGCCGCCATTGGGATTGGCCATAGACGGCGCCGCGATGAGTGAGGGCCGCCGGGGCGCGCCTAAGCGCAGCGGTCGTATTCGGCGACCCATTCCGCGTTGGACCTGGCCGCGCTCCACTCGCGCTGCAAGCCAGCCATGTAGTCGGCGATCCGATCAGCTTGCTTCGCCGCGGTGAAGATGGCCATCGGGTCGGACTCGATGGCCTTGATCCAACCTCGCAGATACGACGCGTGAGCTTGAAGGTGGGCCGCGTCCTGGCTCATGGGCACGCCGGTCTCGGCTGCAAGCACGGCCGATCCGATTTGGGCCGTCAACTCCTCCATGGCGTAGGCCTCGTCGCCGAAGCGCTTCGCATAAGCCTCGGCTCTATCAAGGCGGTGCTTCGCCATGGAGCTGTGGCAGCACTCGTGCATGGCAACGGACCAGAAAGCGAACGCTTTGGAGGCCGTCGCCTCCTTCTCGGGCGTTCCCGGCAACGCTCGAAAGTCGGCGCGGTTCGGAAGCAGCACGGTGGCCTTCCTCCAGTTCTCCGGACACATCAACTAGCATGATGTGGTCAGGAGGA
>CALMOR010000192.1:15631-20911 GCA_937872165.1 uncultured Burkholderiales bacterium | reverse complement strand
GATCTCGGCCATGGTCGCCTACAGCCGAGCCTTGAGTTCGGCGAGCAACGCCGCGTGACGAGCGGGGTCGATCTCCTTCTTGAGGATCTGCTCGGCGCCCATGACGGCGAGCGCGGCGACCTGGTCGCGCAGCGCATCGCGGGCTCGCTGCACTTCCTGTTCGGCCTCGGCCTTGGCTTCGGAGAGGATGCGAGCCTTCTCGGCTTCGGCGGCCTTGCGGGCATCGGCGATCAGCAGCGCGCCCTGCTTCTCGGCTTCGGCGAGCCGCACCTGGTTGTCGGCGCGCGACTGCGAGAGCTCGGCGTCGACGCGCTTGTGCGCCTCGTTGAGTTCGAGCTTCGCGCGGTCGGCCGAGGCGAGGCCGTCGGCGATCTTCTTCGCGCGATCGTCCAGCGCCTTCATCACCGGCGGCCACACGAATTGCATCGTGAACCACGCGAGGATGAGGAACACGATGGTCTGAAAGATGAAGGTCGAATTCAGATTCACGGTCTTGGTCCTGTCAGGCGATGAAGTCGGGCGATGAACACTGCGCGTGCGGCGAACGAACGGCTTCGAAGGTCACTTGAACGGGTTGGCGAACGCGAACAGCATGGCGATACCGACGCCGATCAGGAAGGCCGCGTCGATCAGGCCGGCGAGCAGGAACATCTTGGTCTGCAGCGTGTTCATCAGCTCCGGCTGGCGCGCCGATGCTTCGATGTACTTCCCTCCCATGATGCCGATGCCGATACAGGCGCCGATGGCGCCGAGACCGATGATCAGACCACAAGCGAGTGCAACCAGTGCGACGTTCGTCATGACGACTCCTCTACGGACAGTTTTGAATGAAGTTATTCAGGGCAAAGCGAAGAAACGACGACCGGTCTCAGTGCCCTTCGTGTGCCTGGCCGATGTAGACCAGCGTGAGCATCATGAAGATGAAGGCCTGCAGGACCACGATCAGGATGTGGAAGATCGCCCAGGCCGAGCCGGCGACGATGTGGGCGCCGCCGAGCAGGACGGACTGCGTGTTGAAGCCGGTCCAGGTGGCGCCGAGCAACGCGATCAGCATGAACAGCAACTCGCCTGCGTACATGTTTCCGAACAGTCGCATCGCGAGCGAGACCGTCTTGGCGACGAACTCGATCAGCTGCATCGCGAAGTTGACGACCCCGAGCGGAATCGCGAACAAGGGATTCTTGCTCGTGCCGAAGGGAGCCGTGAACAGTTCGTGCGTCCATCCCATCGCACCCTTGATCTTCACGTTGTAGAACAACATGAGGAGCAGCACGCCGAGCGAGATGCCGAGCGTGCCGTTGAGGTCGGCCGTCGGGACGATGCGGAAGTACTCGACCTCGTGCTCCATGCCGACGACGTCGAAGATCTTGTGGAACAGGTCCACCGGCAGGAAGTCGAGCGAATTCATCAGCAGCACCCACACGAAGACCGTGAGGGCCAGCGGCGCGATGAAGGCACGGTTGCCGTGGACGATGGACTTGGACTGGTCCTCGACCATCTCGACGACGATCTCGACCATCGCCTGGAAGCGGCCGGGGACGCCCGAGGTGGCCCGACGCGCGCCGAGGAACATCAGCAGGCTGCCGAGCACGCCGATGCCGATCGACCAGATCAGCGTGTCGACGTTGACGACCGACAGGTCGAACGGTCCTTTCTGCACTCCGGACGTCAGATGCGTCAGATGGTGAACGATGTATTCCGATGCCGTCGGGGCATGCTCGGTCGTCAGGCTTTCGCTCGCCATACGCTTGTCGCTCGCAAGTATCGTGTCGATCGGGTCCGCGTCAAGCGTCGCGGCGCGCGAACAGGAACATCAGGAAATAACTTTTCAATACCGCAATGAAGCCGACGATGAGGGCCAGCCAGTTCAGGTCGCGGTAGGTTCTCGCGACCATGAAGAGGATCAGCACCGTCGCCGCGAGCTTCACGAACTCGCCGATGAAGAAGCTCTGCATCGTCGCACCGCCCGGCCGGCGCGCCGCGAACGCGAGCCGCAGCGCGAACAACCCGTTCGGTACCACGCAGGCCAGGCCGCCGAGTGCCGCAGACGACGCCGCGTTGACTCCTCCCAGGAGTCCCGCGAGTGCGGCGACAAGGAGTGTCATCACCGCCTGCAGGGAAACCGCCTTGACCATCGCGCCGACGACCCGCTCGCTGTTGTTCTTGCCGCGCGGCGTGCCTTCGTAAGGGCGCCTCGTTCGCCAAACGCAAAGCCGCGGAATGATACTTTTTTAACGAGGCATGCGTCAAACGGCGCACACCAACAGATGAGGTGCCGTGCCGATGGGCCCTCTCGCGGCGGAGGGCCCTATAAAATCCTTGCTGCCGGTACGGAATGGACCGATGGTCGCGCGGCGAATAGCGCGGTAGGCTCCTGCGCTCTCCGGCCGCACTGTCGCGGCCCCCAGTCTCTCTCGCGGTCTTCCCATCGCGACCACTCATGAACCAAACCCGGACGGACGCTTCGGAAAACCTGACGATCCATTGGCCCGAGCCGGCTCACCTGCGCCTCGATTCGAAGGACGGCCTGCCCGAGCCGTGCGAAATCGAGTTCACCGACGGCACCGTCGAGAAGGGCGAGCTGCTGCGTTTCACGGGACGCGACGAACATCTCGTCTTTCGTCCGCATCCCGGTCATCCCCGCTATCCGTCGAAGATCGTCGTTCGCAATGCGCGCTTCAAGCGCCTGCGACTGGTCGACCCGGTCGCCGCACGACCGATCGACGTCTCGGCGCTGGGCAACGTCGATGCGACGCTGTCGTCGTCGCAGGTGCACGTCTACAACGTCGAGTTCTCCGATCACGAGATCGAGTCCGGCAACACGTCGGGCTACGTGCGGAACACGATCGGACTGTTCCTCTACTTCAGCCGTCCCGGCGATCAGCTCGAGCGCGTCTTCGTGCCCGAGTCCGCGATCGCCTACTTCCAGGCCGGCGACCCGATCGGGCGCGTGCTGGTCGAGGAGAACGCGGTCAGCGAGGAGCAACTGCAGGCCGCCGTCGAGAAGCAGCAGGAGATGCGCAAGCTCGTGCTCGGCGACTATCTGATCGAGGAAGGGCTGATCACGCCTCGCCAGCTCGAGGAAGCGCTCGCTCACCAGAAGACCAAGCCGAGTCTTCGCCTCGGCGAGGCGTTGATCGAGCTCGGAGCGGTCCAGCCCGAAGCGCTGCAGATCGCGCTGTCCCGCCAGCGTGCCAACCGCGGTCGTCCGCTCGGCCAGATCCTGATCGACATGGGCGTCGTCGATGCGGACACGCTGAACAAGATCCACGCGAAGAAGATGGGGCATCACTTCGTGTCGCTCGCCAACTTCACGGTGTCCGACGACGCGATCCGGGCAGTTTCCGCGAGCGCCGCACGCAGGCTCGGCATCGTGCCGCTGTCGATCGAGCACGGCGATCTCATCGTCGCCGCCGAGAGCCAGCTCGACTCGGCGGCGCTCAACGAACTGACGCTGTCGTCGCGGATGCGGGTGGTGCAGGTCCTGGCGCCGGGGCAGGAGATCGCGGCGCGGCGCGACGAGGCCTACGGCGAGACGGCCGAGGAGATCCTGCTCGCGGACGCGTCGACGATCCGCTTCGAGAGCATCGATGTCGTCTCCGCGAACGACGCGGCCGACGTCGGGACGTCGTCGAGGGACGGCATGACGTTCAACGAGGACCTCGAAGGGCTCGCCGACCCCCACCTGCTGGCGGCCATCGAACGGGCCATCGCCGCGGTCGAGAAGGGCGGCACGCTCGACATCCACATCGAATCGAAGCACGGCACGCGGACGACGCAGATCCGCTTCATGCGCGACTAATCGGTCCGGCCCCCGCGAATGGCGGCGAGCACGCCGTCGAGCTGGTCGAGATCGCCGAAGTCGATCAACACCTGACCGCGGCCCTTGTTGCGCATCCGGATCTCGACCTTCGTCGCCAGGAGGTCGGACAGCTCGGTCTCGAGTCGAGCGACGTCGCTGCCGCGGCGCTCCTTGCCTGCCTGCTGCGAAGGGCTCGAGTGCGACAACACGAAGTCCGCGCCGACCTTCGCGACGAGTCGCTCCGAGTCCCTCACCGAAAGGCGCTTGCCGACGATCTGGTTGGCGAGCGTGATCTGCGTCGCGGCGTCGACCGCGAGCAGCGCTCGCGCATGACCCATGTCGAGGTCGCCGGCCATCAGCATCGATTGCACCGGCTTCGCTAGGTTGATGAGCCGCAGAAGGTTCGAGGTCGCGCTGCGCGAACGCCCGATGGCGCGCGCGGCGTCCTCGTGCGTCAGATGGAATTCGTTGATCAGGCGCTGGACACCTTGCGCTTCTTCGAGCGGGTTCAGGTCTTCGCGCTGGATGTTCTCGATCAGCGACATCGCCGCGGCCGATTCGTCCGGCACGTCGCGAACCAGCACCGGTACCTCGCTCAACCCCGCGAGCGTCGCCGCGCGTACGCGGCGTTCGCCGGCGATGATCTCGTAGCGATCGCCCCCGACGCTCCGGACCAGCACCGGCTGCATGATGCCCTGGGTCTTGATCGACTCCGCCAGTTCGGCGAGCGCGCCTTCGTCCATGCGGGTGCGCGGCTGGTACTTGCCCGGCTGCAGCAGCGCTAGCGGAAGGACGTGCGGCAACGACGAGGTTTCGCCCTGCTTCGGCGTGTCGGACGCGCCGAGCAACGTCTCGAGGCCACGTCCCAGGCCCTTTCTCTTGTTCATCGCGATGGCTCGTCCGTCCGAAGGGGAAATAGGGGCGCGGCGCCCGAGGGAGCGGCCCTGAAGCGCGCGACCATCTCGGCGCCGAACGCCACGTAGGCCTGTGCGCCCTTGCTCGACTTGTCGAACACGACGCCCGGCATGCCGTAGGACGGAGCTTCGGCGAGACGGATGTTGCGCGGGACCAGCGTCTTGAAGACCTTGTCGCCGAAGTGCGATTCCAGTTGCGCCGAGACCTGATTGGCGAGCGTGGAGCGCGGGTCGAACATGACGCGCAGCAGGCCGATGATCTCGAGCTCCGGATTGAGATTGCGATGCACCTGCTTGATGGTGTTCACGAGGTCGGAGAGCCCTTCGAGCGCGTAGTACTCGCACTGCATCGGGATGATGACGCCGTGGGCCGCTGTCAAGCCGTTGAGCGTCAGCAGCGACAACGCCGGCGGACAGTCGATCAGCACGAAGTCGTAGTCGGCGAGGTGCGGAGACAGGGCGGCCTTCAACCGCGTCTCGCGAGAATCCATCTCGACGAGGTCGAGCTCGGCGCCCGCCAGCTCGCGATTGGCGGGCAGGACATCGTAGCGGCCGGTCTCGGAC